>DYML01000019.1:15490-28075 GCA_020721605.1 Anaerolinea thermophila
TCCAGGAAGTTGATTTGCAGGTTGTCCCAATCGCCGCTGGCGATGATCTCCTGTTTGGTGCGGAAATATTCAAGAATATCTGATGGGTGAGCGCGGGCGCTGTCTACTTCCGGGTCGCCGCCTTCGTGCTTGGCGGCGATGTTTGTGACATGGCTGGCAATCTCTAACAGTTCGGCGCGGCGGTTGTA
This sequence comes from Anaerolinea thermophila, assembly GCA_020721605.1. Taxonomy (GTDB): domain Bacteria; phylum Chloroflexota; class Anaerolineae; order Anaerolineales; family Villigracilaceae; genus Villigracilis. The sequence goes on from DYML01000019.1 coordinate 15,679, forward strand.
TGGCTGGCGCACAATGCTTTTATAGGTCTCGGTGATGTGATGTTCAAAGCGCACGACCCGATCAAAACCAAGCGCCTGGCGAAATTGGGCGGTTAATTCCATTGTTTGATTATTGACCGAGTTTGACCAGTTGAATCCCACCAGCGGGCTGGAGCCGTCTTCGCGGCTAAAAAGTTTTGCCATCGTCATAATCCACAGGGCGTGATATGGATTATCTGAGCCAAAGTACACCGAAATTTTGAATTCAATATCCACGCCGATACGATAGAGCAGAAACGCAATTAAAATAGTGCCGGCATTAATATTCAAGACCTGGCGCACGCCGTAGGTTGTGTAATAGTACAAAAATTCATCCAACCATTGCAGAGCGTGGTCGTTAGGTTGCCCAATGCCGCCAAAGTAGCCGGTTATAGTTTCGGGTCCTGCCAGGTGTACATTGGAGCCGTCTGTACCGCGTGTGTCGAGCGTTTCTACATAACTTGCGCCAATAATATTCATGGCTGCCGCAATTGCGGGCAGATCACCATCCGCTTCTTGTTCCTTCATGTTGCGAACTTTTATAAAACGCCCCGGCAGCAGGGTTTGGTTGGCAATGGCTTGCTCTGCCATCACGCGCACCCAGGGGAAATATTGCAAGGCAGAAACTTCAAGCGTGACAGCGGATTGATTCTTGAACTTCATGGCATCTGCCGCTGCGCCTAACACTTTGCGGCGGTACGCTTTGACGGGAATGAATGCGCCGTTGTCGCGCTGTTCCATCAACCAGTTTAAATCTTTAAGGTAGTCTGGCGCTTTGGCTTCCACCTGTTTGAAGAGGTTTTCCATTTTACGCGCCTTGCGATGTTTTTTATTAATTTCTTCTGGCGTGCCATATTTGGCAATCACCGCCAGAAAATCTTTCATTACCTGCATGTTGTCATCCAGCAAAACATCATTAACTGCCTTCAAATGGCTTTTTGAAATTTTTATTTTTTTCAACAAGGCTGCCATTTTTTATACCTCACTTATTTTTTTTATTTTTCTTGGATTTCTTTTTTTCGGGCTTTTCTTCATCCGCATCAAAAATAACGGGGTTGGCGATATTCAACAGTTCTTCGAGCGCGGTGTATTCTGCATCTGGCATACCAAACCAATTTTCGGGGGCGGGGAAGGTTTTTTCGGTCACTTCTTTAACGTAGCCGTTTAATCCCTCACGAATGACCGCGCCGGCATCCGCAAATACTTTTGCCATACGCGGCTTAAATTTTGGATACAGAGCCAGCGCATCGTGATAGATAAGCAGTTGCCCATGCGCATCTGGACCTGAACCCAGCGACATGATGATGCAGTTCTCAGCGCGCTCGGTGATGAGTTTGCACAATCGGTCTGGCACAAGTTCCAGCAGAATACAAAAAGCCCCAGCCTCTTCCAACGCCTTGGCATCATCTAAAATTTTCTTTGCCAACACGGCAGATTTTCCCTGTAATTTGAATCCGCCCAGTGCGCTGGCAGATTGGGGGGTAAGCCCCAAGTGACCAATGGCGGGAATACCCGCATCCACAATGCCTTTAATACGGTCTGCCATTGCTGCGCCGCCTTCCAGTTTAATGCAGTCACAACCTGCCTCTGCCATAAAACGCCCGGCATTGCGGATGGCGCTTTCCACTGAGGGTTGATAGGTCATGTAGGGCATGTCGCCGACCAGCCAAACATTGGGTGCGCCGCGCCGCACTGCCGCCGCATGGCGAATCATGTCTTCCATCGTCACGGGCAGCGTGGAGTCGTAACCAAGCATGGTCATGCCCAGGCTGTCACCCACAAGGATCATGTCCACGCCTGCCTGATCTTGCATGTAAGCGGTAGGATAGTCATAACAGGTTAGCCAGGTAATTGGCGTGCCTTCTTCAACCTTTTTGTACAGACCCGGCAGGGTCATTTTCTTTCTTGGCTCAGTCATGTGTTCCTCCGATTTTGTAAGTTTGCATAAAAATAAAAGTGGGGGATTAAAATTGCCCGAATGAGTGTTCCATCGTTTTGGCGTGGGCTTGGCGAAAAATATTCTCCTTTTCAGTTTGCGGGGTGAGCAGCAGGCATGTACCCAACTGATTCAACATTAAGCCTTGTAAATTTTTTATCATAAAATACCTTTTATTTCAACATTGATTCTGTTTTTTTAGGCAAATCAATGTCTTCTCAATATTTTGAGGAAGAAGGCGGCTGTCACCCAATGGGCATCAGCAATGGCAGAATGATGAGCAGAATGATGACCAGCAGAATGGTGAGCGGCACCCCCACGCGGGCATAATCTTTAAAGGTGTAGCCGCCCGCGCCCATAACCATAACATTGACGGCATGTCCCAGCGGCGACATGAACGCCATAGAAGAAGCCAGCGCCACCGCCATTGCCATGCTGCGCGGCTCCATGCCAACTTGCTGCGCAACGCTAATGGCAATGGGCGCAATAACGGTGACTGCCGCCGCACCGTTGATCACTTGAGTTAGGGCAACAGTCAGCAAGACAAAACCCGCCAGCAAAGCCAAATGCCCCGCCCCGCCCAAGGAAGAGAGGACGACCTCTGCAAACAAGGTAGAAGCGCCGCTCTTGGTTAATGCCACCCCAACCGGCAACATGCCCGCCACCAAAAACAGGCTGCGCCACTCAACAGCACGGTAGGCTTGATCCATGCTCAGGGTGCGGATTAAGACCATCAACACCGCGCCGCTCAGCATAATCTCGGCGATCAAATCGGGAAAAAGAACAGCCAGACTCAAAGTGAGAAACATAAGTAGGGCGGTGAACCAGCCCCGCAGCGTCATGCGCGTGGTAGGCGCTGATTCTGCCAGCAGAATCAGCCCAGGCTCCGTCCGCAGCAGGTTGAGGCTTTTTTCGGTTCCTTGCAGCAATAGCCCATCGCCAAACTCCAGCGGCAAATCTGCCAGGCGGGTGCGGATGGATCGCCCATGCCGCCAAAGCGCCAGCACTTTGGCGTTAAATTTCTGTCCAAAGCGAATTTCGGTCAGGGTCTGCGAGGCGAGGTGCGAGCGCGGTGCAATGGCGGCTTCAAATATTTTCAAGTGGGGCGTGGCAAAATAATCGTGCTGCCATTCGCCTGAGGGCAAAACCTCCAAAAATTCTTTAAGCGGTTCGGGCAGGCTGTCTTCGGGGCGCGCCATAATTAAAAGTACATCCTCCGCTTTTAAAATGGTTTTGGCTTCGAGGGTAATGGTATTTTTTGCGCGTTGAATGGCAATCACGTTCAGGTTGTATTGCTCGCGCAACCCGCTTTCCTCCAGCGCCACGCCGTCTAAACTGCCGCCCGCACAAACCCTTGCCCGCAGCAGCCGCTCAGAGATTTGATAGGTGTTAAGCAGGTCGCCAGACTCGGCGGCGCTTTCATGGCGCTCGGCAGGAGACTGGCTCGGCAGCAGTTTACGCCCCCATCCAACCATAAAAAGAATCCCCGCCAGCGTAAGTGGAAGACCGATGGGCGCAAAATCGGTTAGAGAAAAGCCAGCCAGGTTTGCATCGCGCAGCAGCCCACTGACGATAATATTAGTGGCGGTGAGCAAGGTTGCCATGCCGCCGAGGATGGTTCCAAATGCCAGCGGTATGAGCAGTTTGGAGGGCGAAACTTTTGAGCGGCGCGCCATGCCCGACAGAGAGGGAAAGAGCAGAGAGGCGGCGGCGATGTTGTTCATAAAAAGCGAGAGCATCGCCGAGGCGGTCATTACGCCAAAAATCAGCCCCACTTCACTTACACCAAACAGGCGAATGATAAAAGCGCCCAAGCGCTCGGTAATGCCTGCGCGGCGCAAACCTTCTGCCAAAATAAAAGCGGAGAACATGACGATGACGGCGGAACGGCTAAAGCCGGAGAATGTCTCTTGCGGCGAGAGAATGCCGCTCAAGCCCAGAGCCAGCATTAGCATCAACGCCACAATGTCGGCGCGCAGAATGTTCCATAAAAGCAGCAGAGACGCAATAAAAAGAAAGGTTAAGGTGACGATGATTTGTGCGGACATTTTGTCAATTGTACTTGTTTCAGGTCGGGTTGCGGGTATTGTCTGCACATAAGTTTCACACATTTTCTCCACTGTCATGTAATTGCCCGCCATGAAAATAGGGTTAAGAAACTTTTTGTTTCATTTGTAAAAGTTTAAATTAAAAACATTGGAGAACATATGAAAACTAAAAAATGGTTAACCTACAGCCTGGGAATTTTACTAACATTGATTGTGCTGACCGCAGTGGGCGCAGCCGGCTTTCGGGTTGGGATGATGCAAAGCACTTCATTTTCTCACCCAACTTTTAGCCGCAATTTTGAAACGATGCCGCAGGCAATGCAGGAAAACTTTCAGCGCGGCAGCAGCTCCCATGCCATGCAAGGCAGTTTTGAGCGGCAGGAGTGGGACAGCCGCAGTAATGACCGACGTGACGGCGGCATAAACTTCTTCTCCCCCATCTTTGGTCTTATTCGGCTGGCGGTTCTGGGGCTGCTGCTCTGGCTTGGCTATAAATACATCAAAAATAGCGGCTGGAGATTAACCCGCGCACAAGCGGTTGCTGCTCCCATCACGCCCGCAAGCCCCAGCACAGAAGTTGAAAATGCGAAAGAAGTTAAAGAGGAAAACACAGCAGAGTAGTTTTGCCATGTGAAATTAACGGCTGAAACCAAAGTTCCAAGCCAACCATACAGTTTGCTTCAAAAACGCCCGCCTCTTTTGAGACGGGCGTTTTTGAATACACACAATATCTTCATAATTCCATGACAAGATACTCACACCCACTTCGTATACTAAACGTATCAAAAAGAATCTTGTGAAGGAAAATTCAACCATGAAAATACCATCAAAAATTAAAGCCATTTTGGAAAAAGTCGAAGAATCAAGATTATTTAAAAAGTTCGGAAAAAAAACCTGGTGGGGCATTGTTCTTGTGCTGATACTCGCCGTTGGGGGCGGAGCGGCTTATTTTCAAATGAACACCGCAAAAACACAAACCGCCGCCGCTGAAACCCTGCAAACCACAGTCGCCAGAAAAAGCGACCTGGTCATTTACGCCAGCGGCACCGGCACGCTGATCTCGATGGACGAAGTAGACTTGGGTTTCAAAACCAGCGGACAGGTTTTAAAGATTAACGCGGAGGTCGGCAACGTAGTGGGCAAGGGAGATGTTCTGGCAATCATAGATGACTCCAGCGTGCGGGTGCAATATACGCAGGCAAAACGCAACCTGCTTGAACTGACTTCCCCCGCTGCCATTGCAACCGCCCAAGAAGCGGTAGCCGCCGCGCAAAGCAGCCTGGCAACGGCGCAAAATCAACTGGCATATTTAATTAGCCCTGCCGTGTATCGCTGGGAACTTGAAGTGGCAGAATCCAAGCAGGAAATCACAAACCTGCAAGCCGCGCTGGAAGAATCCCCAACCGACACAGACTTGAAAGAAAAACTAAAAAAAGCCGAAGCCTACCTGGACTTTGCCGAAGACGAATTAAAAGGGAACTGGTATTACTACGACGAGAATTATCTGCCCAACAACTTTACCGTGTGGGATAAAACCAGCGGCACAAAATACATTGCCGCCCCCACCGATGCAGACATTGCCGAATCGCGCGCAGGCGTAACGCAAGCAGAAGCCACGCTGCAAGAAGCGGAATATCTCTACGCCGTGCTGACAGGCGCCGAAATTCCAGCCGATGCCACAGGCACAGGGTTGAGTGAATTGGAGCAAGCGCAACTTGATCTGAAGGAAGCGGAATCGGCGCTGGAAGGCACAACCCTGGTCAGCCCCATTAACGGGACGGTGATGTCCATAGATATGAGCATCGGCGACACCGTTGGCGCTACAGCGGTAATTACCGTTGCAGATTTAAGCCAGCAATATTTGGAAGTATTTTTAGACGAATCAGATTGGGCAAGCATTCAAGTGGGCTACCCCACCGAAGTGATTTTTGACATTTTGCCCGATTCAACCTTTACAGGCAGCGTCACCCAAATAGACCCAGGCTTGTACACAGAATCGGGGTCTTCGGTGGTGCGGGCAATTGTGCAGCTAACCAACGTAGACCAGGCAAACTTCAACCTGCCGCTTGGAACCAGCGCCGCAGTGGATGTGATTGGCGGCAAAGCAACCAATGCCATCTTAATTCCAATAGAAGCCCTGCACGACGCCGGCAATGGAAAATACGCCGTGTTCGTGATGACCAACGGCAATCCGCGTTTGCAAATGGTGGAAATTGGCATTCAAGATTTAACCTCAGTCGAAATCACCTCTGGTCTAAAACAGGGCGATGTGATCAGCACCGGCATTGCGGAGACACAATGAACGCGCAACGCAAAATTATCGAAACGGTGGACATCACCAAAGTTTATGGCATGGGCGACATTAGCGTAGCCGCCTTGAGCGGTGTGAGCATCACCATTGCAGCCGGCGAATTTGTGGCAATTATGGGTCAGTCTGGCTCTGGCAAAAGCACACTCATGCACATTCTTGGGTGTTTATCCCGACCAACCTCAGGACAATATTTTTTAGACGGCGAAGATGTGAGCCAATTAAACAAAGTTCAATTGGCGGGCGTACGCAACCACAAAATTGGTTTTATCTTTCAATCATACAACCTGCTGGCGCGCACCTCTGCCCTGCGCAATGTAACCCTGCCATTACTCTACGATCACTCAAATCCGCGCAAACAGGAAGAAGCAGATGCAAAGGCTGAAAAATTATTAGAGATGGTTGGGCTTTCGGGGCGAATTCACCACCAGCCGCACGAACTTTCTGGCGGGCAGCAACAGCGCGTTGCCATTGCCCGCTCGTTGATTAACGACCCCGTATTGGTCATTGGGGACGAACCCACCGGCAACCTCGACAGCCATTCTGGCGAAGAGATTATGAACCTGCTGCACACCCTGCACGCGCAGGGAACCACCATTGTCATGGTCACGCATGACCCAAAGATCGCAGCGCACACCCAGCGCACCATCAGCCTGTTGGATGGCAAGGTGGATTTCATCACACACAATGGTCACAACAACACGCAACAAAAACAGGTGAAGCATGAAACTGTCTGAAGCCGCAAGCATTGCATGGGAAGCCATACTCAAGAACAAGGTTCGCTCGTTTCTCACCATGCTGGGAATCATCATCGGTGTCGCGGCGGTCATCATCATGGTTGCCATCAGCGCGGGAACCGAAGCCACCATTCAGGAGCAAATTACCTCCCTTGGCTCAAACCTGGTCTTTATACAAGGGTCAATGAAACGCGGCGGACCTGGGCAGGCGCCCAGCGGCGGGTTGGTCTTTGACGATGCCGCCGCCATCGAAGAAGGCGTCAGCGGTGTCACCTCGGTGGTGGTGGAACAAAACTCAAGCAGCAACATCAAATACAGCGACCTGACTCTGGCAGATATTTCCATCCTCGGCACAACCTCCGGCTTCCCCTCGGTGCGCGATATGGAAATTGCCGACGGACGGTATTTCACCGACAAGGAAATAGATCGCAAACAAAAAATGGTGGTGCTTGGCGCAGCGCTTGCCACAGAACTCTTTGGAGAAGAAGACCCCATCAATCAAATCATTACGGTGGGAACAACCAAAATGACGGTAATTGGCGTAATGGCAGAAAAAGGCTTGGTTGGCACCACAAACTACGACTCGTACATCTTCATGCCCATCACAGTAGTCTTTCAAAAATTTACGCCGTCACAGTTTGCGCGTTTTCTAGGCGACAGCATCCGCATGATTTATGTGGAAGTTGACCCCGATGAAAACATCGAAGACATCATCACACAAACACGGCTTTTGCTGGTTAAACGCCATGACCTAACCCTGGATACGGCAGACTTTACCGTCACGACCCAGCAAGACATCATCTCCACCCAGGAATCAACGACCTCGGCATTTCGCTCACTGCTGGCTTGGGTGGCGGGCGTCTCACTGATTGTGGGCGGCATTGGCATTATGAACATTATGCTGGTCAGCGTCACTGAGCGCACACGCGAGATTGGCATTCGTCAATCTGTTGGCGCAACGCCCGACGACATCCGCCTGCAATTTTTAACCGAAGCGCTCATGCTCAGTGTGGTCGGCGGGTTAATCGGCATTGGGGTTGGCATTGGCGGCGCGTATATCTTCGGCTCACTCAGCGACATGCGTACGGTAGTTCAACTTGGGTCGGTGGCGCTTGCCTTTGGCTCCGCCGCGATTGTAGGCGCATTTTTTGGCTATTACCCCGCCAATCAAGCCGCAAAACTTGATCCAATTGAAGCATTAAGATACGAATAAAACTCTAACCTTGGGCTTGCCCCAAAAAGGACAAACAGCATGTATAAAAAAATCTTCTTAACTCTTCTGATTCCCTTAATTTTAACTGCCTGCGCTAGTGCGGCAGACACGACGAAAACTGCCGCAAGCGGAACAAGCTCCGCCACGGAATTACCCGCGCAAACCAAATTGATCCTCGGCGCAATCAAACTGGAAGAAACCGAAAACGCAATCAGCGCCGAACAAGCCGCCGAACTTCTACCCATGTTCTATGTCTTACAAGACTTGAACGAAAGCGACACCGCCGCACAAGAAGAAATAAACGGACTCACCCGCCAAATTGAAGAGACACTGACCGCCAAACAAACGCAAGCCATTGCAGCCATGTCGCTTACGCGGCAAGACATGTCTACCCTAATTCGAGGCGGTAACAACAACACAAACGCGGCGGCGGCAGGCAATACGAGCGGCGGAACGGGCGCACCCAATGGCGGCTTCCCCGGCGGGGGCATTCCCGGCGGGGGCATCCCCGGCGGCACAACCACCTCAGGCAGCAATACCGAAACAAGAACTGCAATGAACACAAAAACTCCAAGCGCCTTGTTTGATGCTATGATCAACCTATTGGAAAAGAAAATTCAACCATAGAATATAGAGGAGTTTTATGCAGCAACCCCGCCCAAAGCAGAAGCCGCAACCCAAAGGGTATTATTTGATCCTGGCAATCTTAGCGATCACCTTAAGCGCTTGCAAAAATATCAGCCCAACGCCAGTGACTACTGCGGGGATCGCACTCAATATTTCTTCTGCCAGCCCCACCCCGCCGCCAATTTTTACCGCGACCCTGCTACCCCCCAGCCCCACCACTTTGCCAGTTTTCACTACAGCCGCACGCAACAACTCCATGCCTGTTCTGCTGCCCGCAACAGCCGTCTACCTTCCGCCCGCCGCTGCCCCAATCCCAAATTACACAGCGGGGCTTGCACAAGGCTCCAATGCGCCCTTTGAAGTGGACTACAGCCTGTGCGACAGTTCTGCCTACCTTGAAGATGTAAACATTCCCGATGGAACGATATTTGCGCCTGGTGAAGTTTTTGTAAAAACCTGGCTGCTGCGCAACACTGGCTTTTGCACCTGGAAAGACGACTACGCACTGACACTCTTTGAAGGCAATTCCATGTCTGGGCAGGATACAAAGATTGAAAAAAAAATAGCGGCAGGCAGAGATACAAAAGTTTCGATCACATTGACGGCGCCAAACGAAGCGGGAACCTACACCGGTTATTGGATTTTGAAAAATGAATATGGCACAGCCTTTGGTATGCCGTTTTTTGTTCAAATTGTTGTGCAAGAGCAATAATGTAAAAAAATAACCTGCTGGAAAAAAACATGCCACAAACCATTCTAATTGTTGATGACGAAAAAAGACTTGTCGCATTGGTAGAAAGTTACCTGACACAAGAAGGATACCGGGTTGCCACTGCCTACAATGGCAAACAGGCGCTAACCGTTGCTCAAAAAGAAAAACCCGACCTGATCATCCTTGATATTATGATGCCAGAAATGAACGGCTACGACTTTATGCGCACCCACCGCGCCCAACACGACACCCCCATCATCATGCTAACTGCCAAAGTGGAAGATGATGACAAAATTATTGGGCTGGAACTAGGCGCAGACGACTATGTGGTTAAGCCATTCAAACCACGCGAACTCATGGCGCGGGTGCGAAACGTATTGCGCCGCGCGGGCAAATCGGAACCCCTGGGAAAAATCCTCAAAGTGGCAGATATTATCTTAGACCGCAACAGCCGCGAGGTGCTGGTAGGGGAACGCAGCATAGACCTGACCCCTTCAGAATTTGACCTGCTCGCCGCATTAATGACCACACCTGGGCGCGTCTTTTCACGCCTCGACCTGTTGGATGTCATTCAAGGCGTGCGCTACGAAGGCTACGAGCGCACCATTGATACACACATCAAAAACCTGCGCGCCAAACTGGAAGAAGACCCACGCAACCCGCAGCACGTTGAAACGGTGTATGGCGTGGGCTATCGCCTAAATAAAGGCTAAACATGAAACTGACCACCAAATTAATTCTTGCGTTCCTTTTGGTGAGCCTGTTCAGCACAGGTATTATCGTTCTCTTCACCAGCGCCGCCACACACCGCGAGTTTGATACATTGGTGAACAACAAATACCAAGCCGATCTCATAAATCAACTGGCGGAGTATTATCAAAAAAATCAAACCTGGGAAGGCGTTGAAAAAACATTCAGCCGCGACCACAACGGAAATAATCGGCTGTTCTTTTCCATTGCCGACCCCCACGGAAAGATCATCATCGCAAGCATGAACCGCCGCCCATCAGAAACGCTCAACGCCAAAGAACTTGAAGAAGGCACGCCCATTCAGATCAACAACGAGACGGTCGGCATTTTGCTCATCAACACTCCGCCCGATAAAAACCCGCTCGAAAACGAATTTTTACGCCGGCTTAATCAATCCATGTATCTTAGCGCGATGGGCACCATTCTTGTCGCGTTCATTCTCGGCGCAATCCTTTCTGGAACCATCACGCGCCCAATCCGCGAACTAACCAAAGTGACGCACGAAATGGCAAACGGAAAATTTGGTCAGCAAGTGACAGTACGCTCGCGCGATGAAATTGGAGAACTGGCGTCTTCCTTTAATAAAATGAACAACAACCTGGCGCGCTCTTCCAACCTGCGCAAACAAATGACCGCAGACATAGCCCACGAACTGCGCACCCCGCTTAGTTTAATTATCGGTCACGCCGAAGCCGTGCATGACGGTGTACTGCCTGCCTCTGCCGAAAATTTTGAAATCATCCGTGAAGAAGCCGAAAGACTGGAGCGGTTGGTCAATGACCTGCGCACTTTATCTCTGGCAGATGCCGGGGAACTGGCGGCAGATTTTCAACCGATTGAGATTCACAAATTTCTGGGTGATATTCAATCTCGGTATCTTGTGCCGTTCCACCAGAAAAAAATTACGCTCAACCTCAGGCTTGCCCCCGTTACGCTGCAAGCCAATCTTGACCCGATCCGCTTTTCACAAGTGCTGACCAACGTTTTAGACAACGCGCTGCGCTACACGCCCGAAGACGGGCAGGTGGATATTTTCACCAGGCAAGATGGCGGTCAAATTGAAATAACCATTCAAGACAGCGGAAGCGGAGTGACCGCCACAGATGCCGCGCATCTCTTTGACCGCTTCTACCGCGCCGACCCCTCGCGCACCAGAGATGATGAGGCGGGCGGCTCTGGGCTGGGGCTTGCCATTGCCAAATCCATTGTGGAAATGCACAAAGGAAAAATTTGGGCAGAAAGCGAAACAGGCAAAGGATTAAGAGTCATCATTCAACTGCCTGTTATAAAATAAATTTAAAAAATTTAATAGACTTCAGAAAAAAAGAGAGGCATCTCCAATTACGAGATGCCTCTCTTTTAATTAAGGTTGATTAACTGCCGCCTGTTTTCTTTTCTTCTTTATCAAACTCTTTGGCAAGGCAATGATCGTCACCAGCACCGCCATCACCCCTACATTCTTGACCAGACCCAACATCCAGCGTGAGCCGCCGGCACCGCCCCGCTCGTGCATCCCTGTGCCGTCTGGAAGGTGAACCCGATTGTCGTGGTCTTCTTCTTCTCTGCCGAGTTGGGCTGCCAAAGCAGTAGTGGACGCGCTGGCATTAACCGCTGCCATCATCAAACCTGAAAGAGCGGCAAAAACCACAAAAATAATCAAAATACGCCCAAGTGTTTTCATGCTGAAACATCCTCTTTTGGTTTATTGGGAAACAACCTGGCAATGGGCTGAAACAGATATTTGTTAAGGGCGGTCATAATCCAAGCCCAATGTAAAGCCGTGTGAAGCCCAAGCAAAATCAAACCGAGGTTGGCAGACATGTCGTGAAGTCGCCGCCAGGCAAAGCCTAGCGATAATTGAATACCGAGCAGGGGCAACGCAACTTCCGAGATCATCATGCCAGAAATCATCAACAATGTGCCATCCACAAAAAGCAGCCAATTCAAAATATAATTAATGCGGTTCTGCCCGCCAACCTTGCCCAAAAAGCGGCTGGATATTTCGATGATCCAATCCCAGCTCAAAAGCAGGTGAATGGTAAGCGCGG
>DYML01000182.1 GCA_020721605.1 Anaerolinea thermophila
CTGCCGCGCCGGTGGAAAATCCGCCCGCTGCCGCGCCGGTGGAAAATCCGCCCGCTGCCGCGCCGGTGGAAAATCCGCCCGCCGCCGCGCCGGTGGAAAATCCGCCCGCTGCTACGCCGTAAGTTTTAAACCTGCCAGGTATAAAATTACAAGAAATTTTGCAGGAGTTCCAATAAAACGAGACTAATCTTTTCAGTCTCGTTTTATTGCCCAAAGTATTTTCTGCTGTTTTTATTGAAGCGCGGCTTGATAAAATTTGTTGTACAAATAAAAAATTTAGGAAAATTGCATGACCAAAAACACATTTCATTTGATTTCCCTTGGGTGCGCAAAAAATACGGTTGATTCCGACTCGATGGCGCAGTTGCTGTTGCGTGACGGCTATCGCGCGGTGGATGATCCCGATAAAGCCGCGGTGCTGATCGTGAATACCTGCGGGTTTATCGGTCCCGCAAAAGAGGAATCTTATCAAGTGCTGGGGGAACTTGCCCAAGGTAAACGCAAGGGGCAGGTGTTGATCGCGGCGGGCTGTCTCACGCAGCGCTATGGCGTGGAGGTCGCGCAGAAAGTTTCAGGCGTGGATGGCATTCTCGGCACGCGGCGCTGGATGGATATTGTGCAGGTGGTGAAAGAGGTTCGCAAGAGTCCACACCCCGAACCAATTTATCATTTGCCCGAAGCCGCCACAGTCGGCGCGGATGAAAAAGATGCGCTGCGAGTCAGCGTGGCGGGGGCGAGCGCCTATCTCAAGGTGGCGGATGGTTGCCGCCGACCCTGCGCGTTTTGCGCCATTCCGCTCATTAAAGGCACGGCGGTTTCACGTCCCATCGAGGCGATTATCAACGAAGCGCGGGTGTTGCGTGATTCAGGGGTGCGTGAGCTGGTGTTGATTGCGCAGGACACAACCGATTATGGTCACGATTTGGGGATGAAAGATGGCTTGGCGATTTTGCTGGAGCAGTTGACCGACTCTGTGCCAGACATGGATTGGATTCGAATCATGTATTCGTACCCGGGCTATGTCACCGACCGTTTGATCGAGGTGATGGCAACCCGCAAACAGGTTTTGCCGTATCTGGATATTCCGCTGCAACACGCGCACCCCGAAACTTTACAGCGCATGAAACGCCCGTCCAATATTGACTGGGTACACAAGACGCTTGCCAAAATGCGCGCGACAATTTCTGACTTATCCATTCGCACAACATTTATTGTCGGCTACCCGGGCGAGACGGATGAGGAATATCAAGCCCTGTACGATTTTGTGAATGAAATTCGCTTTGACCGTGTGGGGGCGTTTCAATTTTCCTTCGAGCCGGGGACGACCTCCGCGCCGCTGGGTGATCCAGTTCCCGCCGAGGTCAAGCAGGCGCGTTACGAGCGTTTGATGGAACTCCAGCAGAATATTTCCCTGCAAGTCAACCAATCCTACGTCGGCAAGACTTTGGATGTTTTGGTGGAGGGATTCGACAGCGGCATATCCATTGGGCGTTCCTACCGCGATGCGCCCGAAATTGATGGAATGGTATTGATTGAAGGAAAGGCAAAAGTGGGGGAGATTGTGCCAGTCAAAATCAGCGGCGCAATGACGTATGATTTGACGGGGACGCTGGCAAAACAAGTGATCAAGTTGTAAAAAAATCCGCTGCCTCATGTGAGACAGCGGATTTTGATTTTTACGATGCTCTTGCGAAGGCGGTGGCTGCCAAAATAAGGACGGAGAGGAACAGATTCACTCGAAGTAGAATTAGTTCGCGGCGCTGCAACTTCGCCAGTTCGCCCTCATCCGCGTTTTCCTTTTTCAACAAAATACGGTGGATGGAAGGGAGAACTTCCCAGGTTTGGATGGCGCTTGTCACTGCCAGGATGACGGCAAAACCATGCTTGACCAAAATAGCCAGTGACCACTGTGTGCTGGTGGCGAGAAACCCGTCATAGTGCGGATTCGCGCTGAGTTGGAATAATCCCGTCACGACCAGCAGCCCCATGCTGAACCACGCCAGCGGTTCGAGTCTTTTTTGCAGGGCGGCGATAAATTTCAATTGGTCAGCCAGTTTCAAGGTTTGGTTGGAGGCGGGCAGGACAAGCAGGTTGATTGCGGCGAGGCTTCCGATCCATGTGACGGTGGCAAGCATGTGCAGCCAGTAGATCAGCGCCATCACCCAGGTTGGCGGCAGGGTCATGGCGCAGTGGTTGCGATGGGTTCCACTGCCGTGGTTGCGGCAGGCGCGGCAACGGTGGGTGGAATGGCAGTCGGCGGGTAGCAGATGCGAAATGCTTCTTGCGAACCATTGGCGGCGGCTTCATCCAGTGTGCCAAGCCCTGCCGCAATTTGATACAGGTCATAGGCTGCGCAATAATCTTCCAGCCCAAAAAGATCGTCTCCATAGCGCATGGCGGAATATTGCAGGCGTTCTGCGCCGGTCATGCTTCCATCCCACATGCCGCCGTCTACTTCACTAAAATATTGGTAGGCTTGTCTCCAGTCTAATTCCCAAAAACTGGCGCCGGTAATATATAGACGCGCGCCCGCGCGCAGTTGCATGGAGGTGTTGTCCAGCGGACCAAACCGTTCTGCCAGTGTTAGATAATAAATGCCGCCTTCCAGGTTGCCTTGTTTCAGAATTAACGCATTGCCTTGATTCCGCAAGGTAAAGTAATACATGCCGTCTACCTGCGCGGTTTTATAGGTCGGGTCTAGTTTGCGAATGCTGTCAATGGCGCTTAGGGCGTTGCTCCAATCTTGGGCTTGAATTAATTGCTGTGCGCGTTGAAATGCGCTTTCTGCGCCGCTAAAATCGGGCGTGGAGGTTAATGTGGGTGCAAGGGTGGCGGTGGGAATGACGCTCAAAACCAAGACTTCGGTTAGTTTTTCTTGCGCGCCGGGGTATCCAGGGTCTTTGGAAATAATATATTCCAGGCGTTGCGCGGCTGCCTCGTAGCGTTTGAATTCAATATCCACCAGGGCAAATTTATATTGTTCTGTAACCTGTTGTAAAACAATGCTATCTTCTGCTGACTGGCGATCCCCAATGCCGGACATATATCCGCCAAAACCGCCCAGCCCAATCAGCAGGAGGAATCCCAAAATGCCGATGAGGATGGAAAGCCAGCGCCGTGATTTTTTCTTCACGGGTTTTATCGGCTGGGTGTCATCCAATTGCGGTTGGGGCGGTGTGAGAGGTTGTGTGTTTTCAGTTTGTTCAGACATGGCAATAATTATACTTCCGTTTGAAATGCTTCAAAAAATCCCAGTATTTTCGGGGTTCTGGCACGGATTGCAAAATCTCCTGATTTTGCCTCGAAAGTCGGAGACTTTCGACTCCGCTTACAACTTCAACAGCAGTTTTGCATCCGACCAGACGATGATCAGTGCGATGATTCCGCCAGCGGTCATTCCGATTAATGCGGTGGATATTGCCCCGCCGGGCAGGTAGACTGCCAACCCGTAAGCCGCTGCGCCGCCGACGACAGCGGCGATCAACCCTTTGATGACCGACCCGCCGACGTGGATTGGCTCATGTGTGCGTTTGGACAACCACCCGAAGAGGATAATGGCTTCGATCAGCAGGGCAATCTCTGCCAGGGCGATGATCGGCGCGCCGATTTCACGAAAGAAGGTCAGCCCGATGTAGCCAATTCCCAAAAATATGACGATTCGCAACAGCACCGCGTACAGCGGGAACATGGGTTCCTTGCGGGCGTAAAAGGCGCGCGCCGCAATCTCGTGGATGGTGAAACCGGTCAGCGTCATCAAATAGGAGCGCGTTGTCCAGGTGATCAGCGTGGAGGTGGCTTCGTCAAAGCCGAAGACCCCGCGCACCAGCGGATGAATCCCAGCCGCCATGACTGCCGCAATCGGGATGGTGAGCGAGATCAAGACTCGCAGGGCGCGTTCAATCGTCGAGCGGAATTCATGCCAGTCGCCTTTTGCCGCGAGTTCTGAAAGCGCGGGCAGCATGGCGGTGGCAATCGCCGTGCCAAGGATGGTTTCGGGGACTTGCATAATCATCCAGCCGTAGGTCAGCGAAGTGACCGCGCCAACTTGATCGAGCCGCGAGGCGAGGTTATCCCGCGCCAGCACGATGAGTTGAATCCCGCCCATCGTCAGCAGGCGCGGAGCCATCAACTTGAGGGCTTCGATCAAGCCCGTGTGACGCAGATCAAGCGAAGGCGTCCAGCGGAAGCCGAACTTGAAGAGCATTGGCACTTGAATCAGCAGGTGCAGAGCCGCGCCGAGAATCACGCCGTAGACCAAGCCGCGAATGCCGAAGCGCGGCACGAGAAAAATTGCGCCGAAGATTTGCCCAATGTTGTACATGCTGGGCGCCATGGCGGGGAAGATGAAATGCTGGTTGGCTTGCAGCGAAGCCATCACCAAGCCGCTGATCGAAAAGATGATCGTGCCGATTAAGTTCAGGCGCATCAGGTCTGCCAGCAGGGTGCGCTGCTCCTGCCCAAAGCCTGGGGCAATGCCGAGGTTGGCATCCACAATTGGCTGGGCGAAAATGGCGATCAGAATCGCAATCGAGCCTGTCACCAAAAACGCAACATTCGCTACCCGCGAAAACAAATCCCATGCGGCGGCGCGGTCTTTGGTGGTGAGATATTCTGTCAGCAGCGGGATGAACGCCATCGCCAGCGCGCCGCCAGAGATCAGCGCGAACAGCACGTCGGGCAGGTTGTTCGCAGCGTTGAAGGTATCCAGCAAATGCACCGAGTCGGAATACTGGCGCGAGATGATTCCCGTGCGGACGAAGGCGAGGACTTTATCTATTAAAAAGAAAAACGCGATGATCAGCGAGTTTTGTGTCAGGCGCGAGAGTTTACTCATTGGGTTTCTCAACGTTAAACGTTCAACGTTAGTGATGGTCGGTTGAAATCATTTCCGCGCCTGGCAGTTTATCGGCGAGCAAATGAATCTTGTGAATCAAAGTCGGCAGGCATTGCGGGCAGATGTATTTTGTCTCATTATTAAATGTCATGTGCAACAACGGAATTTGCTTGTCCGTGCGTTCACAGTTCAAACAAACTTTTTTGTTTTCTTCGTTCATGGTTTCTCCTAATCTAAAATCTAAAATCTAAAATCGCAAATCGTAAATCGTAAATTAAAGCGTGCCTTTATACATGCCGCCATCCACATTCAGCATCACGCCTGTGATGTACGAAGCGGCGGGCGATACGAGAAAGGCGGCGGCGTTGGCGAACTCTGCGGGCTGACCCAGCCGCCCAAGCGGACTCTGTGCCGACTGCTTTTTAATTTCATCCTCGACCTCGGATTTGTTCGCGGCTGCCCTTGCCGTCATCAACTCGGTCACTCTTTCGGTCTCTGTCCAGCCTGGCAAAATGGAATTAAAGCGAATGCCTTCATTGCCAAGTTCCAACGCCAGTGATTTGGTCAAGCCAATCGTCGCCATGCGGACGCTGTTCGACAAAAGCAGATTCGCAATCGGCTGTTTGACCGACATCGAAGTTACCGTCAGCACGCTGGCGCAATCCGATTTTCGCAGGTGCGGCAGTGCGGCTTTGATCAGGCGGACGTGCAGCATTAATCCCAAATCCACGCCTTTTTGCCACGCGGCTTCGTCGAGCGAATCAATTGAGCCAGGCGGAGGTCCGCCCGCGTTGGTGATCAGAATATCCAGCCCGCCAAAAGCCTCGGCGGCTTGCTGGATTAATTTCTCAGGCACATCAACCAGACTGACATCCCCAGCCAACCCGATGACCTGAGCGCCTGTTTCCTTGCTGATCTTCTCGGCAACGGCTTTAATCTTCGCTTCATCCCGCCCGTTGATGGCGACCTTGCAGCCTTCCTTTGCCAAAGCCAGCGCGGCGGCGTAGCCCAGTCCGCGTGAAGAGCCGGTAACGAGGGCGCGTTTGTCTTTGAGTCCTAAATCCATGATGTCTCCTTTTAAGTGTTAAACGTTTAACGTTCAACGGGTTAAACCATCTCAATTTTTGTATCCCAGACATCCCCATCTGTCCAGTTGGATTCCACCCATTTTGCCACAGTTTGCAGGGATTGTCGCAATGTCACGGCATCGGAACTGATCATGGCGCAGGCAATGACGGTTTCCGTCCACTTGTCCTGCAAATCCATTTCGGCGACAGAGATATTAAATTCGCGGCGCAGGCGCGAGATCAGCGGCTTGATTCGTCCGCGCTTTTCTTTGAGCGAGGTACAGAGTGGGAGGCGCAGGTGAAGGGTGAGGGTGGCGAGCAAGATGTGATTTACGGTTTTTGATTTTGGATTTGCGATTGGGAGAGAAAGTGTATGGAAATTGCCGTTCACGAAAAATAATTTCTTAAATCGGTTGTGCTTCTTGCAATATTTTTCCCCCGATGGCAGGTTTGAGCGAATCCTTAAGCGCTAAATCTACCTTGACCCCCAACAAATCGGAAAGATGGTTTTCCAGCCGAATGAATTTCAATATGCTTGGCGCTTTGCTAAATGTGACCAAAATATCCAGGTCGCTGTTTGTTTTTTCTTCATGGCGGACATATGAGCCAAATACTTCCAATCTGGCGACATAATATTGCTCTGTCAGCATGGGGAGCTGCTCATGGAGAATTGTCTTGAATTTTTCCAGACGTTTTTTGTAAGGCATGAATTTATTATACAACATTGGCATTAAT
>DYML01000020.1:0-15509 GCA_020721605.1 Anaerolinea thermophila
TATACTGCGAGCGGTCACAAATTGCGGTTTTGCACCTCTCAGGATTTTTCAAAATCCAACCGCGAAGCCCGCAAAGCACGCCAAGAAAATGCTTTTCCTTTGCGCTCTTTGCGTTCTTGGCGGTAAATTAAAAGCGCAATTTATACCCGTTTTTAGTATATCTACGGAACAACCATGAAAAAATATCTCCTCTTCACCGTCTTTGTCTCTGGCATGACCACCCTCGCCGCCGAACTCGCCGCAGGACGGTTAATTGGCAATGTCTTTGGCACCAGCAACCTCGTTTGGGCAAGTATTATTGGGCTGATTCTGATCTACCTCACGTTAGGATATTTCCTCGGCGGCAAATGGGCAGATCAAAACCCGACCCCTGGCGCCATGTACCGCATCCTGGCTTGGGGCGCGTTCACCATTGGGCTTGTGCCTTACATCGCGGGACCCGTCCTCAAATTTGCGGCGACTGGCTTCGAGGCGCTGGCTGTCGGCGTCATGGCAGGGTCATTCATCGCTGTGCTAATTCTGTTCAGCGTACCCATTACCTTGCTCGGCGCCATCTCGCCCTTCGCAATCCGCCTCTCGGTGGAAGATACCTCAAAAGCGGGGCAAATCTCCGGGCAAATTTACGCCATTTCCACCCTCGGCTCTTTCATTGGCACATTCCTCCCCACGCTCGTCACCATTCCCACCATTGGCACCAAACTGACATTTTTTGGGTTTGGCATGTTTTTGTTGATCGTCTCGCTGGTTGGGCTGGCAAGGTTTGCAAGCCCGCGTGAAATGCTCAAGTTAATTTGGATGCCCATCCTGCTGGCAATGGTTGCCATCCTCTCGGCGGGGCAATCGCTCAAAAACAGCGAAGGGCAGATCTATGAAACCGAGTCTGCGTACAACTATATTCAGGTGGTGCAGCAGAATGGCTACACGCTGCTAAAACTCAACGATGGACAGGGCGACCACTCTTTTTACCACCCTGATAATCTCCAATATGTTGGACCCGGACCCTGGGAGCAGTTTTCCGTCGGTCCATTTTTCTACGCGGAGCGCAAACCGCAGGACGTGCAGCGCATGGCGATTGTCGGCTTGGCGGCTGGCACGGCGGCGCGACAGGCAACGGCAATCTACGGCGATATTGCCATTGATGGTTTTGAACTGGACGAGAAAATTGTAGAGGTCGGCGAAAAATACTTCGGCTTGCACCTGCCCAATCTCACCGTTCATATTGGCGACGGGCGGCTAAACCTGGAACGCAGCCCGCACAAGTATGACATCATCGCAGTGGATGCCTACCGCCCGCCCTACATCCCACCGCACATGACCACCCGTGAATTTTTTGAGATTGCCGCCTCGCACCTGACCGAAAACGGCGTGCTAACCCTCAACGTGGGGTCTGTCCCCGGCGACAGGCGGCTGATTAACGGGCTGGCAACGACCATGGCGACCCAATTCCCCTCCATTCACATTATGGATATTCCGGGGACGCTCAACACGATGATTTTCGCCACCCAGCAACCGACCAGGCGCGAAGACTTCACCGCCAATTTGGTTGCGCTCGTCTCCGACCCAAATAGCCCCCCGCTGCTGGTTAATGCCATGTCGGCAACCTTTGCCAATTTCAAAGACGGCTACGAGACCACCACCGTCTTTACAGACGACCGCGCGCCCATCGAGTGGATTGTGAACGACATGGTCGTCAGTTTTGTTCTGCAAGGCGGGCTGGAATTTTTACAATAATCATTTGATGTCGTTGCGAGAAGGGCGCCAGGGAAGAGCAAGAGCGCGGCTCGCCATGACAAAAACATAAAAATATGAAAATCATCCTCTCCTACCTCACCTCTTTACTTGTTCCCCTTGCCCTAATTGGAACGGCGCTGCGCATTTTGCTCAGCCCGCTCTACTTCAATGTTGAATATCGAATGCCCTACTTCCCCATGGACGAATACGGCATGACCCAGCAAGACCGCCTGCAATGGGCGCCCTTTGCCTTAACCTACCTCACCAACGGCGCAGATATTTCCTACCTCGGCGATTTAAAATTTGACGACGGAACTCCGCTATACAACGAGCGCGAGCTTAGCCACATGGCGGATGTAAAACAGGTGGTGATCAATGCGCTCGGAGTCTGGACGATCTCGCTCATCAGCCTGGCTGTGCTTGCCTTCCTTGCCAAACGCGGCGGCTGGATACCAGATTTCATCAACGGTCTGCGGCGCGGCGGTATGTGGATGATTGGGCTGGCGGCGGCGCTGGGGCTGATAGCGGGCGCAGGCATTACGCTTAACCCCAACATTTTTTGGCAATTCTTCACGCTCTTTCATAAAATATTCTTTACGGGAGATTCCTGGCTCTTCTATTATTCAGATACGCTCATCCGCCTCTTTCCCATGCGCTTCTGGGAAGATGCCTTCCTCTGGGCGGCAATTCTCGCACTGGGTGGCGGCGCAGGGCTGGCATTTGGAGTTAAAAAATCAGCATAAAACACGCAACACGCAGCACATTGACAGTGTATAATTCTAAAGAGGAGTATTTTTTCATGTCACCCACCTTATCCTTAGAGCATAAAGTTGCGCTTATTACCGGCGGTTCACGCGGAATTGGTCGCGCCATTGCCCTCGAATTTGCAGCGCGCGGCGCAGCAGTTGTAGTCAATTACAACAAATCGCCCGAAGCCGCCGAAGAGGTAGTAAAACAAATTCAATCAGCAGGCGGAAAAGCCGCCGCATATCAGGCAGATGTTTCAAACTTTCAACAAGCCGAAGCGCTGGTAAAGTTTTCAATTGAAACCTTTGGCGACCTGAGCATTTTAGTCAATAATGCCGGCATCACCCGCGACCAATTAATCATGATGATGCCCGAATCGGACTGGGATGCGGTCATCAACACCAACTTAAAGAGTTCATACAACTGCTCAAAAGCCGCCGTCAAACACATGATGCGCAAACGAGTGGGTCGCATTATTAACATGGCATCGGTGGCAGGGCAAATGGGCAACCCCGGACAAACAAATTATTCGGCATCCAAAGCCGGTCAAATAGGCTTTACCAAAGCCCTGGCGCGTGAAGTTGCCGCACGCAACATCACCGTGAATGCCATTGCGCCTGGGTTTGTAGACACCGAAATTTTAGAAGACATGCCGCCCGAAACCCTCGCTGCCGCGCTAAAAATGGTTCCCCTGGCACGCAAAGGCAAACCAGAAGAAATTGCCTACGCCGCAGCGTTTCTCGCCTCAGATCAAGCCGCTTACATCACCGGTCAAGTCCTCGGTGTGGATGGCGGCATGGCTATGATGTAAAGGAGTAAAAATGACCGAAAACACACAAGGCAAAACAACCGTATCGCCTGACGTTCTCACCACCATTGCACGGCTGGCAGCCTTAAGCGTGCCTGGCGTAAGCAGGCTGGCGCCCATCTCTGGCGGCGTAAACCGCCTTCTCAAACGCGGCGCAGGGGACGGCGTGCGCATTGAAACGGAAGAGAACACCGCCTACGCGGATTTACACCTCGTTCTCCAACAGGATGTAAACATCCGCGAGGTGAGCCGCAATGTGCAGCAAAATGTGGCGCGCGCCATTCAAGAAATGGTCGGCATGGATGTTGGATATGTGAACATTCACATTGAAGACATTGACTACGAGGATAAAGAGGCGTAAAAGAATGAAACCCCGCACCAGGGCGCGATCTATTGCTCTGCAAGTACTTTACGAAACTGATATGGCAAACAATCACCTTCCAGGCGACGTACTAAAAATACGCCTGGAAGATATTCCGCTGTCGGATGATTTATCTGAATTTGCAAGACAAATCATCTTTGGCGTATTGCCCATAACCCACGACCTTGACCAATTAATTGCCAAATATGCGCCCGAATGGCCCATGGATCAAATTGCGGCAATTGACCGAAATATCTTACGCATTGCCTTCTGGGAATTTGCCGTGTACCGCGAAACACCGGTCAAAGTTGCCATTAACGAAGCCGTAGAGCTGGCAAAATTATACGGGTCAGACTCTGCACCGCGCTTTATTAATGGCGTGCTTGGCACTCTGGTAGACCACGAACACGAAATTCACGAAATTATAAAAACCAGAATTGAGCATGAAGCCAAAATGGAACCATAAAAATGGAAATTCTTGGCGTTGGACCTTCTGAATTTATTTTCATTGTCATCCTTGCATTAATCGTACTCGGTCCCAAGGATATGCAAAAAGCGGGCAAAACCATCGGAAAATGGCTGAGAAACATAGTCACATCAGACGGCTGGAAAATGTTTCAACAAACTTCACGCGAACTGCGCACCCTGCCTAACCGCCTCATGCGGGATGCAGGCAACGAAATTAATCAAATTGGAACTGAAATAAATAACACCAGCAAATTAAGCGGCAGCATTCCCTACCATACCATTACCCCCCCGCGCCCCAACCAGCCCACCCCTATCATTCGCACGCCAGCAGACAAACCGAACCCCTCTGCGCCAACCGACATAAAAGCCAACGAAAGCGACCCGAAACAAGATGCGTAATTTTTTTTTGAGATTGGGGCAGATCATTGCCTACCCGTTCCGCTTTATTTTCAACATCATCGCATTCCCCTTTCGGGCAATCTATCGGCGGTTTTCAACATTCTTCAACCGCATCTGGCGGGTAATTAGTTATCCATTTCGGCTAATCTACAAGGTCGTTGCCTTCCCATTTCAGAAAATACGCCAATTTAATCAATTTCTGAATACCGAACCAGAGGAACACCCCCTGGGTGATGTCTTTCTTGACCTAACCCAAAATGCAGATACCCGCCAGATGATGTGGGATCAGGTGGAAGCACTGCGAATGCACCTGCTGCGCGCAGTGGTGTCGGTCATCCTCATGGTGGGCATCTCTTTTCTTTTCACACAAAGAGTCATCGAATTTCTCTCCCTGCCCATCGGCGGCATAAAGGCGCTGACCGCCATCGAAGTCACCGAGTCGATTAGCGTTTTCATGCGCGTGGCGCTATTCTCTGGCATTGCGCTGGCAATTCCCTACATTGCCTTTGAAATGTGGTGGTTTGCCGCCCCAGGGCTAAGACCCCGCGAACGCAAAATGGGATTGGCGGGCATTCCGCTGGCATCCATCTTTTTTCTCAGCGGCGCAGCATTTACCTTTTTTCTCATGCTTCCCGCAGCCCTGCCTTTCCTGCAAAGTTTTATGGGCATCGCCACGCAATTACGCCCAGAGTCTTATTTTTCCTTTGTTCTGGGATTAATGTTTTGGATTGGTATTTCGTTTGAATATCCACTGGTGATCTACATCCTGTCCGCAATCGGATTCATCCAACCGAAGATACTAATCGAACAGTGGCGTCTGGCAGTTGTCATCATCGCCATTATCGCCGCTGCCGTCACCCCCACCATAGACCCAGTAAATCAGGGGCTGGTCATGGCGCCCATGATTTTGCTCTACTTTGTCAGCATCGGCTTGAGCCAAATTGCCACCGCCGCACGAAAAAGAAACATGGCTGAAGAACAAAAAAAAGCAGAGGAAGCAGAAACAGGCTAGAGCCGCAGGCAAACGCCCTGGCTGAGGAGAGAGAATGAACATGCAACACACCGTATCGCGCCGCATAATCAGCGCCGCTATTATGCTTGTCTTCGTGGGGCAGGCATGTACCTTATCACTATTTGACCCGCCCATTAACTCCGGCACATCCACCCAAACGCCCGACCTCACTGCGCCATCGCCCACCCCTCAGGCAATGGCGCAGACTACTTTTATTGTCACCCTGCCGGAGCCGCTTCAGGCAAATGAATCCATGGCAATTGCCATTATGGATGAAGTAACCGGACTGTCGTTAAATGCCGTGCAATATCCCATGAGCGCGCGCGACTCACTGACCTACACCGCAACCCTGCCCCTGCCCTTCAATTCGGTGGTCAAATATCGCTATGTGCGGCGGAGCAGTGCGCAGGCGCTGGAAGATACAAACCTGAATATGCCAATTCGCTACCGCATGTATTTTGCGGCAGGTCCAGGAGAAGTGCAAGACATTGTAGCCGACTGGGGAGATAAATCTTACGCGCGCCCAACTGGCAAAATTTTGGGGCAGGTCTTTAATGCCGAGACAGGCTCCCTTTTGCCCAACCTGCTGGTGAGCGCGGGAGGTTCACAATCCATTACCGATTCAAGCGGGCGGTTTGAATTAACGGGGCTGCCCATCGGCACACAAAACTTGCTGGTCTACAGCATGGATGGCATGTATCAAACCTTTCAGCAGGGCGCAATGGTGGCAGAGGGACAAACCACGCTGGTAAACCTGCGCATAACACCACTGCCTCTGGTAAATGTAACCTTTACCGTCTCCGTGCCAGATACAACCGTACCCGGCGTACCCGTGCGAATTGCAGGGAACATTTTACAACTTGGAAACACCTTCGCAGACCTGCAAGGCGGAACTAGCGTCATTGCCGAGCGTATGCCCATTATGAACCTGCAAGCAGATGGAAGGTACAGCGTTACTCTGGCGCTGCCAGCAGGCACACACATTCAATATAAATACACCCTGGGTGACGGCTTTTGGAACGCCGAACACAAAGAAGACGGCAACTGGAATTTACGCGAGTTCATTGTGCCAAACCAGGAAACAACAATGGAAGACACCGTCATCTCCTGGTCTGTTGGCGATGCGCCCATTCTTTTTGAAGTCAGCGTGCCGCCTGTTACGCCGCCCAGCGACATCGTCTACATTCAGTTCAACACCTTTGGCTGGATGGAACCATTGCCCATGTGGCCCCTGGGGGGCAACCGCTGGGCATACAAACTGTACAGCCCGCTCAATATTCTTGGCAATTTTTCCTACCGCTACTGCCGCAATGGGCAATGCGGAAGCGCAGACGATGTGCAAACCGTCGGCGCAATGCCGACGGGAAGACAGGCAATCACCAGCCTCATTGCCCAAGACCTGCAAGACACAGTCAACGGCTGGAAATGGTTTGAAAACCCAGAGCCTGTCACGCTGGTGGGCGCCAACATTACGCCGCGTGCCAGCGGGTTTATTGCCAGCGTAGAATTTCAACCCACCTACCGCCCCAACTGGTCTTATTACGCGCCGCAAGCATTTGCCAACGTCCAAGCGCTAGGCGCCAACATGGTCATCTTAACGCCCAGTTGGACCTTCAGCACCCCCTCGCAATTGCAATTTGCCGTGCAGCCAGGGCAAGACCCCCTGTGGATTGATTCGGCAATTATGATTTCACAAGCGCGCGCCCTGGGGCTAAATGTTTCACTCTTTCCAACGCCGCATTTCCCTGCTTCTGCTGCCGATTTTTGGCTGGGCGCGCCGCGAGATGCGCAGTGGTGGCAGACATGGTTTGCCCGCTACCGAGCCTTTGCCGTCAATTATGCAGACCTTGCCGCCCAATCTGGCGCACAAACCCTCATTCTTGGCGGTCCTTGGGTAACGCCCGCCCTGCCCAATGGAAAATTATCCGACAATAGCCCTTCCAATGTTCCAGCAGATGCCGAAGCGCAATGGAAATCCATCATCGCCGAAACACGCCAGCATTTTAAGGGGCAAGTCTTGTGGGCGCTGCCTTACACCAAAGCCAGCCTTGAAACCCCACTGACCTTCCTGCAGGATGTGGATGGAATCTACCTGCTATGGTCTGCCGCGCTTTCAACCAACCCAAGCGCCACAAAAACAGATTATGCCAACGAAGCGGGTCGCCTGTTGGATAATGAAGTTTCGCCGCTGGTCGCGCTGCTAAAAAAACCACTGATCCTTGCTGTTGAATATCCATCGGCGGCGGGCGCGGCAGGCGAATGCCTTGCCGATGGGCTGGGCGGCTGTTTAGATTGGGCAGCCCTCAGCCGACCCAATGCCGACCTCAGCGCGGTTAGTTTAAGCCTGCAAACACAAGCCGATATTTATGAGGCAATTTTAACTGCGCTCAACACCCGCTCGTGGATTAACGGCTTTGTCAGTCGCGGATACTACCTGCCTGCCGCCTTACAGGATAAATCAACTTCCATTCATAATAAACCGGTGGCAGATATTTTGTGGTATTGGTATCCGCGTTTACTGGGCGCGATCCAATAAGCCTGCAATCCCCCGCAACCAAACTGCGGGGGATTATTATTTTGCAAACAGGCTATATTGTTCGTTGCTATAAATTGATGTGTACCCTCGCGCCAAAAATACAGGAGCAAAATCAACCGCTGTGTGATGGGTATCCAAAATAAGATAGTTGTATTGAAGGTTGATCTTGCTGGCAGTTGATTCAATACAAGCCAGGTCGCGGCAGGACTGCAAAACCGATAGTTGCTCCCAGCGCGGATAAAATTGGCTGCCCAACGTCCATTCCAAGCCCTGCAAAGCGCTGGCGGAATGACGCTCTGCCAAAGCGGGGAACCATTCCTGTATCGAATCAGTCATCACGTCTGGGTGTCCGCTTAAAATTAAAAACCTGCTGTCGGCGGGCGTATTTTGTTTCACCCAAACCGCCATCTGCTGTGCGGCAGAAGAAAGCGCTACCTTGCGAATAACCTCGGCATGAAAAAAGCATTCCAAGACCAAATAAAATAGAATACCCAGTAAACTCAGCGAGAGGGCTTGTTGGTTGAGAAACGCATCTTTCTTTTGAGGCTGCCATGTTCGAGTGCGAAAGAAATGAACGGCGGCAGGCAGGGCGTCTAAAAATCCATAAGCCGCCAACATGGGGTAAAAAAACGAAGTGACAATGGATGCGCTGCGCTGGTCTATAAAATACGCAAGGAAGCCCCAGGCGATCAAATCCAGGCGGCGGGTATAAATTACCCAGCCCAATCCCATCCAACGGAAAAAAGTGGCAAAGGGCAAAATGGTCTGACGCGAGAGCAGGTTGCCCCACAACGCCAGCAAAGACGCGCGCAAATCTCCCGATTGTCCGGCAGAGAAAAACGGTTGAATGCCATGCCGCAGCATCACGCTTCCCCACCAGGGCAGGGTAAATAACAAGACGCCCGCGCCAATCAAAAAAGCGTGCAGGGCGGCTTTTGGCGAGCGGATTAAAAACACGCCGAGCGTGAGGCTGCCCAAAGCGGTTAACAACGCCGACTGGGGATGACTCAACACAACCAGCGCAGAAGAAACCAGAGCCAGAGCAGTGGTACGCCAGGTTGGGTTTTGAAAGGCGCGTTGAACATAGATTAAGGAAGTTATAAAAAATACGGTTCCCAGTGAGCGCGTAAGCCCACCACCCATTAAAAGCCAAACATAATTGCCAGGCGCAAAGGCAAAAAAAGCGGTTGCCAATGACGCGCGCGGGCGGTTTTTTAGCATTTGCAGGGCAAGGAAATAAAATAAGGGAATGGTGAAGGCGGTAAGCAGCGCAGGCAGCCAAATTAAGACTTGCAGCGTGGGAACCCCAAGCCAAGCCAAAAAAGCCGCCAGGTAAAAACCAAGCGGCGGGTAGGCGTAGGGAATATTCATAAAGTTGTAGGTTGTATAAAGCGGGAGTGTAAACCCGTTTGCCTGTAAGTCACGCACCATCACCAAAAACATGCCGCCATCATTAATTGGAAAGTCGGAACGGAAGGCTGGCAGGACCCGCACAAAAACGCCAAATAAAATGGCAATTCCCAAAATGGTGGCAGTCCACTCCCATTCGCCAACCTGACGCGGTTTGGATTGAGATTTCATCAAAGCGAATATTTTTCGAGCATAATTTGAAGGTTGCGCTTAACTTCAAGCCACTCTGAGTTGAGAATGCTGTAAAACACCGAATGTCGAATATGTCCATCGGGCAGAATCATGTGATTGCGCAGTACGCCTTCCCACTTTGCGCCAATACGTTCAATTGCCCTTTGCGAACGCTCGTTGCGAGAATCGGTTTTCAACTGCAGGCGGATGGCGCTTAAAGTTTCAAAAGCGTGAGTGAGCAGCAGGTATTTGCATTCGGTATTGACTGCCGAGCGCTGAAACTCGGCGCCGTACCATGTGCCGCCAACTTCCAGCCCGCGATCTTGGGGCAAGATATTCAAATAGCGGGTTGCGCCCGCCACCCGCCCGCTGGCAAGGTGAATCACGGCAAAGGGCAGGTCTGTGCCGCGCTGACCCCGATTGATGATGTCTTGCACCCAATTGCGCATATCGGCTTCGGTGTGCATGTCACCGTACAACATAAAGCGCCAAAAGTTTTGACCGATGCCAATCTCTGTCAGACCAGGGATGTGGGCTTCGCTGAGCGGCTCAAGGCGAACATGCCTGCCGATTAATACAATCGGTTTTATTTCCATCATTTCAACCAATCCTTTTCTGAGGTATCTTGCGAAGGCAGGTAGGGCATCTTCTCGCCTTCAATTCCTAAAAATTCAGCAAGCGCGGCGCGCATGGCAGTGCGGTCATCCCAGAGGTACTCGGTCTTGCCAAAGCACATAGACTGCTCGTGACCCTTGCCACAGGCGAGGACGAGGTCTCCCTGATGCGCTAGGCGAATGGCGAATCGCATGGCTTCGCCCCGATCAGCGACCCGCCAAAAGGTTTCTCCTTCCACGCCGCCCTTTAACCTGGCGCCCGCTGCCATTTCTTCGAGAATTGCATCAAGCGATTCTGTGCGTGGGTCTTCTGCAGTCAAGACCGAAAGGTCTGCCAATTCGGCAGAGATCTGCGCCATCATGCGGCGCTTTTCTTTGTCGCGTAAGCCAGCAGAGCCAAAAATGGAAATGACTCTACCCCGCGTCATTTTTCTGCCTGCTTCCAAAGTAACTTTCAGGGCATTGGGGGTGTGGGCAAAATCTACAATGGAGGTGAAATTCTGCCCCAGTGCAATTTGTTCCATGCGCCCAGGAATGCCATTCAATGAGGCGATGCCGTGGGCGGCGGTCGCGGGGTTAATTCCCAGCCCATACACAGTGGCGGTAAGCGCAGCAAGGCAATTGGATGCGTTGTAAGCGCCCACTAAATTGCTTGTGACTTGTGCGCTAAAATCTTTTGAGTCAGCCGTGAATTTAATTCCCGCCGAACTATACTTCGCCTCCACCGCACGAACATCGGCGGAGGTATGAAAGCCGTAATTTAGTTTTTTTGTTTTAATAAATTGATTCAAGAATTCAAACGAACGGTCATCGCGATTAATCACCGCCAAACGCGGGTTGCCTGACGGCTTTTCTTTGGTCTGCTCCAGGCTGGTAAATAGGCGGGCTTTGGCGGCGCGATAATTTTCGTAACTGCCGTGTTCGTCAAAATGTTCGTGGGTGATGTTGGTGACTACGGCAATATCAAACTCACAAGCATCCACACGATGTTGAGACCAGCCGTGCGAGGTAGTCTCAAGCACCACGTGCGTCAGTCCCGCATCCACCATGCGCGCCAAATACTGCTGCACGTCGTGCGCATCTGGTGTGGTAACGTGAAAGCCCGTATCGAGAGTCTCGTCTCCAATCACTGCATTAACCGTCGAGATTATGCCTGCTCGCAAGCCCGCAGCGGCAAGAATTTTATAGATGATGTTACTGGTGGTGGTTTTGCCGTCGGTGCCAGTCACGCCAATCACAGTCAATTTGCGGGCGGGAAAGTTATAAAACGCGGCTGCGAGATAGGTTAAAGAATGGCGCGGGTTTTCAAGTTCTATATAATTTGAGGTAGCCAGGCGAAAAGCCTGACGTGCATCCCCAGCCACCGCAGCAGCGCCATTTTTAATGGCGTGAGGAATATAATTATGCCCATCCATAGAACTGCCTTGCATGGCAACAAACAAATAACCAGGCTTTACCGCGCGGCTGTCAATGGCAATTCCTGTAATTTCCACATTGGGAATATTTTTAGGGATGGGAAAAGGGAAATCCACGAACAAGTTTTTGAGTTGCATGATTCTCCGCAGTCAGACTTCGGAAGTCTGGTTCGTTAAAACGAAAAGGGTCTTGGCAATTTTACCAAAACCCTCTCTTTTGAAGACAAAAACTTTTTATTTCAACGTCTGGCGCAAACCTTCGAGTTTTCCAGCGACAGAGCCATCCAAAACTTTGTCACCAACTTTAATGACCAGCCCGCCGAGAATGGCGGGGTCTACTTTGAAAGAAACTTCCTTGACAGAGACGCTGTTCTTGACCGAGGCTTGTTCATCACTGGTGAGGGGCAGGGCGCTGGTGACTTCGGCGGATTCGCCGCTGAGGGCTTCTGCCACGACCACTTTGCCGCCTTTAACGCCAGAGAAGAATTCGTCAATCAGGGCGCGTTGTTTCTTTTCGTCGAGCGTGTCGCCAACCAATTTGTTGGCGGCAGCAATGGCGAGTGCAGCAACTTGTCCGCGTAAATCGCCAAGAATGCGATTGCGTTCAAGTTCTGCTTCTGCCATGGCGGATTCGCGGGCTTTGACGGCTTCGGCTTCGGCGGCGGCTTTGACTTCCTTGCCAGCGGAGGCGGCGCGTTCTGTAGCGTCACGAACAACTTTGCCCGCTTCAGCCTGGGCTTCAGCAAGGACTTTGGCGGCTTCTTTTTCTGCATTCGCGCGGGCTTCAGAAGCAACACGAGCGTCTTCCAAACCTTGGGCAATTTTCTGCTTGCGGGATTCCATCATGTCCAGCATGGGTTTGTAAACCCAAGCATTCAATGTTAGAAAGACAATCGCAAAGGCGATGATCTGAACAATGAGGAGACCGAAATTAATACCAAGAGCTTCCATGTTTCTGCGCTCCTATGAACTACACGACTTTGAAGAGCATGAGAAACGCGATAACCAAACAGTAAATAGCGATGGCTTCAGAGAACGCGATACCCAAGATCATGTTGGTGAGCAAGTTGCCATAAGTGTCGGGATTACGAGCCATGCCCGTCAGTGCGCCTTGCACGCTCAAACCAATTCCAATACCGGCGCCGGCGGCGCCAATCATTGCCAAACCTGCGCCGACGTAGCGCATTGCGTCTAAAATACTTCCATCCATGTAAAGCCTCCTTAGGTTTTCCTAGTTATTTTTAGAATACGTTTTATAACAGGCTGGGGAAGGTCCCGCCCAAATTGGATATTAATGCTCGGCGTGTTCTTCGCCATGCCCCTGGGTTGCCTGCGCCATGAAAACCATAGTCAACATGCCGAACACAAACGCCTGAATGACACCAACAAACAATTCAAACATCATAATCATTGCGGGAAGAATAGAGAACTTGCCCAACAACCCTGCAACAATGGCAACCAACACAATACCCGCGAACATATTGCCGAAGAGACGGAAGGCGAACGAGAGTATCTTGGAAATTTCGGAGATTAACTCAAGCAAACCGACCAAAAAGTCCATCGCGCCGAAGAAAGGCACTTTGAACATGCGACGGGTGTTGAAGAACTTGCTCAGATAGCCAATTCCCTGCGCACGAAAACCAATCACCTGGATCATCACCACTGAGATTAGGGCAAGTGATGCGGTGAAGTTCAAATCTACAGAAATTCCGCGGAAGAACGGGGCAAGAATATAACCGCCTTCTTCCACTTTGGCAGGGAGCAGGTTCGCCCATCCGCCGCCGATCTCTGCAATGGTGTGACCTTCGCCATGAGCGTGGTGCAAAACACCAATGGACTCAAAGCCTGGGATCAACTTGAGCAGGTTCGCAAACAAGACATAGATCATAATGGTTGCAAACCAGGGGAAGATCATCTTGGCATACTTGCCCGCTGAGCCTTCGGTTAGGTTATAAAGCATCTCAAGGATGGCTTCTACCAGATTACCAATGCCTCGCGGAACAAGGTCGGTGTTTTGACTTTGCTTCAATGAGCGATTGGCAAAAAACGCAATCAACAACAGCAGGACAAGAGTCACTGCCAATGTGGGAAGCGTATTCACCAAATACAGGGGTCCTAAAAAGCCGAGAAAGTTCTCAGCAATTGGCTCCTCAATCAATTTTTCGGCGGCAACCGCGATCTCAGGTTGAACAGGGACAAAAATCCCGCCCAGAATAAAGCCTGCAATCATCAGCGCTAGAACAATCCAGCGCCGCCATGGGGTACGTTTTTGGGTCTCCAAGCCCGCCTCCTAAGCAGTAGGTTCTTTCTCTTCGGTTTCGTATTTTTCCTTTAACTGCGCCAGCGTTTTGCGTGAGGCGTACAGCATGAGGAGCACCGAGAGAGGGATTCCAGCAAACAACAACACCAGCGTAAAGACTGGTTTCGTTCCGAACGTATCATCAAGCCACAACCCGCCAAAGACGGAAGCGGTAATGACAGCCAGCGTTAAACAGCCCACCTGCCCAATGACTACAATGAGCAGGGTACTGATCATACTGTTTCGACGGTTCTGATCTGACTGTTTCATGCCGCGCGATTATAACTGACAGGTGAAAGGGATGTCAAACGAAAATCAAAATTCGTGGCGCAACAAGTAAATAATCGCGCCACAAATCATAATTTAGAACAAATTCAACGCCGCGGCGTCTGACCAGGTGAACCAGGGGGCAAACAAGGTGCCAACCAGGATTACGCCTAGAGTCAAAATCACCAACGCAATGGCATACGGACGGGGCAATGGGATGGGGTGTTTATCTTCATCCTCATTCGGCATACGATAGAGATAGACATATTTCATCGCGTTGAGGTAGTAGTACACGCCGATAATGGAGTTGAAAATACCGACTACCACCAGCCAGGTGTAATTGGCTTGCACACCCGCAGCAAAGACAAACACTTTCGCCACAAAACCGCCGAAGGGGGGCATACCCGCCAGCGAGAGGAAAGCCGATAACATCATCAATCCCAGCCAGGGGTTGCGGCGGCTCATGCCTGCGTAGTCTTTGAGGTCTTCAAGTCCCGTCACACGGTTGAACGCCATAACGACACCGAAGGCGAGCAGGTTGGTGACGATGTACGCGGCGAGATAGAAGACCACACCCGTCGCACCCAGTTGACTAAACGCCACCACGCCGATCATGGCATAGCCCGCGTGAGCAATAGATGAATAAGCAAGCAGGCGCTTGACGTTGGTTTGTGACATGGCGAGCAGGTTGCCAACGGTCATGGTGATGGCGGAAAGTACGGCGAGAATCACCGTCCACGATGGGGCGAATTCGGGGAAGGCGACAAAGAAGAAGCGGACGATGACCGAAAAGCCTGCCGCTTTGGAGGCGGTGGAAAGAAACCCAGCCACAGGGGTCGGAGAACCTTCGTACACATCGGGCGCCCAGAAGTGGAAGGGGACGATGGCAAGTTTGAAGCCAATTCCCACCAGCACGAGGGCAATCAGGCTAAAGGTGAGCAATGGCGAAAGGCTGCCAGCAACGATCATTTCCGAGAGTTTGTAAAGATCGGTCGTGCCTGTAAAGCCAAAGAGCAGGCTAAAGCCGTAAAGCATGATGGTCGAAGCCAGCGTGCCGAACAACAGATATTTGAAGCCTGCCTCAGTGGAGCGGTCATCCACCAGCAGGAAGCCTGCAAGAATGTAAAGCGGGATGGAGGCGGTTTCGATTGCCAGGTAGAGCATGATCAGGTCGGCGGAAACCGCCATCAGGTTCATGCCGAGTACCGAAGCCAGAAGCAAGAGATAGGCTTCGCCGCGCTGCCCAGCCTTTTCGTGATCCATCAACATCA
>DYML01000020.1:15609-26570 GCA_020721605.1 Anaerolinea thermophila
GGAGTAAACATTTATGCACCTCCCAGGAGACGCAGGATATTTTCAACGCCTTTTTCGACCATGGGAACCATCACGGCGGGGAAGATACCGATAATGACCATACAGCCAGAAAGCGTGAAGATGGCGACCTTATCCAGCGCGGTAATGGGTGAAATATGCCCTTCGAGTTTCTCAGGCATTGGACCGAAGAACACGCGGCGAATGGCGATCATAATGTACGCCGCGGTGATGATAATGGAAATACTTGCAACAACAGCCAACATCCACTGCCTGCCCCAGACGCCCATGAAAATGGGAAATTCTGCAACGAAGCCAGAGAAGCCAGGCATACCCATCGAAACCAGACCGCCGATGATAAAGCCAATGCCCGCAAATGGCAGGGCTTTCATCATGCCGCCGAGTTCGGGAATTTGACGTGTGTGCGCGCGGTCATAGATCATGCCGGTCACAGCAAAGAAGAGAGCCGTCATCACGCCGTGTGAGAACATTTGCACGCCCGCCCCCACCAGACCGTCATGGTTGAGCGTGGAAACGCCCAAGACCACCAGCCCCATGTGAGAAACGGAGGAGAAACCGATCATGTATTTCAAGTCGGTTTGGACAAAGGCGATGAATGCGCCGTAGACCACCGCAACGCCCGCAAAAGTCATAACCAGCCAAGACCATTGCTGTGCGCCTTGCGGCAGGAGCATGACGCCCACGCGCAAGGCGGCAAATGCGCCGAGTTTCATCAACACGCCCGCATGGAACATGGAAACGGCTGTCGGCGCGGCAACGTGACCGTCAGGCGACCAGTTATGGAAGGGCCAGATGCCGCCCAAAACTGCGAAGCCAAAAAAGACGGGCAGGAACCACGCATATTGGAAGGAAGCCGAGAAGCCTGCGCTTTCCATTTGAATCATGTCGAAGGAGAGGATGCCCGTGTTTTGGTATTGCGTCCAGTACATGACAAGGGCGCCGACCAGGGCGATCACCGAGCCGATGAACAGGTACAGGGTCAGTTTCATTGCCGCGTATTCGCGAGTCTTAACCCAGCCCCAAATGGCGATGAGCAGGTACATCGGGAACACGGCGATTTCATAGAAGAAGAACAGCATGAACAGGTCGAGCGAGACAAATACACCGAACACGCCGCCCGCCAACAGGAAGAGGAAGGCGAAGAATTCGCGCGGTCGGTCTTGAATACCAGCGGAAATATGATGTTTTTCATCATAGTCGCCCCACGAGATGAGTACACCCGTGAACATGACGATGCCTGTCAAAAGGACAAGCGGAGCGCTCATGCCGTCCACGCCGAATTTCAGACTGATGCCAAGCGCGGGAAGCCAGTTGTAGGTTTCAACGAACTGATAACCTGTCATGTCGCCAGTCAGGTATTGCAGATACATCCAGCCAGCCAGCAGAAGGTCTATCGCGGCGGTTGCCAGCGCAATGCCGCGAACTTCTGTTTTGCGGTCGGCAGGCACCATCAACATGATGGCGGCGGCTATAAAGGGAAGAAATGTGATAACACTCAGGATGGGAAAATTCATCATCCACCTCTTAGAACAGAGCCACAACGGCTTTGTTGATAACTTCCAAAATCCACGCGGGCCAGATGCCGATGACCAAAATGAGAGCCATCAGCGGGACCACCACCAAAATTTCGCGCGTGTTGATCTCGGTCAGTTTATGTTCGCCGTGCGCCCAATGTTCGTTCATGGGACCATGCAAGACCTTCATAATGCCCTTCAAAATATAAGCGCCTGTGAAGAGCAAGCCAAGCATGGCAATGGCGGTGTAAACCGTCAAGACAGGGTATGCGCCTCGCACCACCAAAAACTCGGAGACGAAGCCGTTGAGACCTGGCAAGCCAAGGGAAGCCATGCTCATAAAAATCAGAATGCCGCCGTAGACAGGCACGAGCGGGAACAAACCACCAAACTTTTCAAGGTCGCGGGTGTGCGTGCGCTCGTAAATCACACCAACCATGAAGAACATGCCCGCCGCAGACAAGCCGTGATTGAACATCTGCAAGACCGCGCCGTTCATGGCGATGTGAGCGTCGGCAGTTCCCGCCGCCGCAGCAGCAGCCGCGATGCCGAGAACGACAAATCCCATGTGATTGATTGAAGAATACGCCACGAGCCGTTTGAAGTCTGTCTGACCAAAGGCGGCAAACGCGCCAAAGACGATTGCGGCAACCGCGAGGAAAGCCAGCGCGCCCGCAAACATCTTCGCTTCAACCGGGTAGAAGGGAAGCACGAGTCGCAGGAAACCGTACGCGCCAAGTTTGAGCAGAACGCCTGCCAAAATCATGGAGCCAGCGGTCGGGGCTTCGGTGTGGGCGTCGGGCAACCAGGTGTGGAAGGGCCAGACGGGGACTTTGATGGCGAAGGCGATAGTGAATGCCCAGAAGGCAATCGTCTTGACCGTATGCACAGGCATACCCAGCAGAATGGCGCTGGGGTCGAGTGCATTCCAACGCTCATAAAGTGTGACCAAGTCATAAGTTCCGAAAAGCACGCCGAGCATTTGCACGGCGAGCAGCAAGCCGAGTGACCCGCCCATGGTGTAAATCATAAACTTGAGCGAGGCATAATCTTTGTTGGCGCTGCCCCACTGGTTGATGAGGAAGTACATCGGGACGAGACCAATCTCCCAGAAGACGAAGAAGATCAGCAGGTCGAGCGCCATGAAAACGCCCAACATGCCAGTTTCCAAAAAGAGGAAGAGCATCATGTACGGCTTGACGCGGTCTGTCACGCTGAAGGAAGCCAGAATGGCGAGCGGCGTAAGCAGGGTGGTGAGCAAAACCATCGAAAGGGAAATGCCGTCCACGCCGAGGTGCAGCGAAGAATTCAACGCCTCGTACCAGGGGTAAGTTTCTTGGAATTGAAAGCCTGTCTTGTTGGGATCAAAACTATTCCACAGCACAAGGGTCAAAACGAAGGGAATCAGGCTGGCAAAAAAAGCAGACCAGCGCAGAAGTTTCGTCTCGCCGCTTGGCAGGAAGAGGATGACCAATGCCGCAATTGTCGGCAGGAATAAGATCAGGCTGAGGAGATGAGTATTGAGAAAATCCATCATGCGCTCCTATGCCAGCAGTAAAAAGTAGACTAAGCCGCCGACCACAAAGAGGACGACCATCGAGAGGATCAGGTACTGCTGAATGCGACCCGTTTGAATGGGACGAAGATTCTTGCCGATCCAGTAAGTGACATCTGCGGAGCCGTCGCCGAAGAAGCGATTGACGACTGGCACATCGAAGTAATTGCGAATGGCAGAGCCAATTCCGCCGGTGGTGGGTCCAAAGATGTGCAGGATGCTGTCAATGACGCCTTTATCCATCCACTTGGAGACGAAGACTTCAGAGAACCAAAATGCAGGTTGGATAAAGAGGAAGTCGTAGGCTTCGTCGAAGTAGTATTTGTTCTTCAGGAACGGAATTTGGAGTTTGTCCTGTTCAACCGAGGTCACGTTGCGATACGCAAGCCAGCCAAAGAACAAGCCGCCCAGCGCCACGCCCAAAGAAGTGAGCAGGGGAACCCAACTGAATTCCAACGCTTCGGGATGTTCCGCCAGCGTGCCGCCAACAAATTCATGGAACCAGTTGGGGACGATTCCGCCGAGGAGGGGGAAATGCTCAGGGATGCCGACCCAGCCATAGGTCACGGCGAAGAAGGCGAGGACAACCAGCGGGGTGGTCATCGTCCAGGGAGTCTCGTGCGCGTGTTCGGCTTCCTTCGTGCGCGGCTCACCGAGGAAGGTCAGCGTAATTTGGCGCATGGTGTAGAAGGCAGTCAGGAAGGCGGCGGTTGCCAGTGTGATGAAGACCACCCAATGACCATGACCAAAGGCGTCAGCAAGGATTTCGTCCTTCGACCAGAAGCCTGCGGTGATGATCGGGAAGCCTGAAAGCGCAAAACCGCCGATTAGGAATGTCCAGAAGGTGATGGGCATTTTCTTGCGCAGCCCGCCCATGTTGAACATGTCCTGCGGATCAACGTGATGATTGCCCGTGTGCAGAACCCCGTGTTCCATGCCGTGAATGACCGAGCCAGAGCCGAGGAAGAGCAGGGCTTTGAAGAAGGCGTGGGTAATCAGGTGAAAGACGGCGGCGACATACGCGCCCATGCCAAGCGCGGCGATCATAAAGCCGAGTTGGGAGATGGTGGAATAAGCCAGCACACGCTTGATGTCGTTTTGGGCAACGGCGATGGTCGCGGCGAAAATGGCGGTGAACGCGCCGATGAAGGCGACCACGCTCATGGCGGTGGTCAGTTCATGCCCGTGAAAATCAGCGGTGAGCAGCGGGAACATGCGAATGACGGCATAAACGCCCGCCGAAACCATGGTCGCCGCATGAATCATCGCGGAAACGGGGGTGGGACCTTCCATCGCGTCGGGCAGCCAAACATGCAGGGGCCACTGCGCCGATTTCCCGATGGTGCCGATGAAAAGCAAAATGGAAATTAAGCCCGCAACTGATAAACCGAAGACGCCCGTTGGAGTAGAGCCGAGGACATGCAGGGTTTCTTCGGTGAAGATTTCGCGGAAGGTGAGCGTACCCGTTGCGCTGTAAAGAAAGGCAATGCCCAAAAGCATGAACACATCGCCGATGCGGGTGGTCATAAAGGCTTTGATGCCAGCGGCGCGCGCGGAGGGTTTGGCGTACCAGAAGCCGATCAGCAGGTAGGAACACAAGCCCATGATTTCCCAGCCCACGAAGAGGGTCAGCAGGTTATCCGAAAGGACGAGGGTGTACATGCCAAAGGCAAACAAACCGATAAAAGCGAAGAAGCGCGAGTACATCGGCTCGACCGAAAGCACGGCATGTTTGTGACCGTCTTTATCGGTGACGGTTGCGCCATGCGGCGGCAAGCCCATGTGATCGTGATCGCCAGCGGGCTGACCAAAATTATGATAGCCAACGCTGTAAAGGAAGATCATAAAAATCGTCCACGCCACGAAGAACAGCACGGCGGCAGTGGTTGGATCCACCAGCACGCCGACCTTCAACCAGGTGTCGCCCAGGGGCAGCCAGTTGATCGAAGATTCAAAGGGGTGCGCGCCAAGATGTTCCACGCCGATTGCGCGGGCAAACACAATCATGCTGCCCAGCCATGAAAGGAAAGCCGCGCCCACACCCACCGTATGGCTGAGCGCTTTATTTTTATTCGTGAATAACACGATCAAAAAGAAAGCCAGCAAGGGCGGAAGTGGAATTAACCAAATAAGTGTTTCAGTTGTCATGAAGCCTCCAAACGTTTAACGTTGAACGTTGAACGTTTTACCATTTCAACAAGTCGAGTTCTTCCGCAACCACCGTATTGCGACGGCGATAAACAGAGATTACCAAAGCCAGACCCACAGCCACTTCCGCTGCGGCAACCGCAAAGACAATGATCGTGAAGACCTGTCCCGCCATGAGGGCGACATCGCCATAACGCCAGAACGCCACCAGGTTAATGTTCACCGCGTTGAGCATGAGTTCAACGCCGAGCAAAATTGCAACTGCGTTCCTGCGCGCCAGCACACCGAACAAGCCAATGCTGAACAGCCCAGCCGCGAGAATGAGATACCATGAAAGAGGGATCATCAACGCCTCCTATTTTTTATTGAACGCGAGATAAACCGCGCCAACCAACGCCGCAAGCAGCAGGACAGATGCGACTTCAAACGGCAAGACATAGCCAGCGGGAGAAGTCAAAGCGCCGCCCAATTCGTTAATCGCGTCAAACCCCGACGGGATGGCGGATGCCTGTTTCGAGAAGCCGCTCCAACTCTGAAGCAGATACGCCAGCCCCGCAAAAGTCAGCACAGACATGAGCGCGCCTGCCCACCAGTTCTTGTTCAACGCCGCGCCCGTATCCGCAGCCGTCTGACGACGGGTGAGCATAACCGCGAAGATGAAGAGAATGGCAATCGCGCCGATGTAAACCACCACCTGCACCACCGCCAAAAAGCCAGCGTTGAGCAGGGTGTATACAATCGCCACGCCAAAGAGCGTTGCCACCAGCCACAATGCGGCGTGGACAAGATCACGAACAGTCACGACCAACACGGCGGACAAGAGCGTGACTGCCCCAACAATCAGGAAAATAATTTGTTCTGCTGTCATATAAAATCCTTTGGTGATTGGAGGTTGGAGATTAGGAATTGGTAATTACCAATCTCCAATTCCTAATCTCTAATGATGAGCCTCTGCCGCTTGCTTTACGCCTTCCACTTGCACACGCTGCTTTTTACCTGCCGCGCGAACAACCTCCAGCGAGACCCACGCAACAACAACATTCGAGAGCATCATGCCGCTCACATACAACCAGCTGCCCGCGTCACGCAGAATTGCATTCATCAGCGCAGTGACCATCACCAAAACAAAAGCAACGGGGGTCAAAAATTTCCAATTGAAAGCAAGCATCTGATCA
Source organism: Anaerolinea thermophila (assembly GCA_020721605.1). Lineage (GTDB taxonomy): Bacteria > Chloroflexota > Anaerolineae > Anaerolineales > Villigracilaceae > Villigracilis. The sequence goes on from DYML01000020.1 coordinate 22,020, forward strand.
ATGCGGATGCGCATGACCGTGTATTTAACCCACATGATGATCCAATATCCAAGCAGCGCCTTAAACAAGATAATGGCAATGGCGAGGAAGGGGCTGACTTGCTCCAAGCCAAAGAAGCGATAGCCGCCAAAGAACAAAATTCCCCAGAAGCCGCCAAAGGTAAATGCGTGTAAAAGTTCGCCAGCATAGAACATGCCGAACTTCATGCCCGAATATTCAATATTGTAGCCAGAAACCAATTCCGATTCGCCTTCGGCAAGATCGAAGGGGGCGCGTCCCAGTTCGGCAATTGCGGCGATGATGAAGATCAACGCTGCCAACGGAGAAAGAAAGACGTACCAAATATTCTGGCTTTGGATGATGGTATTCATGCCCATCGAGCCGGAAAAAATGGTCGGAATAAGCATAACCGCCAGCATTGGCACTTCAAACGAAATCATCACAGCCACCTGACGGAAGGCGCCGATCACCGAGAACTTGTTGTTCGATGACCAGCCCGCCATGATAATGGAAAGTGTGCCAATAGAGCCAGCGGCGATGATGAACAGCACGCCTGCGTTTAAGTCCACGCCAAGCATGACGGGCGCCAGCGGCACAACTGCCCACAAAATCAGCACCGACATCATGGAGAGCATGGGCGCAAGATTGTAGACAACTTTATCCGCGCCATCGGGCGTGGTATCTTCCTTAATCATCAGTTTGATGATGTCGGCAAAAGGTTGGATTAAGCCATACGGTCCGAGGCGGTTCGGACCAATGCGGTCTTGAAAACGCGCCACCACTTTGCGTTCAATCCAAACCAGGAAGATGTCTATCACCATTAAGATCATGATGAGGACAAATATGCCGAGAAAAACCACCAGCACATGCGCGAAAATATCGTTCATGCCCCAGCCAACAAAAATGCCTGTCAGCCAATCTGCGGCTACTTTCAGAGGGTCATTCCAAAAATTCATAAATCACTCCTGTTTGCTCTTGCGCCCTGCCCTCTCGCTGAGGGAAAATATCCAGGGGGGAGGGCAGTTTTCATATTACACAAAGAAAAGGCTGAAAGGAAAAATCCGTTCAGCCTTTTCTTTTTTTACAAAAAATTATACCCACTCCAGCATTCCTTTGCGCCAGGTGTATACGAGACCGGCGATGAGGATCAGGATAAAGACAATACCTTCTACGACTGCAAAAAAGCCCAATTGCCCCAACCTTACAGCCCAGGGAAAAAGAAAAACGGTTTCCACGTCAAAGACGAGAAAGACCAGCGCGAAAATATAATACTGGGCTTTAAACTGCACCCAGCCTTCGCCAATGGGTTCAATACCGCATTCATAGGTAGATTGTTTGATCGGATTGGGTTTCTTGGGACCCAAAATCCACGCGATGCCGATTGCGCCAATGGGAATGATTAAGCCGACAAGAAAAAATAAACCAATGTAAAGCCACTCGTTCATTTACATGCTCCATCGTAAAATGTCTAACATACCGCTGTCTTTTTATCTGTGACATGCGGTACAAGCGGCGAAATTGTACCATAGGGATAAATGACCCCGCATGATTGCATGTCAATTTTTTAGGTGATGTTTGTCATATATTTGGCTGGCGTTTTTTTGAAATGAACTGACGGCGATGCTGGAAGCCATTTTTAGCGGTGGCGCGCGCGCCTTCTTTTAAAGAAAAACTTGAGAATATCTTCGAGAAACGGAAAGCCAATTACCCCGCCAACCACTGACCCCACCACCCCCGAAGCGCGTGCTACAGTGACCGACAGCCCAAAAAAATCCACCGCTTTAATTTGCACCATTTGAGCAGAGATGGCAATTCGGCTTTGTTCCCCTGTTATTTTTTCCGAAAAGTTCAAGTGTAACCAGACCGTGCCGCGATACGTCCCTGGCGTTTGCGGGTGAATGCTCCAATAAAAAGTGGCGGACTGTCCGCGTTTGAGCGGCTCGTAGATCGCCTCGGCAGGCTGAACTTGCATTCCTGCCAGATCAAGCCGCGCCTCTGCGGTGACGTTGTGCGTTTCGTATAGGTCGGGAATTTGAATCGTATCCCCCACTACCGTATTGCCCTCGATTTGCGCGGTGGGGGTGATGTTGCCCAGGTCATCCACCTCCAAAGTCAAGCGGATAACATCGCCTTCCACGCCTGCGCGCATCTTCGATGGAAATTCAAGGGTTAGGCGGCGGGATTCAGGAATGGAGGGGAGGGCGGGTATGAAAGTGGGCGGGGCAGGCTGGGTAAAAATGGGCGCGGCGGGGGCAGATTCTCCGCCCGCTGCGGCGCAACCCGTACTTGCAAAAATGAAAATTACAAAGAGGACGCGGGCAAAGGTCTTCATGGCGTGGGTAATTGCATTTCAGTCGGCGCAATCTGTTGAATACGAGTCTCGCGCGGGTTTGGCGCGTATGCCCATATTAAAAGAGCCATGGAAAGCGTCAGAATAAAGATGGCAAGAGAAAGGCGAAAATATTTATTCATTTATCGCTCCACTTCCTCCACTTCAATATACCATTTTACGCGCGTACCCACGCGGTCTCGCAATTGCCAGGCGAGTGATTTTGGCATTTGTTGAAAGGTGCGCTGTATTTGCTCAATGCGGGTCAATACCAGGCTGCGCTCGTCTGCGGAGAGGATTAAGTCAGGCTGAGTCATCATTTCGGCTACACGACCCAGATTGATGGAGGTAGTCTTGTACAGCCCCCAATCTTGACTGCATAATTGAGCAAGAACTTGCAAGTTGATTTTCTCTACGTCGTCATTGCCGGTTTCATTGTTAAACAAAATGGAGGTGATGTCCAGTGCATCTTTGCGGTTGAGTTCTAAAATCTGGGCTTTGGAGAGGAGCAACTCTGCCAACGGAATGGTGACGGGGTCAAACTTGAGCCGCTCTTCCAGTGAAATTTTGTGGCACATTTCAAAATCACCAACAAAGACATCTATTTTGGTCTCTGTTTTTGGGTCGGAGTAAATTTGACGCTCGGCGCCATTCAATACGTTAAATGGCTTGTCGGGGCTGTAACCAACTTGGGACATGAAAGACTCAAATTCACGCCGCTGTTTTTTGGCGATGACAAAATCCAAGTCGGCAAATTCGCGCAAAAATTGCGGATGATTGGATTTGTTGTGCGCCTGTACTGCCAGCCCGCCAATCGCGCGAATTTGAATGTGACTCGCCTCTGCCGCCTCAATTAAGCGTTTCATTTCTACCAGCATGTCTTGTGATGTCATCGCCATTCATTCACCTTAAGAGAAGAGTGACAGTCATCCGCTGCGCGAAGTGACTGTCACTCTTTTTTTGTTTAAAAATTATTCAACTGGAATTTCAGCCTGAACCTTGCTGAGGTCTATGCCTTTGCTCTTGCGGTAGGATTTGAATCCAAAGTAGATTGCTGCCGCAAGGGCGTAATTGGCAAGCATGTAAATAATGGAATTGGTGTTTTTTATTCCAATGCCGTACAGAGCATTCGGGTCAATAATCCATTGATACAGCAGGAACAGAAGGAAGCCGCCAAAGATGAGACCCGCAACGGTGATTAATGGAACGCCCAGCACATTGTATTTGGCAATGGGAGAAGCCTTGTACAAATCTGGCTTGGTGTAGGGCAAAATAACCGCCGAAACAGTGGTGCCGAGGAACGTGACCGCAATGACGAGCGTGGAGCATAATGTTAAGGCTTGAAAGCCCACAATGTTGTAGGCGAAGAGATACGCCACAATAATGGAGGGGACGATCATCAGCAGCAGCGCGTTGATGGGCGTTCCTGTGCGCTCGTCCACCTCGGCAACTTTTTCGGGCAGCAGGCGGTCGAAGGCGGCGGCAAAAATAACGCGCGTGGAAGATAGAAATACTGTTCCGCTCCAGCCAAACCACCACAGGCTCATCAACACCACGACGACCAATTGAATCAGTTTATTGGTGGTGAGAAAGGCAGCCAGCAAAGCCGGGTAGGGCCAAATGGGCAGCGCGGGGGCATCTGTGGTGTAGCCCCAGGCATAATTCCACCATGCGCCGCCAGCCTGCACATAAAAATCCCAGCCGATGGTCTGTTTGATGGCAAAGAGCAAGGTAATTGCCAGCAGCGTTGTGACGCCCAGCGCCCAGCCCATGCCAGCAACATTGCGCTTAAAGTCGGTTGCGCCGCGTACTTCACCATACAAAGTTGCGCCCCAGTTGGGCCACAAGTTGAAAAAGACAAGGTAGGGAATCACCAAAAATACCGCCGAAAATGAGCCGCCGCTGAACGGGGTAATTGCGCCTGCGTTTGTCCCCAGTGCAACAGTCGCATCATACACCCCTGGCGCCGCGCCAAACATGGAAACGGCATTGGATTCCAAGCCAGATTTGAAGGCTTCGGGCGAGCCGGTTAAGAGCAAGCCAATCACAATTAACAAGCCCAACATGCCGCCGTAAAATGAAAACTTTTGAATACGCGCATAAGTCTTCATTCCCAGTGTAATGAAGACGCTGACAATCGCAAGCGTAATCATGGAAGCCGTGAATGCGCCATGCTGCGTACCCGCAAACCATAGCGCAAGGTCTTTTGCGCCAAGCACGCC
>DYML01000020.1:26670-27939 GCA_020721605.1 Anaerolinea thermophila
CCCTCAAAGTAGTACATCTGGCTGAAACTGTACAAACCGAGGGTAATCAGGTTGATTGAAAATAATGCGTAGACAAACGCATCCATGACGGACCAGGAACGCACCAAGCCAGTCGCCTTGCGAACAAACAAGTCGCTCATAACACTCTCCTCTTTTGGTTTTATTTATCAATTACGTTGTAATTGATAGTTGGGAATTAGCCTGTGGTCAAAACATAGTCTTCAATTTTATTTTTGGCAAGCCTCACAATGGCGCCGAGCAAAGTTCCCTGCTCATACATGGAGCCTGGGTTAATGCAAAGAGTTTTTCCAATGCGTGACGTGCCGCGCCCCTCGTGAATATGCCCATGCAAACCCAGCAGCGGCTGAACTTGCTCAATGGCTTCGCGCAAGGCGGTTGAGCCGACAGGCTTCATGGAGTTGCCCGCCAGCACGGGGCGCAAGTCTTTATCCAACTCAGGGGCTTCATCCAAATTGGATTTATAAGGCGGAACGTGAATATTAAAAATGGAAGTGTGCGGATTTTTCAACTGTGAAGTCATTGCCTGATACCGCGCCTTGAGTTGATCTTCACCCTCTTCACGGTGCGTGTCCCAGGGGGTTCGGTTCGACCAACCCGAAGAGATCATTTCGTGATGGTCGTCCAGTTGAATCACCTGCCCTTCAACCAGCAATACATGCTTGCTGGAGCGGACAATTGCATCCACCTCGGACATATCGTCATTGCCAGGCGAGCAATAGATTTTCATGCCCGTACCTTCCATCTTTTTATCCGCCAGGTCCATCCACTGTTGAACGACCTTTAAAACTTCAGCCAAAAATATGGCACTCACCCGCGCGGGGTCTTGCTCCAGTTCGGCAATTTCATCGGGATTAGTCAGATAGGGGTAATAGCCCCGGCTGCGCACGCGCTTAATCAGGTCTGCCAATTCCGCTTCCGTAGCGGATTCAAAAACCTGTTCAAGCAATGTCATGCGATATTTTTTGCCGCCCTGATGCACAAACGGAATGACAGCCTTGCCCGTCATATCACCGCCGAGGATCATCTTATCGGCTCCGTAAAATTTCCCCGCATTCAAGAACTTACTCCAGCAAATATCCGAACCGTGAACGTCTGTTGCAAAAAATAGTGTAGTCACATGCAATTCCTTAATTTTTGGGATGTGGCTTGCAAATTGCAGAGCGATGATACGGTATTGAATGGCTGATTATACCCGTCCAAAAAGCGATTACGACTATTTTTTATGAGACCCTTTGAAAATCTGCGCAA
>DYML01000183.1 GCA_020721605.1 Anaerolinea thermophila
TGTAAGGGGTTTCTGATTATGTTTTTGTGATTTTTCTTGTATAATGACTGTGTTACAAAATGCTCCATTCCCAGAGTATGAAAAGAGGAGAATATTATGCGTCGTAGTCGAACCTTGATTTTTGTGTTTCTGATTATTATTATTGCTGCGGTGGTGGCATTTGTGGCATATAACCAATTTCTAAAACCGCCAGCGGTAGTTGCACCGGTTTATACTGAAATTTATGTTGCGGGACAAAATATTTCACAGGGATCAACAGTGACCGTAGATTCGCTGACAACAATTAAAATTGCCCCTGAAAATATCATAGCCCTCATGTACACCCTTGAAGAGCAGTCTAATTTGGTGGGGAAACTGGCTAAATTTCCGCTTGAACAGGGTGTTGTACTTACAGAGGCAATGGTTGGAGATTCGTCCACAGCAGTCACGATTCCTGGACCATCCTGGGCGGCGTTGATTCCGCCTGGAATGACCGCCATGTCTGTTCCAATCAATCGGCTTTCCCTATCTGGATATGCCATTAATAATGGCGCACACGTTAACCTTAATGCGTGTTTTGTGTTTGTGGATGTAGACCCAATATTTCAAACCATGCTGCCTAACTTAACTGCATTTTTGACCAGTCCGTTTACGCCTGAAGACGGTCCCCCCATTATTTCGCTTGGCGTTGACGGTCAGGATAGCCCACAAGGGAAACTAGAGTTAGACCCATCCCTGCAATTACCATACTACTTAATTCCTTCTGAGCATCAACGCCCACGCATGGTTTGTCAAATGTTATTGCAGGATATTGTTGTGATGAAATTGGGAGAGTTTTCACGCGACCTTGGAGCAACCATAGGAACTCCGTCTGTCACAACAGTAAATGAAGCAGGAGAGACAGTACAAACCAACCCTATTCCAGATATGGTGACCCTAATCGTCACCCCTCAGGACGCAATTACATTAACCTATTTACTCAATATAGAGCAACAAACCTGGCTTTCCATGACACTGCGTAACCCAAATGATCAGGCACGCCAGGCAACAGAGGCAGCCACTTTACAATTCTTGCTGGGTCAATACAATATCCCTGTCCCTGCAAAACTTCCTTATGCCTTAGAGCCAACCCTTTCCAGCTTATTGCCTTCCGTTGAGCCAGTTGTTGCACCCTAAAAATTATTAATATCAGTCAGGTGTATTGGCTAAAATATAAAATGCTTTATAAATGGCGCGCTTTAAAATCACCGAAAGCCCAACCGGTATTAAAATGACAGTTAGGTTTATATCTTTGGAATAAATGGATGCAGTGATATGTCCCCCAAAAAAATTCGAATACTCATTGTTGATGACATCGCCGAGACACGGGAAAATATTCGCAAACTACTGCAATTTGAATCAGACGTTGAAGTGGTTGGCGCGGCACGTTCTGGAAAAGAAGGCATTCAACTTGCACAGGAATTAGACCCCGATGTTGTATTGATGGACATAAATATGCCTGATATTGATGGCATTGCCGCCACCGATATCATTCGAAAAAAAACACCTTACATTCAAGTCGTAATTTTGTCTGTACAGAGCGATCAAAACTACATGCGAAAGGCAATGTTAGCCGGGGCGCGAGACTTCTTAACCAAGCCCCCCTTGGGCGACGAATTAATATCTGCCATTCGGCGCGCAGGCGAAATGGCACAGGCAGAACGTGCCAAAGGTGCGCAACAAAATACGGCAACAACCTCCACGGCTGGAGCATCCAACGCGGCAGCGAGTTACGCTTCTGCCAGCAAAGGAAAAATTATCACCATCTACAGCCCAAAAGGTGGAACGGGTTGTACAACAATTTCCGTTAATTTGGCAATTGCGCTAAACAACGAAGACACCCGCACCGTACTTGTAGATGCAAGCCTGCAATTTGGCGACGTGGCTATTTTTGTCAATGAGCAGGGCAAAAATACAATTCTCGAATTAGCCCCGCGTGTGGACGAATTGGAGCCGGACGTTGTTGAGGAAATATTAATCAATCACACTGCTTCAGGCATACGAATTCTTGCCGCTCCCCAGCGCCCTGAAATGGCTGAAAAAATTTCAACCGACCAATTTATAAAAGCAGTGCAGTATCTACAAAAAATGTACGCCTATGTTGTGGTTGACACTTCACATATTTTGTCAGATATGATTTTGTCTATAATTGATATTAGTGACGTGGTTATACTTGTGACCACCCAGGAAATCCCCTCGATTAAGAGTGCAAGGCTGCTTCTTGATTTATTGCAAAATATGGGCATAAAAAAGCAGCGCATTATTTTTACAATGAATCGATACGATAAACGTATTGCAATTACGCCCGAACGGGTAAGTGAAAACCTCAAACATGAAATATCTGTTACGATCCCTCTTGATGAGAAGATAGCCATTACTGCAGTTAATCGCGGCGTGCCTTTTATGTTAGACAACAAAACCCAACCTGTCGGCAGAGGAATATCCTCACTGGCAGAGGCGATTCGGGCGCGGCTCATTACTTTAGAATCTGAAAACGAAATTTCCGGCAAGCGTTAAGGAGATTTATTATGTCATTGCTTCGGCGTATTGAACAAGGACAGAGCGGCGCACAACAGGAAGCGGGTACATCCTCACCTGCCACCCCTTCCAAGCCGGCGAGCGGCGCAGCGCCATCTGCCCCAAGCGGGGACGGGTCTCGTTTATCTTCACTGCAAGCCAGACGCGTTAGCGCTCCCATTACATCCCCACAAGCGGGTTCTTATTTTGACTTAAAAACCCGCGTTCAGAACAAATTATTGGCTGAAATTGACCCATCTATGGACGCCACAAAAACGGATGACGTCCGCCGCACAATTCAAGACTTGTTTGAGCAAATTCTTACAGAAGAGAACATCGTTCTTTCCCGCCCTGAACGGGCGCGTCTCTTTGAGCAAATTGCCGCAGAAATTTTAGGGCTGGGTCCCTTGCAAGCCTTATTGGAAGACGACACCATTACTGAAATTATGGTAAATGGACCGAAAAACATTTACATTGAACGTAAAGGAAAACTTCATCGCGTTCCAATCACATTTGAAAATAACGATCATGTTATGCGTATCATTGATCGTATTGTTGCTCCGCTGGGACGCCGCATTGACGAATCCAGCCCCTATGTGGATGCGCGTTTGCAAGACGGCTCTCGTGTTAATGCAGTAATCCCCCCCATTTCATTGGTAGGACCTGTTTTAACCATTCGTAAATTTTCAAAAAACCCAATTTCGATTGATCAGATGATTCAATTTGGTTCAATCTCGTCTGAGGCAGTTCAATTTCTAAAGGCTTGCGTAGAGGCTCGGCTAAACATCATCATCTCTGGCGGTACAGGCTCCGGCAAAACCACACTCTTAAACGTCCTCTCTGGTTTTATTCCCGACGATGAACGCATCATAACAATAGAAAATGCTGCTGAACTGCAACTGCGGCAGGAACATGTAGTCACACTTGAATCGCGCCCGCCCAACATCGAAGGACGTGGTGAAGTTTCTATTCGTGACTTGGTGATGAACTCCCTTCGTATGCGCCCTGAACGAATTATTGTGGGCGAGTGCCGCGGCGGTGAAACGCTTGATATGTTACAGGCGATGAACACCGGGCATGACGGCTCCATGACCACAGCACATGCCAATACCCCGCGTGATGCAATCTCCCGTATTGAAACCATGTGCCTGATGGCGGGTATGGATTTGCCAGTCAGGGCAATTCGCGAGCAAATTTCAGGCGCAGTTGATGTAATTTGCCAACAGGCTCGTATGCGAGACGGCAGCCGTAAAGTAACCACCATCACAGAAGTCAGCGGAATGGAAGGTGACGTCATTACCATGACCGATATTTTTGTCTTTGAGCAAACAGGCACAGAAAATGGACGAATTATCGGGCGCGCACGCCCTACCGGACTGCGCCCGAAATTTATGGATAAGATTGAAGCCGCCGGTATTCACCTGCCGCCTTCCATATTTGGTATTGGTGAGCGTCGGCGTTACTAACCTTATTCCCTGGAAAAAATTATGATTATTATCATTGGCGGTATTGTATTAATTGTCCTATTGATTATCGGCGTTGTTGTTTCATCGAACAGTGAACGGGTTCTGGTTGAAAAACGCCTTGCTCAATATCTGGATGACGATAATATGACCTCCGCCGAACGGAAGGCTCAAAACTCGCCCGTTGCAGACTGGGTCTCTAAAAGAGTGGCAAAAACATCTTATGGAGATAAAGTTGCGCGAGACCTTTCCCGCGCCGACATGAAATTTAAGGTAGGCGAATATTTTCTGTTGATTGTCCTCAGCGTTCTTCTACTGGGTCTGATTGCATGGTTCTTGGGAAATCGGCATCCAGTTTCCGCCCTTATCGGCGGAATAATAGGCTTGTTTGCGCCAGGAATGTATGTAAAATCACAACAAAAGAAACGCCTTCAAAAATTTAACGACCAATTATCTGACATGCTCAACTTGATGGTCAATGGCTTGCGCGCAGGATATTCAACCATGCAGGCAATGGAAGCAATTAGCAAGGAATTACCCGCCCCCATTAGTGAAGAATTTAGACGAGTAGTACAGGAAATGCAGATTGGCATTCCAATGGAATCTGCACTGGACAATCTGCTTCGGCGTATTCCAAGCGAAGACCTTGACTTTGTGGTTACCGCCATTAATGTTCAACGCGAAGTCGGCGGCAACCTCTCTGAAATTTTAGATAACATCTCATTTACCATTCGTGAGCGCGTTCGCATTAAAGGCGAAGTGCGGGTACTGACATCGCAAGTTCGCACATCGGGCAGCGTACTTTCTATGATCCCATTCTTTCTTGTATTGATTCTATGGTTTCTTAACCAGGAATATTTGATGGCTGTTACAAAAGGCGGTCCCATCATTACCGCAGCAATTATATGCGTAGTTCTTGGTTTGATTTTTACCAGCTACTTTATCATGATGAAGATTGCAGATATCGAGGTGTAACATGACAGGAAACACCATTGTTGGATTGGTTATTGGCATATTGGTTGTGGGCGGCATTGCCGCGCTTGTTGTACTGGCGCTTCGTTATTTGCGGCAGCGGCAGGATGATGATATTGACCCAGTCATGTCGCGTCTTGCTGAAGCAACGCAGCGCGGAGAATCGGTTTCACTTGAACAAATGGAACTACAACAGCCTTTTCTAGAACGGGTTATTCTTCCAATTATTGAAAAAATTGGCGAAATATCAACCCGTTTTACACCCCAAAAACTTTTACAAGAGACCACGCTCAAACTTGAACTAGCCGGAAACCCAGGGCGCATTGATGCCGCCACCTTTTTGGCAACCCGCTTTGTAGGCGCGGCTCTTTTTGGCGGCGGGTTGTTGATGATCGCGCGGCTCTCCGCCAGCCCGTGGACCCTTAGCCGAACCGTACTTGTTGTTGGAATATTTACGGTGATTGGGTTTTTCTTCCCGCAATTATGGCTGCAAAGTAAAATTAACAGCCGCCAAAACGAGGTGCGTAAGGCGCTGCCTGATGCGCTAGACCTATTAACCATCTGCGTTGAAGCAGGTCTTGGTTTTGACGCGGCAATGTCCAAAGTATCTGAAAAATGGGAAAATGAACTTTCCATTATGTTTGGACGCACCATTCGTGAAGTTCAATTGGGCAAAACACAGCGCGAAGCCTTGCGTGACATGGCAGACCGAATTGGCTTGCCCGAATTAACTAGTTTTGTCGCAGCCGTCATTCAAAGCCAAATATTGGGTGTGAGCCTGGCAAAAGTGCTTCGCATTCAATCAGACCAACTGCGTATGAAAAGGCGCCAATTCGCAGAAGAACTTGCTCATAAAGCGCCAGTGAAAATGATTATCCCCATGGCTCTGCTGACATTCCCTTCCATTATGATCATTCTCATGGCGCCTGCCGCATTTCAAATTGCTGGCGCTTTTGGACCCTTATTGGGCAGCTAATTTTAGAAAGACAATAAATAAGAGCCGCTTTTTTGCGAGAGGCGGAATTGAAAAAAACTTCATACTTACTTCATCGTTTGACTTTGAGCGCACTTGACTTGCTCTTCCCGCCCGTTTGCGGCGGTTGTGGCAAGGTGGGTTCTCATTGGTGCGCAAACTGCCAACAACGCGTTCAAGTTTTAAATGGCACCGTCTGTGAAATATGCGGTCTTCCGCAGCATACTGGCGGCGTCTGTAATTTCTGCCGTGCAGAGCCACCGCATTTTCGCGCCTTGCGCGCCTGGACGGTTTTTGAAGACCCCATCAGAACAGCGTTGCACAAATTAAAGTATTACCGGGATTTTTCGATGGGCGATGCGCTTGCGCTTCAAATGGCTGACTTTGTGAGAGGCTTGAATTGGCAAGCCGATATGCTGATTCCAATTCCGTTAGGTCGGCAAAGAATGAAGGAACGGGGCTATAATCAGTCTGCAATGATTGCAGAGCCGCTCGCAATGACATTGGGTATTGAATTCGCGCCGAAAACATTGTTGCGCCTTAAAGAGACGCGCTCACAAGTTGGGCTGTCAAAACAACAGCGCCAGCTAAATGTCCTCGGAGCGTTTCAGGCAACAGGGGTAAACGGAAAAACCATCATCGTGTTGGATGATGTCTCTACCACAGG
>DYML01000184.1 GCA_020721605.1 Anaerolinea thermophila
ATTGAAAATCTTCGTCTGGCAGAACAAACCCAAAGCGCTCTGACAGTAACCGAAAATCTATACGCCGCCAGCCGCGCCATTACCGATACCAACAATGAAATTGAAACCATGAAAGCCCTGGTGAAATACATTGACCGCACAGGGATGGATCGCATTGTGGCTGCCATAAAAACATCAAACAGCCCTGTCACCGCTCAGGTCGTGGCAATTTGGGATCGTGACGGCAAGGAAGCGCAATTCTTAGGCAACCGTTTTACAGACAAACAGATCCCGCTTATTTCGCAAATGGGCTTAACCCAAGCCACCTTGATTAACGATTTTGACAATGCGCCGCACATAGACCCTGTGACGCAAAAAACCTTCAAAATGTTGGGGGTCACTTCGGCGGCGATCCTGCCCATTTCCACCAGCAGCGAATTACTGGGCTGGGTCTTATTGGAAACAACCAGCAAACCCAAAAAATTTACAACAGAGAGCGTACAACCGTATATAAATCTATCGGGGCAAGCAGCCACCATCATTCAAAGTTTACGGCTATTAAATCAGGCGCAAAAACATGCCAACCAGATCGAAACCGTAGCCACAGTCTCCACCGCAGCCTCCACTGCGCTAGACCCAAACGAACTACTGCAATCGGTGGTAAACCTCACAAAGGAACGCTTCAACCTGTATCATACGCACATCTACCTGACAGACGAGTCGTGGAGCACACTATTTTTAGCAGCCGGCGCGGGTGAAATTGGCAGGCAAATGGTAATGGCTGGAAACGCAATTCCCATGAACGCAGAAAAGTCACTGGTGGCGCGCGCCTCGCGCGAACGCACCGCCATGATCGCCAATGACGTGCGCACAGAACCCGATTTCCTCCCCAACCCCTACCTGCCCGATACGCGCTCCGAAATGGCAGTGCCTATGATCTCCAGCGACAAGGTAATTGGCGTATTTGATGTTCAGGCAGACACAACGGAATACTTCTCGCAGGAAGACGCCAATATCTACACCACCCTCGCCCTGCAAGTGGCGGTGGCTCTCCAAAATGCCCGCCTCTACCAGGATCAAAGCGCAACAGTGGCGCAATTGCGCGAGTTGGATCGCCTCAAATCCTCCTTCCTCGCCAATATGTCTCACGAATTACGCACCCCGCTCAACTCCATCCTCGGCTTTGCCGATGTCATGCTCGAAGAATTGGATGGACCTCTAACCGAAAACATGCAAAACGACCTGGGGCTGATCTACAAAAATGGACAGCACCTGCTGCACTTAATTAACGACGTGCTGGATATGGCAAAGATTGAATCAGGTAAAATGAACCTCAATATCGAGAAGTTCAACCTGCAAGAGATCATTGAAGAAGTAACCAGCATTACCGCGCCGCTGGCAAGCGAAAAGAATCTGGCGCTCTACATTGAGCCTGATTCTGACCACGAAGTTGAAATTAATGCTGATAAAATTCGTCTGCGCCAGGTAATGATCAACCTCATCAACAACTCGATCAAATTCACCGAGAAAGGCAAGATCGCCATCCATGTAGCGCGTGAAGAAAACAACGTGCTGATCAGCGTCAAAGACACAGGGCTTGGCATTCCCGTAGACCTGCTAGAATCGGTCTTTCAGGAATTTACCCAGGTGGATACTTCCACCACCCGCAAGGTTGGCGGAACGGGCTTGGGCTTGCCCATCAGCCGCAAACTGATTCAAATGCACGGCGGGCGGCTTTGGGCTGAAAGCAGCGGCATAGAAGGCGATGGCTCCATCTTCTACGTTTTCCTACCCATCGAAGCCAAAATCAGCGAAGAATAACCAAAGGTAAAATACATCATGGCAAAGCCAAAATTCCTACAATGCGCCATCTGCGGACATCAACAGCCCTACGAACCCTTCGTGCCAGCCATTTGCAATCAATGCGAATCGCAATGGCTGGAAGCAAGTTACGACTACGAAGCCTTCAAGCGTGAAATTTTACGCGGACTGCCGGGGCGTCCATCCAACCTGTGGCGCTATCAAGATGTGTTGCCGCTGACCGACCCCTCGGCATTGGATTTATACCCCGTCGGCGGAACTCCACTTTGGCTTTCACAGCGCTTCGCGCCCAACCTGGGGCATGATCGGGTGTACTTCAAAGACGAGCGCTACGGACCGACCTCCTCCTTCAAAGACCGTCAAGCCGCCGTTGCCGTTGCCGCAATGAACGAAGGCGGCGTGCGCGAAGCCGTGATTGCCTCCACTGGCAACGCGGCAGTGGCGTACGCGGCGGCTTGTGCGCGGGGCGGAATCAAACTTTGGGTTTTTATGACCAGCCTCGTGCCGCAGGAAAAACTGCGCGAAGCCGCACTCTTCGGCGCAGAAGTCATCCGCGTCAGCGGCAATTACGATCAGACCAAACAAATCGCAAGTCAATTTGCACAGCGCAAACATTTACTTTTAGATCGCGGCGCAAGTTCCATTCCCGCGCGCGAATCGATGAAAACCATTGCCTACGAGATCGTGGAACAACTCGGCTGGCGCGCGCCCGATTGGTACATTCAAGCAGTCAGCGGCGGCATGGGACCGATGGGTGTGTATCAGGGCTTTAAAGAACTGTTCGACATGGGATTGATCCATCGCATTCCCAAGATCGCCATCATTCAGGCTGAAGGCTGTTCACCGATGGTGCAAGCCTTCAAGACAGGCAAAGATACCGCTGAGGCGGTCATCCCCGACACGCGCATTATCATTCTCTCGACAGGCGACCCTGGCAAGACATACACGTATCTTTGGAATATCATTCAAAAACATGGCGGCACGATGGAATCTGTGACAGACGCAGAAGCCTTTGATGCCATGCGCTCGCTTGCCAAAAGCGAGGGAATGGCGGTTGAACCTGCCACCGCAGTTGCTTACGCGGGTCTTGAGAAAATGTTGAAGAACGGCACAATTGGCAAGGACGAAACCGTTGTTGTCAATTGCACCGGACACACCTTCCCCGTTGAAAAGCATGTGCTTGGCGACCAGTGGGCGGTGGATGTGCATTTGAGCAAAGATCAGTCCCCTGCGCCACAGGAAGGCTTGCAAGCCGCGCTTGAAAATTTGGATGAAAAAGTAACCACCGTGCTGCTGGTAGATGACAACGCCGACGATGCGCTGCTCATCCGCCGCCTGCTGGAGGGGAAAAAATCCTACCGCGTGTACCATGCCAAAGACGGCTGGGAAGGACTCGCTATGGCGCGCCAGCACCTGCCCGATTTAATCGTCAGCGACCTGACCATGCCCGGCATTGATGGGTTTGGCTTTGTAGAGGAACTCAAGCTCGACCCGCGCACAAAGAATATCCCCATTGTCGTTGTCAGCGCAAAAGACATCACGCTCGAAGAACGCAACCGCCTCAACGGGCATATTGAGGCGCTGTACCAAAAAGGCTCCCTGCCAACACGCAAATTTGTAGACAAAGTCATTAATGTGATAGAAGATAAAAATGGAGCCTAGAGGAGGTAATTCATGGGAAGCAACATTTTGTATATAGAAGACAACCCAGATAATATGATGCTCGTCAAACGCGCGCTTGAGTCACGAGGGTACACATTGTTTCAAGCCATGAATGGGTTTGATGGTGTTGCTTCTGCTGAAAGAGAAGAAATAGATTTGATCCTGCTGGATATTAACCTGCCCGATATTGATGGATACGAAGTGGCGCGCAGAATACGCAGCAGTTCAAAACATGCGCTGGCGTATGTTCCCATTATTGCCGTGACTGCCAACGCACTAAAAGGCGATGCAGAAAAAGCCCTCAGCGCCGGTTGCGATGTGTACATGTCCAAGCCGATCAACATCCGCGAATTGTGGGCGCGGGTGGAAGCCTTTGTGCCGTCCCCAAAGTCAAAATAAGCGCCCCATTGGAATCAAAAACAGGATGATTGCAATCATCCTGTTTTTGATTCCAATCATCTTTTTAAATTTATGGACAAACAAATGGGTTAAGCCGCCGCTCCTCCCCCACCGTCGTTTCAATTCCATGACCCGACAAAAGCCGCGTGTCTTCGGGCATGGAAAATATTTGCGTGCGGATGCTGTTTTCCAAAGTTGCCCAATCTCCGCCGGGCAGGTCGGTGCGCCCCACGCTTCTCTTGAAGATCAAGTCACCGCAGAAACAAACTTTTTCCGTTGCGACATAAAACACGCAAAGCCCCTTGGTATGACCTGGGGTGTGGCGCACTTCAAATTCGTTGGAGCCAAGTTTTAGTTTCATTCCCTGCTGAAAATCAATCGTCGGTTCGGGACCCGGATCAATGTCGAAGCCGTATTTTGCTCCGCCACCGCCTGCGCGCCAGAGAACGTGGTCATCGGGGTGCAGGGCTACAAGAGGGAGCGGATTCAACGAGTCGGCGATTTGAGCGGCTCCGCCGATGTGATCAAAATGGGCGTGCGTATACCAGAGATGACCAATCCGCCAGCCGCGCTCCTGCGCCGCTTTGAGAATGATGTGACCATCCCAGGCGGGGTCAATCACTGCGGCTTCTTTCGTTTCAGCGTCGGCGACGAGGTAGGCGTTGGTTGAGACAGGTCCGAGGGTGAATGTGAGAATTTCAAGCATGATTTTGATTTCCGATTTTAGATTTTAGATTTTGAATTTACGAAATTACCAATCACTAATTACCAATTACCCATTACGCGGCGAAAAGAAATATCCAACCACAATCGAGACGCCAATCAACCCCACCGCCAGCGGATAGATGAAGAACGGGTCGCGTTCAAAAACAAAACCAGCAATCGGCGGGGCGATGATGAAGATTGTCGAACTGACGGTTTCCATTGCGCCGTACGCCAGCCCCATTTGCGAGGTGTGAACCAGGTCACGCGCCTGCGCCATTGCCATCGGACGCGCCACGCGGAATCCGCCGAGCAGGAAATAACCAAGCATGAAGACGGGCAATCCCGCCCCGCGCCAAATCAGCAGGGCGAACAGGGCAACCAAAAATTGCGCGGCTAAAAATCCGTTGCGCGGTTTGACGCGGCTAAAGGCAAGCGCCAGCAGGGAGTTGCCCAATGCGCCCGCCGAAAAAACCCAGCCTGTTTCGGTCAAGGTTAATTGACGCACGCCTTTCAAAAAAATTGGCGTGAGCGGCTGGGAAAGATACATGCCAAAGATGGCAAAGGCAAAGACCATCACAAAAGTGATGAAGCGTGTGTTTGTCCACAAGTTAGGCGGGGGTGCGGCAGGGTCGTGTTGATCCAGCGGCTGCGGTTGGATGAAAATCATAAAAAAAGTAGAAATCACAAAAATTCCAAAAGCCGCAAGGTAACTTGTGTTCATTTCATATCGTTCAGCAATCCAGCCGCCAGAGACGGGACCCAGTGCCATGCCGAGGCTGTAGGCTGCGCTGGTCAGCGAAAGCGCCGTGCCAACTTCCCATTTTCCGCGCGCAGCGGTGACGTAACTACTGAGCGGCGAAGCCACAAACGCGGTCACGCCGTACAGAGCCAGCCCCGCCAGATACAGCGGCAGGCTTTTGGCGAGTCCCATCATCAGGGTCGAGACGACGCCCAAAGACCACGCCGCAATCAGCAGCGGGCGGCGACCAAATTTGTCGGCGAGGTGTCCGCCGGGGATGTGGGTAATCGCCATGAAAAAGCCAAACGCGCCGAGGGCGAATCCCACCTGCTGTTTGCTCAACAAAAATTCAGTCTCCAGCCGAATCGGCACGAAGTTGTAAAACATCCCCTCGCCCATGCCCCACAGAAACAACGCCACAGCCACGAACAAAAGATTTCGATTCAAGTTTGCCTCGTTGAAAAAATACCCGTAGGTCACGCTTGCAGCGTGACATCCAGCAAATCGTCACGTTACAAACGTGACCTACATGCCGCCTTCCACCCGCAGAATAAAATCCCGCGCGATTTCAAACACCTGCCCCCGCGCCGCGTCGCGTGTGACCACATGCCCCGACCCCGACACATAATTTTTAGACTTGTCTTCCGCATTCACCAAGCCAGCAAAAATATTTTCCATGTTCGCGGGCAAAACATAATCGTCATCCTTCGAGTGAATCAGGCAGACAGGCACATTCACCTTCGGCAACGCCGCGCGCATTTTCGACAGCAAAACTTCCAACTCTGCCGCCGAGCGGATTGGGTTCAGCGGGTACGAGATGTGACTTTCGAAGGCTTGCATATCGAACCAGCCCGCGCCAAGTTTGCCCTTGCTCTTCGGCAGATAAGTTCTGAAATAACTGTAGAGTTGGATTTGCCACGCGGGATGTTTTGCAGGCAATTCATACGGCGCGGACATGGTGACGATACCCTTCACCTGCAAACGAGTGGACATCAGCAACGACAACGCGCCGCCCATCGAAAGCCCCACGAAATAAATTTCATCCGCTGCGCCGCGCAACAGGTTGTAGCCGTCTTCCACCGAGGCAGTCCAATCGCTCCAGCGCGAGCGCACCATATCCTTGGGGCGGGTGGCATGTCCCGACAAACGCACACCGAGGCAGGTAAATCCGAGTTCGCGGTTGAGGTACTCCCCCATCCAGCGCATTTCCTTGGGCGTGCCAGTGAAACCATGAATCAGCAGAATGCCTGTGCGTCCGCCAGGAAAAAAGAAAGGTTCAGTTGTAGGAATGGTTTG
>DYML01000185.1:0-2715 GCA_020721605.1 Anaerolinea thermophila
GGCGGCTTTTACGCCATTTTTGGAATCTTCCACCACAAAAACTTCATCGGGTGTGAGACCCAGTTTGGAGAGCGCCAGGTTGTAAATTTCCGGGTCTGGCTTTTTCTTCTCAACTACGTCACCTGCCAGCACAATTTCAAAGTGGATGTCTGTTAAAATTTTCTCGGTGATGGCTTTGGCGGCTTGTTCGTTGGATGTGGTGCAGACGCCGACCTTGAGACCGGCTTCCATCGCCTCTTTCATAAAGCGATGAATGCCGGGGCGCAATGGCAATTTGCCGGTTTCGATCAACTCCACAAACAAGGCGGTTTTGCGTTTGTGCATGTCTTTGACGAGCACATCAATTTCTTCTTCTGTCAGCGGCTTGGAAAACCCTTTGGTTTTCCAGTGGTGTTTCATGCGCTCTTTGCCGCCTGCAATTTGAAGCAGCTCGTGGTAATACTCCACGCTCCATTCATCACTGAAGCCAAATTCTTTGAAAGTCATGTTGAATGAAACGCGGTGACCGTCTCGCTCGGTGTCTATGATTACGCCGTCCTGGTCAAAGAATACCGCTTTAATTTTTGACATAAATGCCTCCATGTCATTGTGAGGAGGGCGCTCTCCCTGGCACCGCCCGCCAGGGCAGGTGTGTTCTTCAGCAGGGAGAGCGCCCTCACAACGACATAAATATTAGTTTTTCATTCCAAAGAACTCGCGCACAAGAGAGACAAACAGCCGATTCTCTTCCTTTGACCCAATGGTGACGCGGAACCAGCCTTCACTGCCGTACATGGCTTCATTTTGGCGCAAGATAACGCCTTTGGTTTCCGCCAGTTTTACCATGTCTATGCCTTTTTTGCCTGCTGCGCCGCCGTCAAAAAGAATGTAGTTGGCGGCGGAGGGCAATGTCACCAGACCTGGAATATCCTTGAATGAGTCGGTGATGAATTTTATTTCATCGTTATTGTACTTAATTCGTTCCGCCAGACCTTCGGTATCTTCAAAGGCAGCCAGCGCGCCCCACATGGGGATGATGCCCACGTTCCAGGGCAGCAGCGAGCCAGAAATTTGTTTGATCACTGCCTCTGAGCCGAGCGCGTACCCAAAACGCATTCCTGCCAGCCCATAAGCTTTGGATAAGGTGCGGGTGATTAACACATTTGGATATTTTTTGGTTAGCGCAACCTGTGACATGCTCAGTCCCGCATATTCAATATAGGCTTCGTCAATGATGAACGGGATGCCCGTTTCGGCAATGGTGATGAAGTGCTTGGTGTCCATGAAGTTGCCAGTTGGGTTGTTGGGGTTGGCAACGACAATCACTTTGGTCTTGTCGGTGATGGCATTTAAAATGCCTTCGGGGTCAAAGTGCAGGAAGTTATCCTTGTAAATCATCGGCACAGAGACCATCTTTGCGCCGAGCAAAACGCCGCGCAGTTTGTAAATGCCAAAGCAGGGTGTGTGTTGAATGACCTCTTCGCCGGGGTCAATGAACATGCGGAAGATGTTGTCGTACACTTCGCTGGAGCCGTTGCCGATAATTACGTTCTGGGGACCGTCCAACCCGTTAATTTCGGCGATTTTGCTGCGGACGACCAACCCCTGGTCGGGATAGCGGTTTGCCATTTTGGCATATTTGACCATCGCCTCGACTACTTTTTCCGAGGGCGGTACCGGGTTTTCGTTGGACATCATGCGGTGTAGGGATGGGTCGCGCCATGCCAGTTCGATATGCTCCGAAATGTACATCGGGATGCCCTTGACCCAGGGGACGTAATATTCTTCGATTTTTTTCATTGTGCTATTCTCCTGAAATATTTTTATGAGCCAACGTTAAACGTTTAACGTTGAACGTTTTTATGCCTTGCCAACGCTTCCGATCATCTCCATCCAATGGATGACGGCTTTGCGGGTCGCGTCACGGACGAATTTATCAACTTTGCCGGGATCGTATTCATCGCGGTGGGTGGAAATGTATTCGAACTTGGCGTCAATTAATACGCGCTTCAACTCGGTGGAAACATTGAACTTTGCGCCGCCAGCCGCCAGCAATTTTTTGATGGTGTCTTCGGGCAGTCCCGTTCCGCCGTGAACGACGAGCGGGGTCTTAATGCCGTTGCCGTTCAACATCTGGTTGATGGTTGCCATGCGTTCTGTATCAATCTTCGGGTTTTTGGTCTTGTACACGCCGTGCGCGGTGCCGATGGCAGGGGCAAAGATGTCAATGCCGGTGCGCTCGCAGAATTCCACCGACTGTTGCGGGTTGGCGAGTTGCGCTTCATCTTCCGAGACCTTGATCTGGTCTTCCACGCCGCTGACGGTTCCCAATTCGCCTTCGACAGAAATACCGCCGATCTTGTGGCAGTAATCGGCAACTTCCTTCGTCTGGCGGATGTTTTCTTCGTAGGGTTGTTTTGAGGCGTCAATCATGATGTTGGTGTAACCGGCGTCCGCGCACTTTTTGCAATATTCAACATCGGTGCAGTGGTCGAGGTGCAGGCAGACGGGGACGGGGGCTTTTTCTGCCAGTGTGCGGAAGATTGCCACCATCATGTCGGTGCCGAGGAATTGAGACGGCTTGACGGATGTTTGTACAATCACAGGCGATTTGGTTTCAATGGCGGCGTCAATCACCGCTTCAAATTGAATCAGGTCTGTTACGTTGAACGCGCCGACTGCGTACCCGCCTTTTAGCGCTTCGACCATAATTTCTTTTGCATTTACAATAGACAT
>DYML01000185.1:2815-6577 GCA_020721605.1 Anaerolinea thermophila
GCGTCTTTTAGCCATTTTTCCCAGCGGTAATCTGTTACATGCTGGCGGAAGCGCCCAAACCATAAGTTTGCATAGCCTTGAAAGTCTTCTTCCAGTTTGGAAATACCTGTTTGTGTGGTGCCCCACATGGCTTCATGCAGTTCAGACATGGGCCACATTAGGCGCAGTCGGGCATATTGTTTGTCGGTCACTTCGCCAAAATATTCATATAAAAATATTTTTATTTCTTCTTCGTTTAGGCGATGATGGTGGCAGAAGTTTGCCAGGTCAAAGAAAATATCGCCCATGCCTGCGTATTCCCAATCCAATAAGCGAATTTCGCCAATTTCACCTGGCACACTTTCTTCCAGCCAGTTCAGGTTTAGCAAATCGTTGTGCGTAGGCGCTGGGGTGTAGGGGTCTTTGGAGAGCGCTTTTTCCACTTCTTTCATTTTTTCTATAATCCAATCCCAATCATGTGGAAAATTGGCATTGTTGCTTCTGGATACTTTTTCCAGCATTTCAACACGGCGGAAGACGTTAAACTCACCTTCCAGTTGAGGACCGCGTTTATGGAACAGGCGTAATTTTTTTGCCACACGCGCAAGATAGTCTGGCTGTTTAATGATATGCGGCGGAATTATTTTGCCTTGTATAAAACGGGTCACAATGTAGTTTTCTGGTTCGATGAAGTAGACAACTTCAGGCGCAATTCCCATTTCTCCTGCCGCGTAGTTTGCCGCATATTCCACGTCACGTTTAATGCCCAGCTGATCCGTTCCCGCGCCTGCGAGCCGAATCACATAAGACCTGCCGTCTGCATCAACTTTGAAGTTCAAATTTGTGATCCCGCCGCTCAAAGCAGTCTTTTTGATATTCTTCGATTCGGCAAGAAATGGAACTTTATCAATGGCTTTATCAATTGCGAGTTCTGACATGATATTCTCTCCAAGTAGGTTTAGATTTTGTGGGTCTGGGTTTGCGTGAAATGATTTGCGGCGTGTGCCTCCTTTGTTTTGCGGGCAGGTGCGCCGTACCTTAATCTTTGGGGATTTTTGTTCTCACCTGATTTTTTTACCCGATGAGATTTATTTACCCGTTTGGGTACGGCGCATTTTCTGTTTGCCAACCTCTGCCAGATGCGGCTTACTGGCGAATTCGCTCCGCTTTGGAGTCCCAAAGTACAGCCTGCGCTACTTGTGCGCCGATTTTTTCGCCAAAGTATTCAATCTCTAGTTTTGTGCCAACTTTTGCGTATTCTATTGGTAAGTAGGCGTATGCAATGGATTCATTGACCGAGTAGCCAAATCCGCCCGAAGATACCCAGCCGATAATTTTATCTTCCACGCGAATGGGTTCTTTGCCAAGCATAATGGTGCGGTTGTCTGAAATGGTGATGGCGCATAATTTGCGTTTAATGCCTTCGGCTTTTTGTTTGACGAGCGCGTCTTTGCCAATGAAGTTTTCTTTATCCAATTTTACAGCGAAGCCAATGCCTGCTTCGTAGGGTGTGTAATCGGGAGAAATTTCGCCGCTCCAGTAGCGGTAGCCTTTTTCCAGGCGCAGGGAATCAATTGCCTTGTACCCTGCTGCTACCATTCCTTGCGGCTTGCCGGCTTCCCAGAGCGTATCCCACAATCGCAGACCGTATTCGGTTGGGCAGTAAAATTCCCAGCCTAATTCGCCTACATAGGTTACGCGCGCAGCCTGTACGGGAACGTCTCCGATTGTAATTTGTTTGCTGGTTAGGTAGGGGAAACCCGCGTTGGAAACATCGTCCAGGGTGACTTTTTCTAAAATGGCGCGCGCTTTTGGTCCCCATAAGCCAATGCAAGCCAGTGAGGGGCTGATGTCTTTGATTGCGACTGTGCCGTCTTCGGGCATGTTGAGGCGCAGCCATGACATATCATGCTGACCAAATGCCGTGCCGGTGATAATGAAGAAGCGGTCTTCGGCAAGGCGCGTGACGGTAATATCACATTCAATGCCGCCGCGTTTGTTGAGGCATTGCGTGTAAATCACTGCGCCAACGGGTTGATCAATTTCATTTGCGCAAACATAATTGAGGAATTTCAGTGCGCCTGCGCCGCTCACTTCAAATTTGTTGAAGGAGGTTTCATCGAAGAGACCTGCGTTCTCGCGGGTCATCAGGTGTTCGTGACCAATGGCGCGTGACCAGTTGTGGCGCGCCCAGCCGCGCGGTTCGTGACCGTGCGTGGCTAATTCTTCGTGCGGCTTAAACCAGTTCGGGCGTTCCCAGCCCATTTTTTCGCCAAAGTAACAACCCAGGTCGCGTAAGCGGTAATAGGTGGGCGAGGTGCGCACGTTGCGCTTGGAGAGCCTTTCTTCGCCAGGGAAGTGAATGTCATAGTATTGCGTGTAGGTTTCAAAGGTGCGGGCTACGGTGTAGTTGATGCTGTCGTAGTTTGGTCCAAAGCGGCGCACGTCCAATCGCCACATGTCCCATTCGGGGTTGCCGTCTATAATCCATTCTGCCATTACTTTGCCAATACCGCCCGCGCCTGCCAGTCCGTGTGCGCAGAAGGCAGATGCCACCCAGAAGCCTTTGACTGAGGTGGGTCCGAGCAAAAATTCGCCGTCGGGGGTGAAGCCTTCGGGACCGTTGAGCAGTTTGACTACTTCGGCATGTTCCACTGCCGGCACGCGTTTGATTGAGTTTTCCATGAGCGGGGTAAAGCGTTCCCAGTCGGGGGGCAGCAACTGAAACTTGAAATCTTTGGGAATGCCGTTCATGCCAAAGGTGGCGGGTTGGCGTTCGTAGCCGCCTGTGATCAGCCCGCCCACTTCTTCTCGCCAGTAAACCAGCAAGTCTGGGTCACGCAGGTTGGGGAAACTATGGGTTACGCCGGCAATGGGTTTGGTCATAATGTAAAGGTGCGCCATCGGCACAACGGGCAGATTCAAGCCAACCATTTTGCCGACTTCACGCCCCCACATGCCGGAGGCATTTACGACAATTTCAGTTTTGATGGTGCCTTTGTTGGTCACAACTTCGGTTACGCGCCCGTCTTTGACGTTAATTCCTTCAACGCTGGTGTTGAGGAATATTTTTGCTCCGCGATTTTTTGCGCCGGCGGCAAGGGCATTGGTTAAGCCTGTGGGGTCAATGCTGCCGTCGTTGGGGGTGAATGCCGCGCCCAGCACGCCTTCGGTGGACATGAGCGGGAACATTGCCTGCGCTTCTTTGGCTGAGATCAGTTCCATTGGCACGCCAAACGAACGCGCCATGCCAACCAGGCGTTTGTTTTCTTCCATGCGTTCCGCAGAGGAAGCCAGGCGCAGACCGCCCACTTCGCGCCACGAGGTATCCACCCCGGTTTCGGCTTTGAGTTTGCGGTAGAGATCGGTGCTGTAGTGCATCATGCGGGTCAGGTTTGCGTCAGAACGCATTTGCCCCACCAGCCCTGCCGAGTGCCAGGTGGAGCCGGCTGTTAATTCGTGCCGTTCGAGTATGACAACATCTTTCCAGCCCATTAGCGTTAGGTGATAGGCAATGCTTGCCCCGCCGACACCGCCGCCAATAATAACAACTTGCGCTTGTGTTGGTAATTCAGACATGATAAATTTTCTCCTTATATAATAGTACAGGTCACGGTTTAACCGTGACCTGTTTTAAATTTACAAAGTTTTTTGCCATACAGAATCGGGGCTTGCCATTTCTGCCACAATATCAAAAGTGGAAATTGCGCCGAGGGGAAATGCGTCTGGGTTGTCTTTGTCTATGACAACCAGCCGGTGATAATGATTTTGGATCATTAAATC
>DYML01000186.1:0-2012 GCA_020721605.1 Anaerolinea thermophila
TTGGAAATCTCCGCCCTGCCCAACGCGCTTAATATTCCGCTTGGACAACTGGCAGCGCGATTATCCGAACTCGACAGCGCCGTCGAAATGGTCATCTTCTGCAAAGCGGGAACCCGCTCGGCGCGCGCGCTGGAGTTGCTGGTCAGCGCGGGCTTCAGGAAGGTCAAAAATTTGCAGGGCGGAATCAACGCCTGGGCGAAAGATGTGGATAAAACCCTGCCCGTTTATTAATCCACCCTGCCCATTGCGCACCTGACCCCGCGCCCTCAAAAATTTTAGCGGTCTGTTGGTAGTCGGTTATACTCGACCCATGCAGCCCATTATTCGACTCTATAAGCCCGAAGATTTTGATGAAATTACCCGCATCTGGTTTGATGCGGAAACTGTCGCCATGCCCCACCTGATGCAGCGCATGGCGCACAAACTGGAAGACGCGCGCGAGTATTTTCAACGCGCCGTCATCGCCGAATGCCAGGTCTGGGTCTACGAAAAGGATGGCGTTCCGCTTGGCTTCTTTGCCATTCACGGTGACCTGCTCGACCGTATGTATGTTCACCCCGACCATCAGCGCCAGGGCATTGGACAGGCGCTGATGATAAAAGTGCGCCAACTGCTGCCCAAGCATATCTGGTTTTATACGCATGTTGAAAATAAAATGGCGCGTTCCTTCTACGAAAAAAATGGATTCGCTGCCGAAAAATTCGGCGTCAGCCCCGAGCCAGAAGCGGAACCCGATGTCGAATATCACTGGTGGGCAAATCCCCTTCACAAAAAATAACCCATGCGTCCCACACATCTTCAAGTCAATCTCACTCAACTAAAGCAAAACCTCCAAAACATCCGCGCGCACGTTGCGCCCGCCAAAGTCCTCGTCGTCCTCAAAGCCAATGCCTACGGTCACGGCGTGGACGGCGTTGCGCCCTTCATCGCCCCCTTTGCCGACTACATCGGCGTGGCAATTGTAGAGGAGGGGATTCACCTTCGCAAGTTGGGAATCACAACCCCAATTTTGGTGATGGGCGGGACTCTGCGCGATCAACTGCCTGATTTTTTTGAATACGATTTAACCCTCGCCGCATCCTCGCTCGACCTGTTGACTGCCGCCAACCATCTGGCAGAATCCACCCGCAAGCGGATCAAAACCCACCTCAAGATAGATACCGGCATGGAACGCATCGGCGTCCGCGAATACGAAGCCGAAGCGTTGATTGAAAAATCTCTGTCGTGTAGCCGCTTTGTCGAAGTGGAAGGGATTTTCACCCACTTTGCCAACTCGGAGGTCATGTCATTGCGAGGGCGCACTTGTTCTTCGCCCGAAGCAATCCCCAACTTTGTAGCAGATTGCTTCGGCGAGAGTGCGCCGCCTCGCAATGACATGGTTGAGTCAACGCAACACGCAACACGCAACAACATCACTCCCGCCTCCCTCCAACTCGAACGCTTTCACGAAGTCCTATCCATTTACGAAAAGCGCAGCGTGCCGCCGCCCGCCATTCGTCACGCGGCAAATTCGGGCGCGACCTTATCCATGCCAGAAAGTTATTTTGACATGGTGCGCCCTGGCGTGTTGTTCTACGGCGTGTATCCTGCGCGCGACATCGAAAAGACGATTGAAGTAAAGCCCGCGCTGACGTGGAAATCACGGGTCATTTTTAGCAAAGTCACCCAGCCAGGGCGGGCAGTCAGTTATGGGTCGTTGTGGCAGCCTCAGGCGGAGTCACGAATCGCCACCATCCCATGCGGCTACGCCGATGGCTACTTCCGCCGCATGACCAATCAAACGCGGGTGCTGATCAACGGCAAATCGTACCCGCAGGTGGGGCGCATTTGCATGGATCAGTTCATGGTCAATGTGGGCGCGGATGAAGTGCAGGTCGGCGATGAGGTGACGTTGATGGGCGGCGGCATTGCTCCCGAAGAACTGGCAGATTGGGCGGACACAAACGAGTACGAGGTGATGACCAACATCAGCGCCCGCGTGCCGAGGGTGTTTGTTACGGCTGGGGTACAAT
>DYML01000186.1:2112-6480 GCA_020721605.1 Anaerolinea thermophila
AATTTTGAAGAGGTGAATTTTGAATCAGAAAGTAAAAGATTACTTGCTTTTGTTTGGGCTGGCGGGGGCGGTCATTGCCCTCGATCAATGGACGAAATGGCTGGTGCGTGAAAATATCGAATTTGGTTCGCAGTGGCTTCCCGATTGGCTTGCGTGGCTCAGTCCGTATGCGCGGATTGTGCATTGGTACAACAGCGGCGCGGCGTTTGGCATGTTCCAAAATGGAAATTTGATTTTCACCACGCTTGCCATTCTTGTGGTCATCGCCATCATTTACTATTTTCCACAGGTGGAAGCCGAAGACTGGACTTTGAAAGTAGCGATGGGTTTGCAACTGGCGGGCGCGTCTGGAAATTTGATTGACCGCCTGATGATGGGCAAAGTGACCGATTTTATTTCTGTCGGAAAATTTCCCGTGTTCAATGTCGCGGATTCTTCCATCACCATCGGCGTGGTCGTTTTGCTGCTTGGCGTGTGGATTAAGGAACGGCAGGAAAAGAAGAAGGCTGAACTGCAAGTGAACAGTGAACAGTCGCCAGTTGTCAGTGAGAAACAGGAAGTGAATAGTGAGCAATCGTGAGTGATCGAATTGAGAAGTTTAAGTATGCCGGAGAAAAAGCAGACCGCCTTGATAAATTCCTGGTGACTTGCCTGCCCGAATTTTCGCGGGCGCGTTTGCAGGGACTGATTGACAATGGCTTTGTTTCGATCAATGGTGTTCCTGCAAAGAAAACCGGACAGTCCATCGAATCTGGTGCGGAGATTGAGGTTCGTATCCCGCCGCCTGTGCCGAGTGGTTTGGTCGGCGAGGATATTCCACTTGATATTATTTTTGAAAATGATGACCTGATCGTGGTCAATAAGCCTGCGGGCATGGTTGTTCACCCCGCCGCGGGACATGCCTCTGGCACGCTGGTTCATGCCGTGCTGGGATACGATCCCGACATGGAAGGCATCGGCGGCGAAGAGCGCCCTGGGCTGGTGCATCGGCTGGACAAGGAAACCTCAGGCTTGATTGTGCTTGCCAAAAACGAACGCGCCCACCGCTGGTTGCAGGATCAATTCCGCTTGCGGCTGGTCGAGAAAACCTACCTGGCTTTGGTGGATGGAAAACCGCCCACGCCGACGGGGCGGGTGGAAGCGTCCATTGGGCGTGATCCCAGCCACCGAAAGAAGATGGCAATTGTGCCTGCGGGCAAGGGACGCGAGTCAGTCAGCGAATATAAAACGCTTGAGTCTTTCAAAGAGCATACGCTTTTGGAGTTCCATCCGTTCACGGGGCGCACGCACCAAATCCGCTTGCATTGCCAGTTTTTAGGCTGTCCCATCGTGGGCGATTCGATTTATGGCAAGAAACATATCTCGGCTGAAATCAAGCGCCATTTTCTGCACGCCGCCCGCTTGAAAATTATTTTGCCCAATGAAACTACTCCGCGCCTGTTTGAAGCGGATTTACCCGATGAGTTGAAGAAGGTGTTGGATGAGGTGAGGAATTAAGTGAGAAGTAAAAAGTGAGAAGGGAAATGTGGAGGTTGAGTGACTGAGCAAAGTTTTGAGACGTTGAAGGTGTGGCAAAAGTCACATCAATTAATGTTGGATGTTCACCATAAATTACTTCCATTGTTGCCTAAAGAAGAAAAATATGGATTGGCTGACCAAGCGCGGCGCTCTTCAAAAAGCGTGGGTGCAAATATCGCCGAGGGTGCTGGTCGTTTTTATTTCATGGATAATGTCAGGTTTTGTTATATGGCTCGCGGTTCTTTGGATGAGACTTTAAATCATTTGTTGGTTTCTAAAGATTTGGGCTTTTGTGGAAATGAACTTTATGAAAACTTGCGCGCGCAGATCGAAGAAATACGGCGCTTGTTGAATGGCTATATTATCTGGTTGAAAACCAAAAAGATTGGAGCCAGCGAGCCAGGCGCAACCCTCGCCATCCACGAACTCCCTGCTGAATACCTCATTGATCCAATAGACTAATTCCGCGCAAACTTCTTACTTCTTACTTCTCACTTCTCACTTCTCACTTATCCCCTTCAGGAGAAAAACTTATGCAATACACAGACCTTCGTTCTGATACTGTCACCAAGCCCACGCCCGAAATGCGCGAGTCGATGGCAATGGCTGAGGTGGGCGACGATGTTTACATGGATGACCCGACTATTAATGCCTTGCAGGAGAAATCCGCTGCCATGCTCGGCAAGGAAGATTCGCTGTTTGTGCCTTCGGGGACGATGGGCAATTTGCTGGCTTTGCTGGTTCATTGTCAGCGCGGAGATGAAGTCATTGTCGGCGATTGCGCCCATATTTATGTCAATGAAGCGGGCGGAATGTCTGCGCTCGGTGGCGTTCATCCGCGCCCGATCCAAAATCAGGCGGATGGTACGCTGGCTTTGGATGACATCCGCGCAGCCATTCAAACTGAGGACGTTCATCACACCATCACGCGGTTGATTTGTCTGGAGAACACGCAGAATATTTGCGGCGGTGTTGCGCTTTCAGCGGAATATACCCAACAGGTTGGGATGATTGCGCGCGAAAATAATTTATCCCTGCACATTGATGGCGCGCGCATTTTCAACGCAGCGGCGGCGCTGAATGTGGATGTGAAAGAATTGGTCGCGCCCGCCGACTCGGTCATGTTTTGTTTGAGCAAAGGTTTGGTCGCGCCCGTCGGTTCCATGCTGGTTGGCTCGCAGAAATTTATCAAGCGCGTGCGTCACCTGCGGAAGATGCTGGGCGGGGGAATGCGCCAGGCTGGGATTTTGGCGGCGGCGGGGTTGATCTCGCTGGAGACGATGACGGCGCGGCTGGGGCAGGATCATGCCAGGGCGAAGATTCTGTTCGAGGGGCTGAATCAGATTCGAGGGCTGAAGTTGGGCGCGAGTCCCCAATCCAACATGGTGTATTTCGATCTGCTGGATGAAGTTCAGTTAAGTGTCAATCAAATTGTCGAAGAAATGAAAAAGCGCGGCGTGCTGGTAGATTGGGCAGGTCCGCGCCGCTTTCGCTTGGTGACACATTATTGGGTGGATGATGTTGGCGTGGAGCAAACGCTGGAAGCCTTTGCTCAGGTCTTGGCGTAGGCGCAGTGACTAGGCGGGCGCAGATTCAATTTGATCGCGCCCGCGTTCTTTTGCGATGTAGAGCCGCTTGTCGGCGAGGTCAATGAGTTTGGTGATGTCTTCTGTTTCTGTGGGGAAAACCGCAATGCCCTGACTGACGGTTGGAATGGGGATCGTCATTTGTTCGGCGTTTCTTACTTTTAAAGTAGACATGGTTTCACGGATGCGTTGTGCAACCTGCAAGGCTTGTTGTCCATCGGTGTTGGGCAGGACAATACAAAACTCTTCGCCGCCCCAGCGTCCAACTGCGTCGGTGTTTTTAATATGGCGGCGGATAACATCACATAAGCCGATCAGCACTTCATCCCCAATCAGGTGTCCGAAGGTATCGTTATATTGTTTGAAGAAATCAATATCCAGCATAATGACGCTTAACGGTTGATTTTGTTTCTGGCTGGCTTGGGCTTGCTCTTGCATTATTTTGATGAAATAGCCATGATTGTAAACATGGGTCAGGCTGTCTAGCCGCGCCTGCTGTTGCACGAGCGCATGGTGATAAGTATTGTCCAGCGCCATTGCGGCGCGTTGGGCAATGTTGTAGAGCATCTCCAAATCGCTGCGGTCAAAGGCGTTGGGGTGATAAGACGAAATTGCCATGATGCCGTTTACATGCGTGCCGCGCATGGGAACGCCCATCCACGAGAGGGTGGGTTTATTTTTGCCAATGATGATATTTTCCACGTCA
This sequence comes from Anaerolinea thermophila, assembly GCA_020721605.1. GTDB lineage: Bacteria > Chloroflexota > Anaerolineae > Anaerolineales > Villigracilaceae > Villigracilis. The sequence continues at coordinate 5,923 of DYML01000186.1, forward strand.
TCCAATTCAATACTCTGGCGCAGGTCGGGCAAAAAGAGTTCTTGCTGGTGGGTGATGACCCAGTTGGAAAGCGTGCCTTTTTTATCTACTCGGACGTCCTGGAAGAATTCTCCGTCATCGTAAAACAGTTCCAGTTTTATTTGATCTTGCTCCACAATGCCAACATAATATACGTCTGCTTCAATTGCGCTTTGAAAGGCAGCGGTCAGCAGGGCAAAAAATTGTTTGGTGTCTAGCGTGGAAATAATGTGTTTGCTAAACTCGTTGATGATCTCAAGCCGTTTGATGTGCTGTGATGCAATATTTTTTAATTGTTGAATGGTTTCAACCCCGATGAATGCAGTTACCGTAAAGCCAATGTGCATAATCCATTCGTGATTGGGTATGCCTTCGTATAGATTTAGAATTAAGTGAAACGTGGTCACACTTAAAATAAGAAAATGTGCCGCTCCACGGCTGGAGAGGATGGAAGCGGGCAGGGCTGAAATAAACACAAGAATATAAAGCAGGTAGTTGATCTCTTGGGGCAGAAAATAGTCCAGCGTGCAAAGCGTAATG
>DYML01000021.1:0-6735 GCA_020721605.1 Anaerolinea thermophila
AAAATGGCTGACGACAAAATTCTCATTGTAATGACCAGCGGACCCGAAACCCCCCGCCGCTGCGCCACCCCCTTCTTCTTCGCCACCCTCGCCGCGGCGATGGATTACGAAGTAACCATGTTCTTCACCATTGACGGCACCCTGCTGCTCAAAAAAGGCGTAGCTGAAACCGTCTTCCCCAAAGCGGGCGGAAAACCGATCAGCGGATTCATTCAGGATGCGCTTGACGCCGGCGTGAAATTCACCGCCTGCACTGCATCCACCGAACTAAACGACATCAACGTTGAAGACCTGATGGACGGCGTCAAGATGGTCGGCGGCGCATACATGTGGCAATTGGCAGAAGACGCCAAGACCACCATGACTTTCTAAGGAGCTAATTATGACAGAAGTAAGAGGCTGTAACCTCCCCGAAGAACTGTACTACCTGATTGACAAGCACGTCTGGGCAAAGCCCATGGAAGATGGAACACTGCGCATCGGCATGACGGCTGTTGCCGCTAAAATGGCAGGCTCCAACCTGGCAGGCGTTACCGTCAAAGCCAAGAACATTGGTCAAGAAGTTGCACAAGGCAAAAGCGTCGCCACTGTGGAAAGCAGCAAATTTGTTGGTCCAGTCCCTGCCCCAGTAACTGGCACTCTGTTGCGCGGCAACGAAAAACTCGCCACCGACCCGAATGTCGTCTCCCGCGACCCCTACGGCGAAGGCTGGATTGCCGAGATCAAACCTGTTAATTGGGAAGCCGACAAAGGCGTCCTCGCCACTGGCGCAGATGGTATCGCCGCCTACCAAGCCAAACTGGAAGCCGATAACATTTCCTGCTCTTAATCTATTGTAGTAGGTCGTGCATTGAGCACGACCTACTAATTTTTTTGGAGGAAAACATGCCCGAAGAAACAATTCAACAAAGTCTTGCCAGCCAAGGTGTTTCAAGACGTGATTTCTTGAAATTAAGTGGGGTACTGGCAGCCGCCATGGGACTGCAACTTCCGCCTTTGGAAAAAAGCGGACTGCCTGCCGCGCTTGGCGTGCCAGAACAAATTTCTCCCACCGAGCAGACAATTCTTAACGCGCTTGAAACCAAGCAACGCCTGCCCGTCATTTGGCTCGAATTTCAAGATTGCACGGGATGTACAGAAGCGGTTACGCGCAGCGTTTCGCCCAGCCTGACGAACCTGGTACTCAATACCCTCACCATTGAATATCACGAGACTCTTGCGGCGGCGGCTGGTTTTCAAGTGGAACAAGCCAAGCAAGATGCGATGAAGAAATACGCGGGACAATATATTCTCGTCGTTGAAGGCAGCATCCCCACCGATCTTGACGGCTCGTACTGCGTCATTGGTGGACGCAGCGCAGTCGAACAGTTGAAAGAAGCAGCGGCTGGCGCGGCGGCAATCATTGCCGTTGGAAACTGCGCCGCATATGGCGGGCTTCCCAAAGCCAAGCCCAACCCAACTGGCGCCAAAGGCGTTTGGGAAATCATCACCGACAAGGCAGTGGTTAACATCTCTGGCTGCCCCGCCATTCCCGAAGCCACCACCGGCGTAATTGCGCATTTTGCCATCTTCGGCACGCTCCCCAAACTCGATAAACTCAACCGCCCGCTCACCTTCTACGGCAAGACGGTTCACGATCGCTGTCTGCGCCGCCCGTTCTATGAAGCCGGCAAATTTGCCCTTTCCTTTGACGATGAAGGCGCGCGCGAAGGTCACTGCCTGTACAAACTGGGCTGCAAAGGTCCTACAACTTACAGCGCCTGCGCAACTATTAAATGGGATCAAGGCTTGTCCTTCCCCGTTCAGTCGGGTCACCCCTGCCTCGGCTGTACCGAACCAAACTTCTGGGATGGCGGCGGATTCTACGAGGGTCAGTCTGCTCCGTTGGATCGCCCGACGATCACCGCCGTAGGCGCGGCTGTCGGCGTGGGCGCAGCGTTGGGAATTGGCACTGCGCTGGTTAATCAATCCAAGAAGAAAGCCCACAAAGGAGAATCATAATGAGTTCACAAGCAGTTCTCGAATTTGCGCGTGGTCCATTTTTCTATTTTGCGCTGTTGTTTATGCTCTTCGGGTTGGCGTATCGCCTGTTTAACGTAATCAGCCTCGGTTGGAACAAGGATCGAGTCGTCCCAATGGGCAGCAAATCCAAAGGCGTCGTCATCACCTTCTTAAAAGCATTTCTCATCTGGCCCTTCATCCCCTGGGTAAAAGACACATTCAACCGCAACCCGTTGATCTACATCGGCGGCGGCTTGTTTCACCTTAGCCTGTTCGTGGTGATCATTTTAGGCACGCCGCACATGCTGGTTTGGAAGAGCCTGATCGGCTTGGGTTGGCCCACCCTGCCCCTGCCCGTTGTAGATTGGATGTCTGCGGTTGGAATCATCGCCATGGTAATTTTGCTCATCAACCGCCGCATTCACCCCGTATTGAAATTAATTTCTGGTCCTGCTGAATTTGTTGCATGGCTATTTGTTTTTCTGCCCATGATCACAGGCTACATGATGACCCACCATATCGGCGGCTCGTACGAAGCGCTATATGCCCGTCACATGATTTCGGTGGACGTGCTAATGATTTGGATCCCGTTGAGCCGAATTTCTCATTTTGTGTTTTACTTCTTCTCGCGCGCCATTCACGGACAAGAATTTGGCAAGCGCGGCGTGGCTGTGTAGGAGGTGAATAATGTCTGCAACTGAAAAAGCAATGGAAGCCTTCGTACATGAAACCGGCGGCTGGGTGGCTGCTCAACTGGAAGCCTGCACCCGCTGCGGCATGTGCGCCGATGCCTGTCACTTCTACCAGGCAACTGGTAACCCCGAATATGCGCCCGTCTGGAAGATGGAACTCCTGCGCCGCGCCTACGAACAACGCTTCACCCTGGTCGGCGGAGCAAAACTGGCTTTGGGCTTGGATAAAGCCATCACCGACGAAGAACTCGCTCACTGGGGCGACCTCAACTACGAAGCCTGCACCGTCTGCAACAAATGTTCGATGGTCTGCCCGATGGGCATTGACATCGGCTCACTGTTGCACGGAATGCGCGCCGGACTCGCTGCCGCGGGAGCCATCCCCACTGACCTAGCCGCCGCCGTGACCAAACAAGTTAATGAAGGCAGCCCGCTGGGCATGACCGACAAAGTCTGGGATCAACGCCTCGAATGGGTCGCCGACGAATGGGAAGTTGAAATTCCACGCGATGTAAAAGGCGCGACCACGCTGGTCGTTTTCTCTTCCATCGAAGTGATGAAATTTCCCACCAATGTTGCCGCAATTGCCAAAGTTCTCAACAAGGCTGGCGAAAAATGGACAGTCAGCAGCAAGGCGCGTGAAATCGTCAATTTTGGTTTCTACGAAGGCAATGAAGAACACACCAAATTATTCCTCAACCGCGTACTTGAAGGCGCAAAAGAATTGGGCGTCAAACGCATTGTCGTAACCGAGTGCGGTCACGCCTACGATGCCCTGCGCTGGCACGCCGCCAATTGGATTCCCGAAGCCAACGACTTTGAAGTCATCCACATCACCGGCGTTCTTGGCGAATTAGTCGGCGACGGACGCATCAAACTTAAGCCTGGCGCGTTTGACAACGACGGCACAATCACCTTCCACGATGCCTGCAAGATTCAACGCAAGGGCGGGCACATTCAAGAGCCGCGCGACATCCTCAAAATTCTCGCGCCCAACTCCTTCAAAGAAATGACCCCCAACCGCGAAGAATCGGTTTGTTGCGGCGGCGGCGGCGGCGTGATTGCCGTCAAGGCTGCCGACCCCGTGCGCTACGCTTCGTTTGAGTTGAAGATGGCACAAGTGAATTCAGTCGGCGCAAAGACCGTTACCATGACCTGCTCCAACTGCCGCCTGCAATACACCGACAGCGTGGAACATTTTAATTTGGATTGGAAAGTCACCGGACTGGCTCAAATGGTGGCTGATGCGTTGGTCGAATAAGGAGACCTCCCATGACAACTTCATTTTCTCTCACCCCTGTGGAAAAAGGAATTTTCCGCTGCCGTCATACAGGACCTTTCACCCACGAAGAAATACGAGCGTTGGCGACCTTTTTCTACGACTACCACGGCAAATTGTTGATTGACTTAACTGGCTCCACTGGCGATGAATGCGCCAACAATATCAAACAATTCCGCCCGATTATGCCGACAGCCGCCATTTTTGGCGCAAAAATTGACCTGTCAATTCTTGAATTGCCAGAAAGTTATTACTCGCACTTTGCCCACGAGGTGCGTTATTTTGAAACTGAAGAAGAAGCCCTCACCTGGCTTCGGAACCAATAAGAGGCAAATATGGCACAAAGAATTGTTGTTGATCCCATTACCCGTATTGAAGGACATCTGCGCATCGAAGCCGAACTCGATGCCGAAAACAAAATCAGCAAGGCGTATTCCGCAGGCACCATGGTGCGCGGCATCGAAATCATTTTGAAGGGACGCGACCCGCGCGATGCCTGGGCGTTTGCACAACGCACCTGCGGCGTTTGCACCACCGTCCACTCATTTGCCTCCATCCGCTCAGTGGAAGATGCACTGGGAATTCAAATTCCAAAAGCCGCCAACCTGATTCGCAACATGATGATCGGTCAGCAATATGTTCACGATCATGTCATGCACTTCTACCACCTGCACGCACTGGACTGGGTGGACGTGGTTAATGCACTCAAAGCCGACCCAACCGCCACCTCAGCCATTCAGCAGAGCATTTCCCCTTGGGCAAACTCCTCCCCTGCCTACTTCAAAGATGTACAAAATAAAGTGAAGGGCATTGTAGAAAGTGGACAACTCTCCATTTTTGCCAACGCCTACTGGGGACACCCCTCCTACAAACTGCCTCCAGAAATCAACTTGCTGGCAACGGCGCATTACCTCGAAGCGCTCGAAGCGCAAAAGACCTTCACCAAGATTCACACCATCTTCGGCGGCAAGAATCCGCACCCGAACTTTGTGGTCGGCGGCGTTCCCATGCCAATTGATCTCGACAACGATACAGCCCTCAATGCCGAGCGCCTTTCCATCATCAAAGACAGCATTGACCGCATGATCCAATTCGTGAATCAGGTTTACATCCCCGACCTGCTGGCAATTGCCCCGTACTATTTGGAATACGCAGGACTCGGCGAAGGGCTCGGAAACTTCCTGACCTGGGGCGAACTGCCCGACACCGACATCAAAGACACCTCAAAATTTGTCGTGCCGCGCGGCGTCATTGTCAATCGCGACCTGTCTCACATCGAAGAACCCAATCCAAACGACTTCGACATGATGAAGGAATATATCACCCACTCATGGTACGAGCAGAGCGTTGGTGAGCAGGAAGGTTTACATCCGTTCAAGGGTGAAACCAAATTCAACTTCACAGGACCCAAGCCGCCCTACGAACAATTGGAAGTTGAGCAAAAGTATTCCTGGCTCAAATCTCCGCGCTGGGCAGACACCCCGATGGAAGTTGGTCCGCTCGCCCGTGTGCTGGTCATGTACGCCAGTGGTCACAAGCAAACTCAGGACTTAACCAACTTCGTCCTCAAGCAGTTGGATGCTCCGCTCGAAGCGGTCTTCTCGACCCTCGGACGTACCGCCGCGCGCGGCATTGAAACCGTCGTCTTTGCCGATGAAATGCTCAAGAGTTACAACGACCTGATTGACACAATCAAAGCGGGCGACACCAAAACCTTCAACGGCGACAAATGGGAACCAGCCACCTGGCCCTCTCACGCCGAAGGCTTTGGCTTCATGGAAGCCCCACGCGGCGCGCTCGGTCACTGGGCTGTGATTGATAACGGCAAACTCTCCAACTACCAGATGGTCGTCCCGACCACTTGGAATGCCTCCCCGCGTGATCACAAGGAACAAGCTGGCGCGTACGAAATGTCACTCGTTGGCACCCCGCTCGCAGTTCCCGATCAGCCGCTCGAAATCCTACGCACGATCCACTCATTTGACCCGTGCATGGCGTGCGCCATTCACATGGTAGACGCGGATGGAAATGACCTCGGTGAGGTAGCAACAGGCTTAAATGTTTGTGTAAGTTAGTAAAAGCATAAACGCAAAAAGCGACCTCCGACCTAAAAAATCGGAGGTCGCAAAATCTTACTGGTAGTATCGTCATGCAATTATTTTTTATTTTTCCCCTAAAAAAGTTAATCATAAATTTATGATCAGGCTGATTCACCCGCCCTCAATAAGAGGCTGGTTTCATCGGCTTATTTTTGCGCCTCACAATCAAAATTAAGTACAATCAAAGATATTTCTGTTTTATGGAGACTGGTATGGAATCTGGCAACGCAGGACGAAAAATTGTAATGGGACTGGGCAACACGCTCAACAAAGATGAAGGGCTTGGGGTTCACGCGCTTGAAATCTTCGAGAAGAAAATGGCTGCCCTCGCGCCCGATGTGGAATTTGTGGACGGCGGCGCGCTGGGGCTGAATCTGCTGCCCTGGGTCGAGGAAGCCTCTCACCTGTTGGTGCTGGATTCTGTCGTCTCGCGCTTTTCCCTGCCTGGTCAGGTGATGGAACTAAAAAAAGACGAAATTCCGCTCTATCAAAATATCAAAATGTCTGACCACCAAATCACCTTTCAGGAAGTGCTGGGCATTGCAAAAATCCGCGACCACTTTCCAGAATATTTGCATTTGGTCGGCGCGCAGCCTGTGGATATGAATATCGGCTACGGCATGAGTCCTGAAATCGAAGCTGTCATCCCACAGATTTTGGAACG
>DYML01000021.1:6835-26953 GCA_020721605.1 Anaerolinea thermophila
CCCTACGTCTGCATTGGTTTTCATCAAGACGCCGAGCAGGAAATTGACCTCGACTTTGCCGCCAAAAACAACATCCCCGTTTTTCGGCGTGAAGTGGGCGGCGGAGCGGTCTACCTCGACGGCGGACAGTTGTTTTATCAACTGGTCATCCGCAAAGACCACCCCGAAATGCCAGAAGACAAAGACGCCATCTACCGAAAATTCCTAATGCCTGTGGTGGACACCTACCGCGAGTTTGGCGTGAATGCCGAGTACAAGCCCATCAACGACATTATTGCCAACGGGCGCAAGGTTTCGGGCAACGGCGCGGCGGAAATCAACGACATGATTATCATCGTCGGCAACTTCATTGTGGATTTCAATTACGAGATGATGAGCAAATGCCTGCGCGTGCCAGACGAGAAATTCCGCGACAAGGTGTTCAAGACCTTGCAGGATAATCTCAGCACCATGCTGCGCGAGACGGGTTCGATGCCCGATAACCGCCTGCTGGGTGATGCGCTGGTCAAACGCTACGAACCGATCCTCGGCAAAATGACTTTGAAAACTGAACCCGATGCCGACCTGGTTGCCAAAGCCGATGAATTGCAAAAAGAACGCCACACGGATGAATGGCTCTTTGCCAACGACCGCCGCCGCCCCGATGCGCGTCAGGTGAAAATCCGCGAGGGCGTGTATGTCATTCAAAATATGCTCAAAGTTCCAGGCGGATTGATTCGTGTCACCGCCGTCAATGAGGATGGAGTCTTACGCGATGTCCATCTTTCGGGCGACTTCTTCTTCTACCCCGCCGAGAATCTGCCAAAACTGGAAAGCGCCCTGAACGGAATCCCAGCCCAAAGCGAAGCCATCACCCAAGCCGTCGCGGCGTTTTACGCAAACAACACGGTCGAGACGCCTGGTGTTCAGCCCGCAGACTTTGCCCGTGTGTTAATCCCCGCTTAAAGTACAATACAGCCCATGCATGAATTACCCATCACCGAATCTATTTTGAAAATCACCCTCGACCATGCCAAAAAGGCAAACGCCAAGCGCGTCACCGATTTGCACATTGTCATGGGCGAACTCGCCACGATGGTGGATGACTCGATCCAGTTTTACTGGGAGATCATCGCCAAAGATACGATTGCAGAAAAAGCCACCCTGCACTTCCGCCGCGTGCCTGCCGAATTGCAGTGCATGACTTGCTTTGAGAAATATCACCCAACTGACAAAGAACTGATCTGCCCCAAATGTCACGGCGTGGGCGCGAAGATCATCAAAGGCGAAGAGTTTTCGCTGGAGTCTATAGACGTGGAGTGAAAAAGCGTAATTAGTAATTTCATCCCTCATCTTTTATCCTTCATCCTTTCGGAGTTCCCATGACCCAAAACATCCCCGTTGTAGAAAATATTATGAACGCCAACGACCGATTGGCGCAGACCAACCGCGCACGCATTGACGCGGCGGGAGTTTTTTCCATCAATATTCTTGCCTCCCCTGGCGCGGGCAAGACCTCACTGATTGAAAAGACCCTGCCCCTGCTGAAAGGCAGGCTGCGCGTGGCAGCCATTGATGGCGACATCGCCACCTCGATTGACTCAGACCGCGCCGCCGCCGCTGGCGCTGGAGCCGCCGTCCAAATCAACACGGGCGGAGATTGCCACCTAGACGCGGTCATGCTGCACGGTGCGCTCGAAAAACTCGATCTGACGCAGTTTGACCTGCTCATCGTGGAAAACGTCGGCAACCTGATTTGCCCCGCCAACTTCAAACTTGGCACGCACAAAACCGTCCTCGTGGCGTCCATCCCCGAAGGCGATGACAAACCCTACAAATATCCTGGCACCTATCGCGGCGTGGACGCGCTGGTCATCAACAAAATTGACCTGCTGCCCTACGTTGATTTCCGCATGGATTATTTCAAACAAGGCATTCAAGTCCTCAACCCCGATGTCACCACCTTCTCGCTTTCCTGCCGCACGGGCGAAGGCTTGGATGCATGGGTCGAGTGGCTGGTTGAAAATGCGAAAAAGGCGTGATTGGTAATTGGTAAATTGTAATTATGCCAGGCGCGCATATTCACATCACAGGCATTGTGCAAGGGGTCGGTTTCCGACCCTTTGTTTATAACCTTGCCACGCGCCTCGAACTCAAAGGGTGGGTAAACAATACGTCTGCGGGGGTTAATATTCACATTGAGGGCGATGACGCAACACTGCAAACTTTCATCGAAAAATTGTCGAGCGAAAAACCTGCGCTGGCGGTGATTGACCAAATCACAGTGCAGGAAACCGCGCCTGAAAATTTTACAACCTTCGACATTCAACATTCGACCATTATCGAAGGCGCGTTCCAGCCCATCTCGCCCGATGTTTCGATTTGCCCCGACTGCCTGCGCGAAATGCTCGACCCCAATGACAGGCGCTATCGCTATCCCTTCATCAATTGCACCAACTGCGGACCGCGCTTCACGATTATCAAAGATATTCCGTATGACCGCCCGAAAACCACAATGGCGGATTTCCCGATGTGCGCGGATTGTCAGCGAGAATATGAAGACCCGACAAACCGAAGATTTCATGCCCAGCCTGTTGCATGTGAAAAATGTGGTCCAAAGGTGTGGCTGGAAATGCAGAATGCAGAATACAGAATGCAGAATACTGATGCGATTTTGGAAACGCAGCAACTATTAAGTCAGGGAAAAATTATAGCCATCAAAGGCTTGGGCGGATTTCACCTGGCGTGTGACGCGACCAACGCGCAAGCCGTGACCGAACTCCGCGCCCGCAAGTTGCGCGTGGATAAACCCTTCGCGCTGATGATGCCCGACCTTGAAACCATCGAACAGCATTGCTTTGTCAGTGAAGCGGAGCGCGAACTTTTACAATCCGCCGCCCGCCCGATTGTCTTGCTGAGAAAGAAACCCACATCAACCATCGTCGAAGAAGTGTCTCCCAAACAGCATTGGCTCGGCGTGATGCTGCCATACACCCCGTTGCATTATTTACTCTTTGAGAAAAACGTTGAACGTTTAACGTTTAACGTTCTTGTTATGACCAGTGGAAATTTATCCGAAGAACCCATCGCCACCGACAACGACGACGCCCGCAAACGATTGTCCAAACTGGCAGACGCTTTCCTCATGCACAACCGCGATATTCACATTCGGTGCGATGATTCGGTGGTGAGAGTGATCAGTGATCAGTTATCAGTAATCAGTCAAACGGAACACGGAACACGTACCATTTATCCAATCCGCCGCTCGCGTGGCTACTCTCCATTTCCAATAAAACTGCCTTTCGATGTGCCGCAAATTCTCGCGGCGGGGTCGGAGTTGAAAAACACCTTTTGTATCACCAATATAAATTACGCTTTTTTGAGCCACCACATCGGCGACATGGAAAATTACGAAACACTGCAATCCTTTGAGCAGGGCGTGGAGCATTTCGAGAAATTATTCCGCGTAAAACCCGAAGCCATTGCCCACGACCTGCACCCTAACTATTTGGCTACGCGCTACTCGCAAGAACGAGCGGAACGGGAAGGCATCCCCACGGTCGCCGTTCAACATCACCACGCGCATATCGCCGCCTGCATGGCGGAGCATGGACTCGACGGCTCGCGCCCCGTGATTGGATTGTCTTTTGACGGCACAGGCTACGGCGATGACGGCGCAATTTGGGGCGGCGAGTTTTTGGTAGCGGATTATGAAACGTATAAACGGATGTTTCATCTGGAATATTTTCCGTTGCCTGGCGGGGATGCGGCAATCAAGAAACCTGCGCGGACTGCATTGGCTTTGTTGTGGAGTCTCGGCTTGGAGTGGGACGAGCGGCTCGACTCGGTGGCGGAATTCTGCGCCCAAGACCAGACGATTTTACGCGCGCAGTTGGAGCGGAAAATCAACACGCCCATGACCTCTTCGATGGGACGGTTGTTCGATGCGGCGGCGGCGCTGGCTGGCGTGCGGCAGAAGGTCAATTACGAAGGGCAGGCGGCGATCGAGTTCGAGGCGCTGGCGGATTCGGCTGAGGCGGGGAAATATTCCTTCGGGCTGAATCAGGATCGGGTGGAGACTCGAACCATGCTCGAAGCGTTAATCAAGGATGTGATGGCGGGCGTTTCTCCATCCAAAATCTCTGCCAAATTTCACAACGGACTGGCAGAGATGGCGCGCGAGGCGTGCCTGAAAATCAAATTGGAAACAGGAATCAACGAGGTTGCGTTGTCGGGCGGGGTCTGGCAGAATATGACCCTGTTACAAAAGACCGTGCAACTTTTGGAAGCAAACGGATTCAAAGTATATATTCATAAAAAAACGCCGACCAATGACGGCGGCTTGTCGCTGGGACAAGCGGTCATTGCGGCGACAAAAATGCGAGGATAAAATGTGTTTAGGCGTACCTGGAAAAATTGTTGAAAAATATGAAAAGGGCGGGTTGCACATGGCAAGAGTGGACTTTGGCGGAATCTTCCGCGAAGCCTGTTTGGACTATGTGGAAAGCGCCGAGGTTGGCGATTATTGCGTCATCCATGTTGGGTTTGCGATCAGCGTGTTGAGCGAATCCGAAGCGATGGAAACACTCGAACTGTTGCGGCAGATTGGCTGCGTGGAAGAAGAATTGGGCGAAGAACCCACGCAAAGCATTCCGCGCTACCAGCCATGAAATACGTTGATGAATATCGCAGCGCGCCGCTGGTGAAGGGCGTCATCGAAGAAATCCGCCGCACCGTCACACGCCCGTGGACGTTGATGGAAATCTGCGGCGGGCAGACCCATGCGATTGTGCGCCACGGCATTGACCAGTTGCTGCCGCCTGAAATCGAACTGGTGCATGGACCTGGCTGTCCCGTGTGCGTCACTCCGCTGGAATTGATTGACAAGGCATTGGCGATTGCCTCCCAACCGAATGTGATTTTCTGCTCGTACGGCGACATGCTGCGCGTGCCTGGCTCTGGTCGTGACCTGTTCTCGATCAAGGCACAGGGCGGGGATGTGCGCGTGGTGTATTCTCCGCTGGACGCGGTGACGCTGGCGCAGAAAAATCCCGAAAAGCAGATTGTATTTTTTGCCATCGGATTTGAAACCACCGCCCCCGCCAATGTGATGAGCGTGATTCACGCGCAACGGCTTGGGCTGACGAATTTCTCGGTACTGGTTTCGCATGTGCGCGTGCCGCCCGCGATGAAAGCCATTCTCGGTTCGCCGCACAACCGCGTGCAGGGATTTCTGCTGGCGGGTCACGTCAACGCGGTGATGGGCTATCACGAATATCCGCCGCTGTTAGAGGAATTCCAAATCCCGATGGTGGTGACTGGCTTTGAGCCGCTTGACATTGTGCAGGGCATTTTGAAAACGGTTCAATTGTTGGAAGAAGGCAAAGTTGAACTCGCCAACGCCTATCAACGGGCGGTGACATTTGACGGGCTGAAATCTGCGCAGGCGGCAATTAACAAAGTCTTCTGCGAATGTGACCGCACCTGGCGCGGCATTGGCATGATTCCTATGAGCGGCTGGTGCCTGCGCCCTGAGTTTGAGGGGTTCAACGCCGAAAAGCGTTTCAATGTAAGCAACATCCACACCCAGGAATCATCGCTGTGCATTGCAGGTCAAATTTTGCAGGGCTTGAAAAAACCGCACGACTGCCCCGCCTTTGGAAAAGAATGCACGACTGAAAATCCGCTGGGCGCAACGATGGTTTCATCGGAAGGCGCGTGCGCGGCGTATTATAAATACGGGAGATAAATGCAGAATGCGGAATGAAGAATGCAGAATATTTGGTTTTCCATTCTGACTTCTGCATTCTAACTTCTTCATTTCCCCAAGAGGTTTTATGACTGACGAAACAATCAACATCGAAGGCGCGGTGTGCGCTCCGCCGCTGCCGCATGGCGAACAAATTGTGATGGGACACGGCGCGGGCGGACGCATGAGTCACCAGTTGATTCAAAAGGCGTTCATGTCTGTGTTCGATAACCCTGCTTTGAAATCGGGTGATGATGCGGCGCTGGTCGTGCCAGAGCATGGCAAACTTTCCATCAGCACCGACGCGCATGTCGTCTTTCCGCTGTTCTTCCCTGGCGGGGATATTGGCAAACTGGCGGTCTGCGGCACGGTCAATGACGTGGCAATGCTCGGCGCGAAACCGCTCTACCTGACGGCTGGATTCATTCTCGAAGAAGGCTTGCCGATGGAAACGCTCAAACTGGTGGTGGCTTCGATGAAGTCCGCCGCCGATGAAGCGGGCGTGCAAATCGTGGCGGGCGATACGAAGGTTGTCCAGCGCGGTAAAGCCGATGGACTCTACATCACCACCGCAGGCGTGGGCGTGGTGCGCGAGGGCGTCAATATCGGCGGGGCGCAAGCCAAAGTTGGCGATGTCGTCATTTTATCGGGTTCAATTGGCGACCACGGCATTGCGGTCTTGGGCGCGCGCGGCGAGTTGGGATTTGAGTCAACGATTCAAAGTGACGTGGCTCCACTCAACCATTTGATTGACGCCATGCTCGACGCCAGCAACAATGTCCATGTGCTGCGCGACCCCACTCGCGGCGGACTGGCAACCACCTTGAACGAAATTGCTGTGCAATCCAATGTCGGGATTTCGCTCGAAGAGCAGTCCATTCCCGTTCACCCTGAAGTCAACGCGGCATGTGAGATGCTCGGCTTCGACGCGCTATACGTTGCCAACGAAGGCAAACTGGTGGCAATTGTCGCAAAGGAAGACGCGGAGAAAGTTTTGTCGGCGATGAAACAAACCCGCTACGGCGAAGGCGCGATCATCATTGGCGAAGTCACCGCGGAGCCGAAGTCGCGCGTGCTGCTCAAAACCGCGCTGGGCAGTACCCGCATTGTGGATATGCTGGCAGGCGAAATGCTGCCGAGGATTTGTTAATTTACCCCACCCAAAGTCATCCACAGATTTCACAGATTACGCAGATTTGGTTTTAATAATCTGTGAAATCTGCGTAATCTGTGGATAAAACTTGTAAACCCAAAACTTCAACCTTGGAGGAAGCATGAGCAACACACAAGAATTCAAAATTGGCGCAGATTTATACTCCATCCCCGCTGACCGTTTCTACGGGCGCGACAATCACATGTGGGCGTCGCATGACAACATCACAGGCAACGTCACCATCGGCATGGACTCGCTTGGGCTGGCTTCGCTCGGCGATTTGGCGTATGTCTCGTTACAGCCCGTGGGAACAAAAGTGACACGCGGCGAGTCGCTCGGCACGCTCGAGGCGGCGAAAATGACTGGGGACTTGACATCCCCTATCAGCGGGGAAATCGTCGAGCGCAACGACCTCACCGTCCGCAACCCCGCCCTCGTCAATCAGGAAACCTACACCAACGGCTGGCTGGTTGTCATCAAACCCAGCGACTGGGAAAACGAATCCGCGCAACTGGTTTCGGTGGATGAACTGCCCGCGTGGGTTGACTCGGAACTGACGCGCTATCGCCAACAAGGCTGGATTGACTAAATGGAACTGCGACTCATCACCCAGGACAACGTTACCGCGTCTTTCGGTTTGAGCGCGGATGAAGTGATTGGCGAGCGCGTTGGCACAGGCGCATCCGTTCCCACGCTGCGGCTGTACACCTACAAATCCCACTGCGGGTTGGTCGGACGCTTCCAAAATATTCAAAACGAACTGCGCCTTGATTTCTGCAAAGAGAACAACATCACCGTCAATCGTCGTCCCACGGGCGGCGGCGCCATCATCATGGGCGACGGGCAGTTGGGGCTGGCGCTCATGCTCCCAGGTCACGCGGAAGATACCTACAGCCGCGCGCGCGATTTGATGCTGACCCTCTCCGAAGGCATCATCAAAGGGCTGAACGAATTGGGAGTCAACGCCCAGTTCTACAACAAGAATGATATTTTGGTCAACGGCAGGAAGATTGTCGGCACGGGCATTCATCGCGCGCATTCTGGTAGTTTGCTTTTCCACGCCAGCACCCTGGTGGATTTGGACATCAAGTTAATGCTGCAAGTGCTCAACACGCCGCTGGAAAAAATCTCCGACAAGCAGGTTGCCGCCATCAGCGAGCGGCTGACAAATGTGCGCCGCGAGTTGGGGCGCGATATTTCTGTGGATGAAGTGCGGCAGGCGATTGCGAGAAATTACGCCACCACTCTCGGCGTGGAGTTGGTCGCTGGAACCTACACCGCAGACGAACTCCAGGCAATTGAAAAAGTCGAAACCGAAAAATATCTCAGCGACGAGTGGATTTATCAAACCTCTTCGGTGGAAGATAAATTCGGCGGCGCAAAATTCAAGACTCCCGTCGGGCTGCTCGACATCCGCGTGGCGCTGGCAGGCGAGACACTCAAAGCCGCTTACATCGGCGGCGATTTCTTCGCCGAAGAATCAGCCGTCGCCGAGATGGAAGCCGCGCTGCGCTGGCAATCGAGCCAAGCCGAAAAAGTATCCGCCGCGCTGGCGAAGGTTTATCAACGCCGCGAAAAAGATTTCAACGGGCTGCCGCTCGAAGCCATTCAGGAAACCATGCTGAAAGCCATCGGCAACGCCCAGCTTGTGGAAACGCGCGAGAACGCAAACCCCTATGACCCTGCCGCTTAATTCCGAAATCATTTTCCACACCCCTGGCTTTCGCGGCTACAAAACCGACGAGCACAACAATCAGACAGCGGTGGAGGAATTTGTCTCGGTCAGCGTGACGGGCACAACCTGCGCCTTGCACTGCGAACACTGCGACACAAAAGTCCTGCGCGGCATGACCGACCTGCGCCGCTTCGACGGCTCGCTGTACGATGTGTGCGAATCACTGGCGGAGAATGGCACGCGCGGAGTTTTGATTTCGGGCGGAAGCGATTTGCAGGGACGGGTTCCGCTCCTGCCGCACATCGCCGACTTAAAGCGCGTCCGCCGTGACTTGGGGCTGGCTGTCCGCGTCCACGTGGGACTACCCGACGAAGAGACCTGCGCCGCGCTCGGCGAAATTGACCTTGATGGCGCGATGATTGATGTCATCGGTCACCGCGACACCATCCGCGAGGTGTATCACCTCGCCGCCGACCCCGAAGATTACGAAGACGCGCTCTCGTGGCTGGAAAAATACAAAGTGCCGATGGTGCCGCATATCATCCTCGGCTTGCACTACGGGAAAATGCTCGGCGAAGACCGCGCCCTGGAGATGATTCTGCGTCACCCGCCGAAGTTGCTGGCGCTGGTAGTGTTGATGTCCATTTCTAAAACTGCGATGGCAAATGTCACGCCGCCGTCGCTGGATGAAATCGGCGCGTTCTTCCAAAAGGCTCGCAAGGGACTCCCATCCACGCCCGTCATGTTGGGCTGTGCGCGTCCGATGGGGAAAATGAAAGTTGAGATTGACCGTCTGGCAGTGGACGCAGGCTTGAACGGCATTGCCTTCCCCGCCAACGGAATTGTCGAATACGCCCGCGCAGCAGGACTGCGTCCGCAGTTTGTGAATGCCTGCTGCGGGGTGAATTGGTAAATACAAAAAAGACCTGACAGGTTTCCACATAACCCTTGTTAATCTGGACGAATTTGATTCAAAAGAACTCCCGCCAACATTCGTCATAATGAAACCTGTCAGGTCTAAATGTAAAACGGAGACATCATGGCAAAAGTAACCATTCCAGCAAGTGAACAGGCAGAGCAATTTCAAATCAGCCCTGAATATGTCCGCATCAGCATGGCGGCGGCAATTCAACTTGGATTGAAGCCAGGTCGCATTGACCGCGCGGTTTGCGAGTGTATCAACCTGCTGCAAAATTATCCCGAAGGCTGTTACGCCAACTGCACCTACTGCGGGTTGGCGCGTGAACGTCCTGGCTTGCCCGAAGATAACACCTTCATCCGCGTGGGTTGGCCCCTGTATTCGACGGATTTGATTGCAGAAAAAATCGCCGAGCGCGAAGCCAAAACGGAAGTCGGTCGCGTCTGCGTTTCGCAGGTGCAAGACCACCGCGCCAATGACGACATGATGGACATCATCCGCCGCGTGCGGGCGAAAGCTCCGCAAGTGCCCATTTCCGCATTGGTCAGCGCCACACTTTTGGATGAAGCCAAACTGCTGGAAATTCAAGCAGCAGGCGTGGACATCATCGGCATTGGGCTCGACGGCGCAACCGAGGAAATCTTCGACGAAGCGCGCGGAAAAAAGACTCGCGGTCCGCACAAATGGGATTATCACTGGGAAATTATCCGCATGGCGCGGAAAATGTTTGGTCCGATGAATGTCAATTGCCATGTCATTGTAGGACTTGGCGAAACAGACCGCGACCTGTTCAATCTGTTCTTCCAACTGCGAAGCGAACAAATCGCGGGCTACCTGTTCTCGTTCAACCCCGAGCCTGGCACTGCCACTCAGGATGTTCCGCGCCAGCCGATTCACCGTCACCGCCGCGTGCAATTGGTCAAGTATTTGATTGAAAATTACGAACTCTCGCCCGCCGCAATTTCCTACGATGAAAACGGCGGACTCGCCAAACTGGACGCGCCCGACACCATGCTGACCGAAGCCATTAACTCAGGCTTGCCGTTTATGACCAATGGTTGTCCCGACCGACATGGCGTGATGGCGTGCAATCGTCCGTATGGCTCGTACCGTCCCAGCGAGGAGTACCGCGATTATCCGTTTGTGCCGAATGAAGATGATGTGACCATCATCCGCGAGCAAATGCGGCTGGATGAGGTTTGGGCGCAGTAGATATAGTAGACCTGACAGGTTTCAAAAAATCGCCTCGTTAAAGTGATGATTTGTGGAAACCTGTCAGGTCTTTTAGTTTATGATATGAAACCAATCCGACTCATCAACTTGGGCGCTGTCCCGTCGTGGCAGACGCAGGCGGTCTATCACGCTCTCGCCAAGCGCATGGATGACGACGCGCAAGACACAATTGTCATTTGCCAGCCGACGGAGCCATATCTCTGCCTCGGCTATCACCAAATTTTTGAAAGTATCTTCGACCCCGCCGAATGTGTTCGGCGGGGTTTGCCTGTCTATCGGCGGCGATTGGGCGGCGGCGCAACCTACCTCGATAAAAATCAAATTTTTTACCAGTGCATTTTTCATCACACGCATGTTCCCGCCATGCTCAAAGATATTTTTGCCTTTGCGCTCGATGCGCCCGTTGCCGCCCTGCGCGGATTGGGCTTGAACGCCAACCTGCACGACATCAACGAAATCGAAATAAACGGCAAGCGGATTGCCGGCACAGGCGGCGGACGAATTGGCGACGCGACGGTTGTGGTGGGCAACGTCCTCTTTGACTTCGATTACGAAGCCATGACCGCAGTTTGGCAAACGCCCTGGCAATCTTTTCGGCAATTGGCGGAGCAGGCATTGCGCCAACAGATTGTGACCATGAAAGATTTGTCGCCGAATAACAGCATGGATCAAATAACTGAGTTATTAATTGAAGCGTATACCAACTCGATGAAACGTCCGCTGGAGATGGGGACGCTGACCCCCGCAGAGATTCAAGCCGCCGAAGAGGAAGCCCGCGAGATGACCTCCACCGACGCCCTATCCCTGCATCGAGTTGATTCCGCGCCCGAGCCGATGCGGACGCTGAAAATTTCCGCGCGGGCATTTATCCGCCACGATGAAGTTCAATCAAATGGCTATGCTGTGCAGGGAAGTTTTTGGCTTTCTGAAGATATAATTCAGTCCGCTATTTTGCAATCCACCCCAACGCGGGACTGGTCTTCCATCGAAACAAACTTATGCGGAAGTTTGTTCAAAGATTGGAAGGAAAATATTTTGCAGGTCACGCCCCAAGCGTGACCTGTTTTTTATCTAAAACGATTCGAGCAGCGCGGTCAAAAGTTGCCACATTTTTTCGACAGAAGGAACGTTCATTTTTTCATCGGGCGAGTGTGGATTTTTTATGGTGGGACCGATTGAAATCGAATCCAGTCCGCCGCAACGGTCGCTGATCACGCCGCACTCCAGCCCCGCGTGAACAATATTGACGACAGGCGCAAGCCCAAACTGTGCCTCGTACACCTGCTGGCATTTCTTCAACAAAGCAGAATCCATGTTTGGCTGCCAGGCGGGGAACATTTTGGTATGCTCCACTTTTGCGCCCGCGAGCGCGCCAATGGCTTCCACCCGATACGACATCTCTTCGATTTTGGAAATAAACGTGCTGCGCTGATTTGAAATCACCAACAACCCATTTTCTTTTAATTCCACCACACCGATATTGTTGGAGGTTTCAACGAAGCCTTCAATTTCCGCCGACATCTCCGCCACACCGTTTGGCAAAATCGTCAGAATTTGGATGCACTTCCTTGTGTCCGATTCACTGATGACGCCCGCAGCAGGGTCTTTCACCTCCGCAAAGGTCAGGGAAAGATTTGGTTCAGATTGGCTACATTCTGCTTGAAATTCTTTTTCAACCGAGTGGACAAGGTCGCGGCATTTGGCAGACATTTCACGCGGACAAACAAAGACCGCCTCGGCGTCACGCGGAATGGCGTTACGCGCCGTCCCGCCTTTCAAGGCAGACAAACGAATCGGAATGCTGCGTTGAATCAGGTCAAGCGCGCGCGCCAGCAATTTATTGGCATTGGCTCTGTGCTTTTCGATGTCGTCTCCTGAATGTCCGCCCTGCAAGCCGCCGACTTTCAACTCAAAAGCCGCTTCATGCGGAAATTGAAATTCCCAATTGACCGGCAGGGTGAGGTAGGTGCTGCCGCCGCCCGCACAGCCAACGGTGAAAACGCCCTCATCTTCCGAATCCAGGTTGATGAGGATTTTCCCAGTCAGCAAAGATGGGTCGAGATTGTCCGCGCCGACAATGCCCAGTTCCTCTTCGACGGTCAGCAAAAGTTCCAGCGGCGGATGGGCGACGGATGAGTCCTCGACAATTGACATCATCAACGCGATGGCGATTCCGTTGTCGGCGCCGAGGGTGGTTTTATCGGCTTTGATCCAATCTCCATCGCGCAGAATCCGAATCGGGTCGCGGGTGAAGTCGTGCTTCGAGTCGGGCGTCTTCTGGCAAACCATGTCGAGATGTCCCTGCAAAATCAGCGTGGGATGATTCTCGTATCCGCCGCTGGCAGGGACTTGAA
Organism: Anaerolinea thermophila; assembly: GCA_020721605.1. Classification (GTDB taxonomy): domain Bacteria; phylum Chloroflexota; class Anaerolineae; order Anaerolineales; family Villigracilaceae; genus Villigracilis. The sequence continues at coordinate 19,898 of DYML01000021.1, forward strand.
TCACAAGGTTGCCCGACACATCGGTTTTGGATTCCAGTCCGCGGGCAGCAGCCCACGCTTGCAGCCAGGCGCGAATGCCCGCTTCGTTTTTGGTGTCGCGCGGGATGGATGAGATTTGTTCAAATTTTTCGAGAATGTGGTCGGTGGGATTCATGTGCTTTCCTTTTTATCAAAACTTTTCGTCAGCCGCTTTTCACACTTCCTGCGAACCGCGTGAATTGAAATAGCAAAGCGATTCTACCCCATCCTTAGATTTCCGCACCTGCCAGCAACGCCTGCCAGGTTTCAAAATGCGGAATGCCCGCCTGGGCAAATGCTTCGATCTTGGCGGGGCTGCCAGAGGTTAATCCCAGAACACGGGTATTTACATCAAAGCCAGCCTGCCGCAAAATTTCCCCCGCAGCCTGTGTGGAGCGTATGCCGCCCATCGTATCTTCGACCACCAACAAATCAAATTTACGCGGCAGGTTTGCAAAAATCCCATTGAGTTTGCCCGTCTGAAACCAATCGCCCGCAGACTGCAAGCCAGCCCATTCATCCCCCGTCAGCGCCGCCGCAGTTGCCGCCAACGCATGAACAGGCGAAGGCTTAATTAAAACGCCCGCATCCAATCCGCGCTGGGCGGCGAGATATTCCAGTTTGCCAAATGCAATCAGCGGGATGTCGGACAGCCCAACGAGTTCCAGCGCAATTTCGGCTTCTGGGGCGTAGCCAAAATGCGAATCAGCCACTTCACGCGGCGGCGCAGAGGGGCGCGCGGTCAGCCCCGCCAGGTGAATATTGGGCTGGCGCAGTTTGGCGCGGATGTCATCGTTGATGTTGGAGCGGTCATGCGTGTGCAAAAACGATTCTGTTTCCACTTCTGCGGGCAGGTTGTAGGTCTCGCAAAACACACGGCTGCCGAGTGAGTAATGTTGAAACAGGCGCATGGTCTGCGAAAGTTTGATGTGCCGCGACTGGCTTAGAATATTGACCCGCAAATCCATTGGGATGAACGGAAAACAGCCATGCTGCAAGGCGGCTTCGGCGGGATATTGACCAGCGATATATTCAAACTCTGGAATGATGAGTTCACGAGGCATGTATCCATTAAGATTACGTCCGATCTCCACTGCGGCAGACAACAAATCGGCGGGCAGGGATGGAATGGGATGATGGGCGAGAATATCATTCCACAAGGTTGCCAACAGCAGCGGAACCATGTCCCACTCGCTGAAAATTCCGCGCTTCTCCAACGCTGCCAGTTTTTCTTCGGGGAAGTCAAAATGATTCAACCCCATCAGGCTGGCAAAATAATTGAGCGTGGCGTGCAGCGCGGCGCGGTATCCGCCATGATGGACAAGCACGCCGTCAATATCGAGCAGAATCACTTTTTTCATTTGTGCCGCTTCTCCAACTCGGCAACAATGTCGGCGGGAGTTAATCCGCGTGCGGCAAGTAAAACGAGGGTGTGATAGGTCAAATCCGCGACTTCTTCGATGAGCCGCTGGTCATCCTGCGCCAACGCCGCCACCACAACTTCTGTGCCTTCCTCGCCCACCTTCTGCGCGATTTTTGGCAAGCCGTCATTGAATAGGCTGGTGGTGTAAGATTTTTCGGAAGGGTTTTGCTTGCGGTCTTGAATTACGTCAAATAGCCATTGAATGGTCATAATGTCTCCAGTGTCAGGTGTTTCAGTGTCAAGTGTTACGGTATCAAGCGCCTCGGTATTGCTACGCTTTTCACTTCTCAACTTTTTACTCGTTACTTATTACTTCTCTACATTTCGATAAAAACAACTGCGGTTGCCCGTGTGACATGCCGCGCCTGCGGGGTGAACCAAAATCAGCAAGGTGTCTTCGTCGCAGTCCACGCGGATTTCAACCACGCTTTGAATATTTCCCGATGTCGCGCCTTTGTGCCACAACTCCCGCCGACTGCGCGACCAGAACCAGGTTTCGCCCGTCTCCATCGTCAGCTGCAAAGACTCGGCGTTCATGTACGCCAGCATCAGCACTTCATTTGTATTTGCATCCTGCACAATGGCAGGGACAAGTCCACTGGCATCGTATTTGATTTCAAATTTGGGTACTTCCATTCGCTCCTCCAACAACGTTGAACGTTAAACGTTTAACGTTGTTCCAATCTCACGGGTATATTCAGGTTTTGCAACTCCCTTTTCAATTCGGGAATTTTCAACTTCCCATCGTGAAAGAGAGAAGCGGCGAGCGCGGCATCGGCTTTGCCTTGGGTGAGGACATCGGCAAAATGAGCGGGAAGCCCCGCGCCTCCCGAAGCAATGACAGGCACAGAAACCGCTTCGGCGATTCGACGAGTCAGCGAAAGGTCGTAACCTGCCAGCGTACCATCCGCGTCCATGCTGGTGAGTAGGATTTCGCCCGCGCCCAATTCCACGCCGCGCACCGCCCACTCAACCGCATCCATACCCGTCGGCATCCTCCCGCCGTTGACAAAAACCTCCCAACTGGAGCCACTTCTTCGCGCATCAATCGCCAGCACAATGCACTGCGCCCCAAAACGCATCGCGCCTTCGGAAAGCAATTCAGGTCGCCGCACCGCCGCCGAATTCACGCTGACCTTATCCGCGCCAGCCAGCAGCAGATTCCGCATATCGTCCACCTCGCGGATTCCGCCGCCGACTGCCAGCGGCATGAAAACCGTCTCGGCAACGCGACTGACCAATTCAAGGGTGGTCTTGCGTCCTTCGTGCGTGGCGGAAATATCCAAAAAGACCAACTCATCCGCGCCTTGTTCATCATACAACCGCGCCTGCTCCACAGGGTCGCCCGCATCGCGCAAGTTCACAAAATTCACCCCCTTCACCACCCGCCCATCCTTAATATCCAAACATGGAATGATTCTCTTGGCTAACATAATTCTCCAATTCGGTTGAACGTTTAACGTTAAACGTTCAACGCCTCACGCAGGTCAATCGTCCCATCATACAACGCCCGCCCGATGATACAGCCTGCCAAGCCCGCATCCCGCGCCGCAAGCACATCGTCAATCGTATGCACGCCGCCCGAAGCGATGACATCCAGCCCGCTTTTTTCGGATAAATCGCGCGTTGCCGCAATATTCAAACCGCTGCCCAACCCATCGCGGCTGACATCGGTAAAGATGACCGTCCGCAAGCCGAAGCCGCGCATTTGCAAAGCCAAATCCAACGCAGGGATTCCGCTGTTATCCACCCAGCCGCGAGTCCGCACCAAGCCATCGCGGGCGTCAATGCCGACGGCAACATGCTCCGCGCCAAAACGGGACAACGCATCACGCACCACATCGGGTTGCTCCACTGCAATCGTGCCGAGAATGGCGCGGGTCACGCCCAAACTCAACGCCTGCGCCACCGCATCCAGCGAGCGCATCCCGCCGCCAAATTGAACGCTCGCGCCAGCCTCTCGCGCCGCCTTCAGAATCGAAAGCAGCGCCGCCTGATTCGCCGAGTCGCCTTCGCCAAACGCGCCATCCAAATTGACCACATGCAGCCACTTCGCGCCCGCCCCCAGCCAGCGCCGCGCCGTCTCGCCCGCGTCGTCGCTGTACGAAGTCATCCGCGCGGGGTCGCCCTCTTTCAGCCGCACCACCTTGCCGCCGCGCAAATCAATTGCGGGATAAATGTTCATATCGCCTCCACAAAATTTTTCAAAATCTGCAAGCCCACCGCCTGACTTTTTTCAGGATGAAACTGCACGCCGAAAATATTTCCGCGTTGAACCGCACACGCATAACGAATGCCATAATCCACTTCGGCTGTTACATCGGATAAATCTTCGGGCTGACAATAATACGAGTGGTTGAAATAGACGTACGCCCCAGCCTTTATCTGATTAAAGAGCCGAGCGCCCTGCCGCGCCTCAAGTTGATTCCAACCCGTGTGCGGAATCTTCACCGATAAATTGTCCGCAAAGCGCAGCACCCGCCCGCGCAGCAAGCCCAGCCCCGCATGGGTTCCCATCTCCTCGCCGATGTCAAAGAGGGCTTGCATCCCGACGCAAATCCCCAACAACGGAACGCCACGCGCCGCCACTTCCTTGACCGCGCCTTCCAAATTCCGCGCCCGCAAGCCCGCCATAAAATCGCCAAACGCGCCCACGCCAGGCAGCACCACCTTTGAAGCGGACAACACCGCTTGCGGGTCACCCGTCCGCGTGACATTTGCCCCGACATTTTCCAACGCCTTTTGCACCGAGCGCAAATTGCCCGTCCCCGCATCAATCAAGATAATTTCTTTTTTCATCGCTCACCATTCTTCATTCTGCATTCTTCATTCTGCATTTACAAACTTCCCTTTGTAGATGGAATCGTCCCACCGCGCCTCAGATCAAACTGAGTCGCCGCATCCAACGCGCGCGCCCAAGCCTTAAACAACGCCTCGGCTTGATGATGGTCATCGCGCCCGTACAAAATCCGCGCATGGAGATTACACCGCGATGTCACCGCGAATGACTCAAAGAAATGCGGGAACAGCGTGACGGGGATATTCCCAACATACGGCGTATGCCAATCCGCTTGAATCACCGCATAGGGTCGCCCCGACAAATCCACCGCCACATGCGCCAGGGTTTCATCCATCGGCGCAAAACTATCGCCCATGCGGAAAATTCCCTTGCGGTCGCCCAACGCCTTGTCAAAGGCTTGCCCCAACGCCAGCGCCACATCCTCCACCGTGTGATGAACGTCAATATGCAAATCACCTGTGGCTTGCACCGTCAAATCAAAAAGACCATGCACCGCAAGATGAGTCAGCATGTGGTCGAGAAACCCCACGCCCGTGGAAATCTCGTGTTTGCCTGCGCCGTCCAAATCCAGTTTGATTTCAATTTGCGTTTCGTTGGTCTTGCGGGATATTTCTGAAGTACGCATGATTACTCCTTCGCGTTAAACGTTGAACGTTCAACGTTTAACGCCTTTAACAACGTTTCCGTGCCCGACGGTCTGCCCACGCTGATTCGAATATGGTCGCGCAGACCTGGCTTGTTGAAATAGCGGATGAAGACTCCATGTTCCTCCGCCAGCCGTGATTTGAGTTGCGCCGCATCCACGCCTGCAACCTGACACAAAATAAAATTCGATTGGGTGGGATACGGTTTGAGGTAGGGAATTTTTTGCAACTCCGCCAGCAGTTTTGTGCGCTCGGCTTTCAGCAGTTCCACCACCTTTTCCAACTCGCCCACGTTTGCCAGCGCAGATTGCGCCGCCACACTCGCCGCCACATTGACGTTGTACGGTTGTTTGGATTTCCACAGAATCGGCATCAGCCATTTGGGAAACGCGCCGTAGCCCACGCGCAAACCCGCCAGCCCCGCCCACTTGCTAAATGTCCGCAAGACTGCCAGATTTTCACGCTGCGGAACTTCGCGGATTCGGCTCAGGCTTGCGCCGAGATTCTCGCCCGCAAACTCAATGTAGGCTTCGTCCAAAACCACCAACAGCGGAAGCGAAAGCAATTCATCCAGCGCGGCGGAATCAATCAACGAGCCGTCGGGGTTATTCGGCGAAGCGACGAACAGCAACTTCGGCTTGAACTCGTCCACCGCCTTGCGGATGGCAGGCATGTCCAGCGAGAAATCCGCCTTGCGCGGAACTTCAACACAAGCCGCCGCGTTCAACTCCGCGTCGAAGGGATACATCCCAAACGTAGGCGGGCAGGACAGAATGCATTCACCAGGTTCGAGGAAAACACGCATCAGCAAATCCAGCAACTCGTCTGCGCCAGAGCCAGCCAGCAGGTATTCGGCGTCCACTCCAGTAAACGAAGAGAGCGACTTCCGCAGGGCGCGGCTTTCGGGGTCTGGGTAAATGTGCGGGAAATCCATCTCCGCCAGCGCCTTGCGGACAGCGGGCAAAATTCCGTATGGATTTTCGTTGGCGTCGAGTTTGACGATTTGCGAAGGCTCGCGTCCCAAACGGGCGGAGAGAACTTCAAACGGCTCAATCGGCGCATACGGCGGAAGGGATTCGAGGTGAGGGCGGATTTTCATAAATTCTCCTTCTCAAACTTCGGAAGTCTTGAAGACTTCCGAAGTTTTACTTTTTTAATTCCGCCAGCATGGCGGTATAGCGCGGTGGCTCTTCTTCAAAAATATAGGTCACGGGCGAGACAATAATTCCGCTGCCGCCGATTTGGCGCAGTTGCCCAATGGCTTGCGGCAGATAATCGCGGCGCACCACGATGGTCGCAGAATACCAACCCTGATTTGATTCGCGGGTGATAATCGGGCTGATGGTCGGTCCCTGCAACCCACCGAGCGAAGTCTGCTTAAAAAGTTTATCAGCAATCGCTTCGGGGCTTTCGCCGCGCATGTTTGCGATGACCAAAAGATTTTCCTTTGCCCGCATGTGGGCTTCGATATATTCCAGCAGACGCCGCGCCATTTCCAATACTTCGGGGCGATTCTGAAGAGCGCGGCGATTGGCAATTAAGACCGCCTGCGATTTTTGAATCACGCCGTCAGGCAATGGGCGCAGGCGGTTATCCAAAAGGGTTTGCCCGGAAGAAACAAGGTCCGAAATCATATCGGCATAGCCAATGGTCGGGGCGCTTTCCAGTGTGCCTTCAGCAGAGATAAGAATATGGGGAATATGATGTTGATTGAGAAAGCGTTCGGTCAGGAAGGGAAATTTTGTGGCTACGCGCAAATCAGATTCCAGGGAAGCCGCATACTCCTTGAGTGAAGCAAGATCGGTCACGGTTTTCCACTGCTCAGGGACAGCCAGAGTCAAAGCGCAGCCGCCAAATCCAAGCGCATCGTGCAGAATCATAATGTCACCGTCACCGCCTTTTTCTTCCAGCATATCCCGCCCCGTAATACCAAAATCAATGCTGCCTTGCATTACACTCACAACAATATCACCAGGACGCTGAAAAATGACTTTCAACTCAGGCAATGCAGGCAGGTCTGCCAAATACTGACGCGGATTAGGCTTAAAAACTTGCAAGCCTGCTTCAGAAAGAAATTCCAGCGCGCCTGTTTCGAGGCGGCCCTTGGAAGGAAGAGAAAAACGAATATTTTGTTGTGAAAGCATAAACGATCCTTTTATGAAAAAATGATA
>DYML01000187.1 GCA_020721605.1 Anaerolinea thermophila
CGATGAACGAGCGCATCGTCTTCCCGAACATGTCCACCGAGATTGGCGCGAAGTGTGGCTTGATTGCGGCGGATGAAGTGACGCTGGAATACTTGCGGACTCAGACTCCCGCGCAGGGGACTTACGAAATGATTCGCCCCGTGAATCCACGCTACGAGCGGGTGATTCAAATCGACGTGTCCCAACTCACACCGCAGGTTTCCTGCCATCCCGATGTGGATCATGTCAAGCCGCTGGAGGAAGTCATTGGCTTGGAAGTTCACGAGGTTTACATCGGAACCTGCACCAATGCCCGCTACGAAGACATCGAAATTGTGGCGAACATGCTCAAAGGCAAAAAGGTGAATCCGTTTACGCGGGTGATTGTCACGCCTGCCAGCGAGCGGATTTACAAGAAGGCGATGAAAAACGGCTTGATTGAAATTCTGCTCGAAGCGGGTTGCACCGTGACGGGGACGGGCTGCGGCGCGTGCATCGGGCGTCACGGCGGAATCCTCGCGGCGGGCGAGCGTGCCCTGACCACCATGAACCGCAACTTCATCGGGCGCATGGGCAGTCCGCTGGCAGAGATTTATCTGGCAAGTCCCGCAACTGCGGCGGCGACAGCGCTGGCGGGGAAGATTGCAGACCCACGGAATTTAATGCAGAATGCAGAATGATGAATTCAGAACACCTGCGCTTGCGCGCGGTGCAAGCGTATTCTGCATTCTGACTTCTGACTTCTACATTCAAAAAAGGAGACCATCATGTCAAAAGCATGGACATTTGAAGACAACCTCAACACCGACGAAATCATCCCTGGGCGGTTCAACATCACGATTGACCCGCTGGAATTGGCGAAGAACGTTTTTTGTGAAATCAAGCCCGACTATTCCAAGAATGTCAAACCTGGCGACGTGATTGTCGGCGGGCAAAACTTCGGCTGCGGCTCTTCGCGCGAACATGCGCCGATTGCCATCAAAGGCTCGCAGGCGAAGTGCGTCATTGCCGCATCCTACGCGCGGATTTTCTTCCGCAACTGCGTCAACATCGGCTTGCCCATTTTGGAATGTCCCGAAGCCGCCGCCGACATCACCGAAGGCGACGACGTGGATGTGAACCTCGCCACGGGCGAAATTTTCAACCGCAGCAACGGGAACCAGTATCAGGCGCGCCCGCTTCCCGATTTCGTTTTGAAAATCGCCGAAGCAGGCGGGATTGTGAATTTCTTGAAAGAACACGATATTCAGGAATTGATGGCGTAACGCAACACGCAACACGCTGCATATTTCGTGTTGCGTGTTCCGTAGGAGAACTCATGTACAAAATTTGTTTACTCCCTGGCGATGGAATTGGACCCGAAGTGATTGCCGCCGCCCGCGAAGTATTGACCGCGCTCCCGCTCGAATGGGATTTTGTGGAATGCGGCATCGGCTACGGCGAATATCAACGCTCAGGCTCGCCTCTGCCTGATTCAACACTCCAATCTATTCGCCACGCGGACGCCGCGCTCTTTGGCGCAGTCACCACGCCGCCCAATATCCCCAACTATTTTTCGCCCGTCGTGCGAATGCGTCAGTCGCTCGACCTGTTCACCAACCTGCGTCCCAACCGCTCCATTCAACACTCATCCTCCCGCGCTGGCATTGACATGCTTATCGTCCGCGAGAATACCGAAGGCTTGTACTCTGGTATCGAGCGCGTGGAAGACGACGGAAACCGCGCCATCACCGAGCGCGTCATCACCCGCAAAGGCTCAGAGAGGATACTCCGCAAGGCGTTTGATTCCGCCCGACAACTGGGACGCAAAACCGTTCACGTCGTCCACAAGGCGAATGTGTTACGCCAAACTTGCGGATTGTTCCGCGCCGTTGCGTTGGAAGTGGCGAAAGAGTATCCCGACCTGACCATGCAGGAAATGCTGGTGGATACCTGCGCCATGGAACTCATCCGCGCGCCTGAGCAGTTTGAGGTCATCGTCACCACCAACCTGTTTGGCGACATCCTCAGCGATGAGGCTTGTATGCTGGTCGGCGGATTGGGCGTGGCGGCTTCGGGCAACATCGGCACGGACGCGGCAGTCTTTGAACCCGTCCACGGCAGCGCCCCAACTTTGGTCGGCACGGGCAAGGCGAATCCCACCGCCACCTTCTTCGCCGCCGCCATGATGTTGGACTATCTCGGCGAAAAAGAACAATCCGCCCGCTTGCGAACCGCCGTCGAAAGTTGCATTGCCAGCGGAGAAGTCACGCCAGATTTGGGCGGCACGCTGACAACAAGTGAAATGACGGAAAAAGTTAAATGCAGAATGTAGAATGATGAATGCAGAATGGCGAATTTTATTCTTCATTATGCATTCTGACTTCTGCATTCTTTGGAGTTCCCATGACAAAAATCGGCTTTCTCTACACCCGCCTGCGCGCGGAAGAAAAATATCTTTTGGAAGAACTCGAAAAACGTTCGGACGTGGAAGTTGTCCGCGTGAAGGATGATGGACAGTTCTTCGACATCTCGCGCGTCCCCGAAAAAGTGGACGTACTCTTCGAGCGTTCGGTCTCCTACTCGCGCGGATTGTACATCTCGAAGATTTACGAAGCCAACGGCGTGAAGGTGGTCAACACCCCGCAAGTGGCGGAACGCTGCGGCGACAAATATGTCACCAGCCAGATTCTCGTCCAGAACGGAATCCCAACCCCGAAGGTGTTCATGGCATTCGACGAAGAATCCGCGCTGGCGGCGGTGGACGCGATGGGCTATCCGTGTGTGCTGAAACCTGTCGTCGGTTCGTGGGGACGTCTGCTCGCCAAAGTGGACAATCGCCACGCCGCCGAATCGCTCATCGAACACAAGGCTTCGCTGGGAGTCAATCATCAGGTGTTCTACATTCAGGAATACATCCAAAAACCTGGGCGCGACATCCGCGCCTTTGTGGTTGGGGATGAACCCATCGCCGCCATTTATCGCACCTCCGAAGGCTGGATTACCAACACGGCGAGAGGCGGAGTGGCAACCAACTGTCCACTCACCCCAGAGTTGAGCGACATCTGCCGCCGCACCGCCCAAGCCATCGGCGGCGGACTGCTCGCCATTGACGTGTTTGAATCTGACAACGGCTTGACCATCAACGAAGTTAATCACACGATGGAATTCCGCAACAGTATCGCCACCACGGGCGTCAACATCCCCGCGCTGATGGTGGATTATGTGATTGGACAGGCAAAGACATAAAATGTAGCGGACGACGCTGTAATTGCAGAATGCAGATTGCAGAATGAAGAATAAAATTCTGCAATCTGCATTCCTCATTCTGCATTTGAAATTTCCTTGACTCATCTTGTTTTTCGGGTAGAATACCGCCTGTTATGTTTACAAGGTTTGCACTGCCCCGTACACGTCGTCCGCAACCCACTTCCCTGAGAAGGTCGGGAGCTTTTTGATTGGATGACGCAACTGCGGGCGCGAAAAACGCGCGAACAAGTTGACCCAAACAGCCCTCCTTCTCGGCGGGCTGTTTTTATTTTCACCCCCCTCAATCCCCCCAAAATGGGGGGAAGAAAAAAATCAAGGAGTAAAAAATGAATCTCAAACCCAAGCCTCAAATCAAGAAAGTTGTCCTTGCCTATTCGGGCGGATTGGACACCTCGGTCATCGTGCCGTGGCTCAAAGAGAATTATGACGGTTGCGAAGTCGTCTGCTTTTGCGCGGACGTGGGGCAGGGCGACGAAGACCTGGCAAAACTGGAAGACAAAGCCATCAAGAGCGGCGCAAACGAATTTATATTGCACGACATGAAAGAAGAGTTTGCGGAAGATTGTCTTTTTCCCATGCTTAAGGCGGGGGCAATTTACGAACACAAGTATTTATTGGGCACATCCATTGCCCGTCCTTTAATTGCCAAACATCTTGTAGAAGTTGCCCACGAAACTGGCGCGGACGCCATTTGTCACGGCGCGACAGGCAAGGGCAATGACCAGGTTCGTTTTGAACTGACCGTCATGGCGCTCGACCCGCGCCTGAAAATCATCGCTCCCTGGCGCGAATGGGACATCCGCTCGCGTGAAGACGCAATTGCCTACGCCGAAAAACACAACGTCCCCGTCACCGCCACCATCAAATCCATTTACAGCCGCGACTCAAACATCTGGCACCTCTCGCACGAAGGCGGTTTGCTCGAAGACCCCTGGAACGAACCCGAAGAAGCCATGTTCCAAATGTCCACCTCGCCCGAAAACGCGCCCGATGAACCCGCGTATGTGGAAATCGAATTCGAGACGGGCAACCCCATTTCCGTCAACGGCGAAAAACTTTCGCCCGCGAAAATTGTCGAAACGCTCAACGCCATCGGCGGCGCGCACGGCATTGGTCGCGTGGATTTAGTTGAGAATCGCCTCGTCGGCATGAAATCGCACGGCGTGTACGAAACCCCAGGCGGCACTATTTTGATGTACGCCCACCGCGAACTGGAGTCGCTTGTCCTCGACCGTCAGACCATCGGCTTCAAGCAGGTTGCCGCCGTCAAATACGCCGAACTGACCTACGACGGGCTTTGGTACACCCCGCTGCGCGAAGCCCTCGACGCCTTCGTCAATTCAACCCAGGGTCCCGTCACGGGCGTGGTACGCCTCAAACTGTACAAGGGCAACATCATCACCGCTGGAAAGAAATCGCCATTCAGCATGTACCGCGAAGACTTCGCCACCTTCGGTCAGGAAGACGTTTACGACCAGAGCCACGCCGAAGGCTTCATCCGACTCTTCGGGCTGAGTCTCAAAGTCCGCGCCATGAACGGGCTGCCCGTTTCAGGTCTCGACATGCCCAAGCCTGATTATTCGAAATTCAAGAGAGATTAGTAAATTGGGACTCGGTAAATTGGTAGATTGGTTTTCCCAACCTACCAATTTACCAATCCACCAACAAGGAGCACACATGACCCTCTGGGGCGGAAGATTTACCCAATCACTTGACTCCCTCGCCTGGGACTTGAACACCTCCCTGCCTGTTGACCAACGCATGGCTTTGCAGGATGTGGATGGTTCACTTGCGTGGGCGGACGCTTTGCACAAAGCGGGCATTTTGCTGGATGAAGAACACGAGCAGATTACCCGTGGGCTGGTCGCTGTCCGAGCGGAATTTTCTTCGGGACAGTTTTCCTTCGTCCCCTCCGACGAAGACATTCACACCGCCGTTGAGCGCCGACTCAGAGAGTTGGTCGGCGCGGCGGCGGGCAAACTTCACACGGGGCGCAGCCGCAACGACCAGGTCGCCACCGATTTCAGACTATGGATGTTGCAGGCAATTCCTGAATTAGATTCCGCATTCCGCCTGCTGCAATCCGCGTTGCTCGAACAGGCTGAAGCCGCAGGCGAAACCCTCATGCCAGGCTACACTCACCTGCAACGCGCCCAGCCGATTTTGCTCTCGCACTGGTGGCTGAGTCACTTTCATCCGCTGGGACGCGACCGCGCCCGCCTCGCCGATTTGACCAAGCGCGTTTCCATTTTGCCGCTTGGTTCTGGCGCGCTCGCTGGCACGCCCGTTCCCGTTGACCGCGCCGCGCTTGCCGAGTCGCTGGGTTTTGCAGAACCTTGCCAAAACAGCCTCGACTCCGTCTCCGACCGCGACTTCGCCGCCGAGTTTTTGTTTTGCGCCACGCTGGCGGGAGTCCACCTCAGCAAACTTGCAGAGCAAATTGTTTTGTACACCAGCGCCGAGTTTGGCTTCTTTGAACTCTCCGACGCCTACTCGACGGGTTCCAGTCTCATGCCGCAGAAAAAAAATCCCGATGTCTTTGAACTGACACGCGGCAAGGCTGGCACGCTGATTGGAATGCTGACGGGTTTGCTTGCCACACTCAAAGGTCTGCCCTCGACCTACGACAAAGACTTGCAGGAAGATAAAGCCCCCGTCTTTGCCGCCGCCGACACCTTGCTGATGATGTTGCCCGTCCTCGCGGGCGCGATTCAAACCATCAGCGCCAAACCTGAGCGAATGCGAGCCGCGATTGACTCATTTATGATGGCGACCGACCTGGCGGATTATCTCGTTGGCAAAGGAATCCCCTTCCGCGAGACGCACGCCATTGCAGGCAAAGCCGTCCGCCTGGCTGGGGAGAAAAGGCTTGGGCTGGAACAACTGCCCCTCGAAGCGTATCAGGCTCTCAGCCCCGCCTTTGAATCGGACGTGTACCAGGTTTTCGACCCGCTGAAATCCATCGAAAAAAGAAATGCGATTGGCGGCACGAGTCCGCAATCAGTAAA
>DYML01000022.1:0-22213 GCA_020721605.1 Anaerolinea thermophila
ACCCAAGTGGATTGGAACGGTCTAACTGCCCAACTCAGCGGGCAAATTTCCCTGCCAGCAGAATCAACGGCTGCCAGCCTGGTTTGGGTGGCAGCCGTTGCGTACAGTAAAGATGGGCGCGTGGTGGGCGTAACATGTTGGCAGGGCGGGTCAATTTTGCCGGGGGACAATATTGCCTTTCATTTTTCCGTATCCAGCCTGAGCGCGCCCATTGACTCGGTGCAGCTTTTTGTTCAGGCAAAATAGAGCCAGATTGCAGCACAGAAAACAATCATCAGGAACCCAGACAAAATGCGCAGATTTTCGTGACATCTTTTCACCCCCAAAACTAAGGGACAATTAATCTCACCATGTAAAATGAATACTGCTTATCTAATTTTGCACATTTTTATATTGGAAGCAAATAACTCATTTGGAGGAACTCATGCAACGTTCTAAATTCTTTCTTGGCGGCGCGCTTATTTTGGCGGCAGTTGTCTATCTTATTTTCTCATCCACACAGGCAAGCGCAGAATATTTTATGACCGTAAACGAAGTTAAAGCCGAAGGCGCTGCGGTTGTTGGCAAAAGCCTGCGTCTTTCGGGCGCGGTGCTGGGCGATACAATTCAGTACGATTCTCAAACACTAACCCTGACCTTTGATGTAGCGCATGTTTCTGGCGACAATGCCGAAATTGAAGCGCAAGGCGGGCTGGCAGAGGTTTTGTACCAAGCCGTAAACGACCCGTCTTTGCAGCGCGTCAGCGTTCAATATGTGGGCGCCAAGCCAGATTTGCTGCGCGGCGAAGCGCAAGCCATTATGACCGGCAAATTGGGCGAGGATGGCGTTTTTTACGCAGATGAGCTATTGCTAAAATGTCCCACCAAATATGAAGAAGCAGTCCCCGAACAGGTTTCAGCCCAATAAGCGCGTCTAAAAATAAACAAGGACACTCTTTATGTTTGCAGAATTTGGATATGGAATTTTAGTGGTAAGTTTTATTGTCGCTTTTTACAGCCTCATTGCGGCAGTCTATGGTGCGTTGCGTAAATCTGCGGCGATGGTCGAAAGTTCGCGGCGCGGCATGTTTTTGGTTTTTCCGCTGCTCTCGCTTTCGGCGGCGGCGCTCGTCTACTTGCTGATTACCAATCATTTTGAAGTTGCCTTCGTGTACGAAGTGACCAGCCGCAGTATGCCAACGTATCTTAAGGTAACTGCCTGGTGGGGCGGGCAGGCAGGCTCACTGTTGTTTTGGGCGTGGCTGCTGGCGGCTTTTACCTCCGCTGTCACCCTGCGTAAATGGGAACGCGACATCGAATTTCTGCCCTGGGTGATTGTGGTGAATGCAGTCACCATTATCTTTTTCTTGGGCATGGTCGTCTTTTACGAAAACCCATTTACCCGCTTTTGGCTGGTGGCAGGCAATGTAGAACCGCACATGTTTGCGCCTTTAGCCGCCACTCTCTTCACCCCGCAGGACGGCAACGGATTAAACCCCCTCTTGCGCCACCCTGGCATGGTCATTCATCCGCCCATGCTTTATCTTGGCTTTGTGTCTTACGTCATCCCCTATGCCTTTGCAATGGCGGCATTAATCACCGGACGTACCGACGACCGTTGGATTCGTCTTACGCGCCGCTGGTCTTTGTGGGCGTGGCTCTTCCTCTCCTTTGGGTTGGTGCTTGGCGGGCGCTGGGCTTACGACGTTTTGGGCTGGGGCGGCTATTGGGGCTGGGACCCAGTTGAAATTGCGGCGTTCATGCCCTGGCTGACGGGAACCGCCTTTTTACACTCAGTGATGATTCAAGAAAAACGCGGCTTGTTCAAACACTGGAATATGATTCTCGTCATTTTGACCTACGCGCTGGTCGTCTTTGGTACATTCCTCACCCGCTCTGGCGTACTTTCTTCGGTTCATGCCTTTGCAAACAGCCCCATCGGACCCTTCTTTATGGGCTACACCGCGCTGACTTTGTTTGTATCCATCGCGCTGTTAATTTGGCGCTGGCCCCTGCTGCACGGCGAAACCGAAATGAAATCCATGCTCTCGCGCGAAGCCTTATTCCTGCTGAATAACCTGCTTTTTATGAGCGTGTTGATCGTTAGCTTTTGGGGAGTGATTTTCCCTCTGGTTTCAGAATTATTCACGGGTCAAAAAGTAACGGTGGGTCCTCCATTTTATGAACGTGCCACCGCGCCCCTGTTTGCCGGGTTGATGCTGCTGATGGGCATTGCGCCGCTTTCGGCGTGGGGGCATTCCACCATTAAAACGCTTGGTCGCGCCATGTGGAAATCCGCCCTGGCAGCGGCAATTCTTACGGTGGTTTTATTTTTCACCTACACCCAAAACTACATCGCCCTGATTGGCTTCTTTTTGATTGCCCTGGTGCTTTTTGTGACCTTTCAAGAATTTGGGCGCGCCGCGCGCGCGCGTCAGCGGGCGCAGGGTGAAAATTTCTTCACCGCGCTGGCGCGTCTTATGGGGCGCAATCGCCGCCGCTACGGCGGGTACATTATTCACATCAGCATGATGCTGATGGCGATTGGCATTCTGGGCATTGAGATCTTCCAAAAAGAAACGCAAGGCTCACTGGCACAAGGCGAGCAGATGGAACTTGCCGGCTACACCATCGAATACCGCGAACTGGCTTCCTGGCCCGATGAAGGCAAGGGAGTTAACTTCACCCGCGCTGTGGTGGATGTGTATGAAGATGGGATTTATCTCGGTGAACTCACCCCGCGCATTGATTACTACTTCGACTCGCAGCAGAATATGACCATTCCTGGCAACCGCTCCACCCTCAAAGATGATTTATACGTCTTGCTGGTAGACTGGCAGCCCGTCTCCAGCATGGGCGCCACCTTTAAAGTCTTTGTCAATCCGCTGGTCAATTGGCTGTGGATCGGCAGCCTGCTCTTCCTGGCGGGCATTATCTTTACCGCATGGCCCGACCACGACCCCGCTGAAGAGCCGCTGCGCGCGCCGCAAAGTACCAACCAACCCAGCGCGGCAGATTAAACACGTTAAACGTTAAACATTTAACGTTGGAGAAAGTAATAAATGAAAAAGTTTTTATATGTGATCGCCTTCTTATTTTTAGCAGGCAGTGTATTCATCACCTCCCCCGCTTTTGCGCAAGGCGGCACACCGCCCACCGACGATGAAGTGAATGCCATTGCGCGAAAATTATATTGCCCGGTTTGTGAAAGCACCCCGTTGGATGTTTGCCCAACCGAAGCCTGCTACGAATGGCGCGAGTTGATCCGCACCATGCTTGCCGAAGGCAATACCGAAGATCAGATCACCCAATATTTTGTAGACCAATACGGCGCGCGCGTACTCTCCGAACCGCCCAAAGAGGGCTTCTTCTGGCTCATCTACGCCCTGCCGCCCGCCGTCATTTTAATGGGCGCAGTCATCCTGTTTCGCTCACTCAAAGAGTGGACCAAACCCAAAGCCGCCGCACTCGTTATCGGGTCAGAACCCGCCGCCGCTTCCCCAAAAACGGATGACTACCTCTCCCGCTTTGAAGAAGAACTAAAAAAACAAAAATAATACGTCATTGAGCGCATCTTTCTTTTAACGATGAATCAATCTCACGAACAATCCATGAGATTGATTCATCGTCAGGAACGCCTCGCGCAATGAATGGATGGAGCCTGCAAATGACTGAAGAATTAACAAAAAAACGCGGCGTGTCTGTGCCTGTGCAAATTGCCATTTGGGTCTTTTTGGCGGGCTTGCTGGCGCTGGTGGGGTTTGGCTTAAACCACGCTCAAAACCCAATGGCGCAAATTGGCAAATCCGTGCCAGACTTTGACCTCGAATACTACCCCGGCTACGAATACAACGGCATTGAGAAGATGAAGCTTTCTGACCTGCGCGGCAAAATCGTTGTCATTAATATTTGGGCATCTTGGTGCAAGCCCTGCGAACAAGAAGCCCCCGACCTGGAACAAGCCTGGCAGATTTACAAAGACGGCGGTGACGTGGTAATTTTGGGCGTTGACTATGTAGATACCCCCAAAGGCGCCGAAGGCTACCTGACCAAATTTGACATCACCTTTCCCAACGCGCCCGATTTAAAATCCAACATCTCCAGCATTCTTAATCGTCAAATGGGCGTGCCGGAAACCTATTTCATTGACCGCACGGGAATTTTACGCCATGTTAAAGTGGGACCCTTTGCCTCTGTCGGTGAAATTCAATCCATTATCAGCAGCATGGAATAGGCATTCAATATGGAAATCAGTTCAATTTTTTTTGTTTTGGCAATCTTTGTTATGACAGGCGTGTATTTATACGCGCCATTCACAAGGCGCGCCCGCCGCGCCCGCGCAGTCGAATCGCATGAGGTCTCTGCCCTCAAAGCAGAACGTGACCGCGTCATTAATTCTTTACAAGAATTAGACTTCGACTTCAACCTCGAAAAAATTCCCGCTGGAGAATACCCCGACCAGCGTGCCGCACTCCTGCAAAAAGGGGCAAATATTTTACGCAGGTTGGACGAACTGGCATCGGTTGCCTCATCTGCTGTTAATGCAGAAGCGCGAATTGAAAGAGCCATTGCCGTCGGACGCGCCGATTCTGGCATAAAACGCGCTGCCCCTGCCGAAAGCGAAGACGATTTTGAATCTATGATCGCCGCCCGCCGCAAAGAACACAAAAGCAAATCTGCTGGATTTTGCCCCAAATGCGGCAAGTCGGTTTTGGTCAGTGATAAGTTTTGCCCCGCGTGCGGAAAATCGCTCAACTAATACAGAATGAAGAATTCCATTCTGTATTTTTATGCCGCGATTTAATAAGGAACCCAAATTAATGAAATTACGTCACATACTTGTTTTTGGCATCATTGCCGTTTTTCTTGCCGCCTGTAACTTTACCCTCGCTGAAGATGTCACCCCGCCGCCTAACTATGTGGAGCCAACCCCTGCCCCCACTCAGCGCCCGCCTTACCCTGCCAGCCCGCCCAACATAGAAAATGGCGCGGCAATCTACGCCGAAAAATGCGCGGCTTGTCACGGCTTAAGCGGCATGGGAGACGGCGAACAAGGCAAACAATTAACGGTTCCAGTTGCCGCGCTTGGTTCGCCCGCCGTAGCGCAAAAAGCGCTCCCCTCCGACTGGTACAACATGGTTACACTGGGCAAAATTGAACGCTTCATGCCGCCCTTTGCCAGCCTAAACGACCAGCAGCGCTGGGATGTAGTTGCCTATTCACTGACTTTGCACACCACACCCGAACAACTTGAAATGGGAAAAAAATTGTGCGGCGACTGCGCCAAATCTTTTGGCAGCCAACAGATGATGGCTGCCCTTTCTGAAAATGACCTTTTTGGTTTGATCAAAAATAACGAGGGCAACCTTCCCGCCTTTGAACAAAAATTTACAGACGAAGAAGCCCAAGCCATTGCCGCCTATCTGCGCAGTTTAACCTTTTCTGCGCCACCTGCCGCGCCGACAGCGGCTCCTGTCACTGAATCAGCCGTCACCGCCGAAGCAGGTACTCCCGCCGCCGCAGCAGACGTTACCCCTCAAGCCGCTCCATCTGCTGTTGTGGGCAAAGCCAGCGGCTCCATTGAAAACCAAACTGGCGCCGACCTGCCCGCTGACCTCAAAGTCACTCTGCGTGGCTACGAACACGGCGGCGATATGAACGCCGCTCCCGCCGAAATTGTGACCCTTGAAAGCCAGGTCAATACAGATGGAACCTTTGTCTTTGAAAACGTGGACGTGCTGGAAAATAGAATCTTCCTTGCAGAAATTGTGCTGGACGGCATGACCTACCAGTCTGAGTTTTCCATTGTTGAAGTTGGCGTGACGGATATAACCCTAAAGCCGATTGTCCTTCATGCCAGCACCGAAGATTTTAGCCTGCTAAAAATTGAATCACTGCAAATTTTCTTTGACCTTGCCAACGCCGATACCGCCCAGGTTTTTGCAGTGTACTCCATCACCAACACCAGTGATAAAACTGTGGTCGTTAAAATGGGAGAAGCAAAAGAAATTCCATTTGTTGTCTTTCCCAGCGGCGCATCGGGGCTTGGCTACGAAGCCACCCAGGACACCGCGCCCTTCCTTTCCATTGAAGGCGGCTTTGCCATGCCCCCCAGCGAAGCGCCCTACGGTTTGATTGCCTACTCTTCCCTGCCTAACGCAAAGGAAATTTTCATTTCACAATCGGCTGTTTTGCCAATAGACAAAGTCACCCTGCTGCTGCCCGAAGGCGTGGAAGTGGATGGAGAATCGCTGACCGATGGCGGTACCCAGCCCATGATGGACTCGATGAACTTTCACGTTTACACCGCCGATAAACTGGAAAAAGGCGAAAGCATAGATTTCACCCTGAGCGGCGCGCCGGTAGAATCTGCTGCCGCTGCCGCAGAACCCAACCTGATGCAGAATAAAAATTTATTAATTGGCGTGGGTGTGCTGGGGCTGGCGTTGATTCTCGTCGGCGGGTGGATGTTCTGGCGCGACCGCAACGTAAACGAGGAAGACGAACAAGACGTAGAAGACGATGACGAACTTGCCGACCCCGAATCTCTGATGGACGCCATCATTGCGCTCGACGACCTGCACCGCGCTGGAAAATTATCTGAAGAAGCCTATCAACTACGCCGCGCTGAACTAAAGGAAGCGTTGAGGAGAAAATAAAACCATGTCATTGCGAGGAGGGCGCCCTTCCCGACGACACTTGCACCGCGTGCCAGTGCGGTGAGCAATCCCTGTAACACAAGAGATTGCTTCGGGCAAAGTACAAGTACGCCCTCGCAATGACATATGGAAATCCAATGATCATCGTAAAAAAACTTATCAAACGCTTTGGGCTAAAAACCATTCTGCGCGGCTTGGATTTTTCTGTTCGACCTGGTGAATTTGTTGCGTTACTCGGACCAAACGGCGCAGGCAAAACCACCTTTCTGCGCATTCTTGCCACACTTTCCCGCCCCTCTTTGGGGCAGGTTCAGGTGGCGGGCTATTTTCTGCCGCAACAGGCGGCGCAAGTACGCGCCAGATTGGGCGTCGTCTCTCACCAACCTTTGCTCTATCCAGATTTGACCGCCGAAGAAAATTTGCAGTTCTACGCGCAGATGTACGGCGTTGCCAATCAGCGCTCACGAATTACTGAAGTTTTGAAAATGGTTGGCTTGGAGAATCGCCGCAAAGACCTCGTGCGCACTTTTTCACGCGGAATGCAGCAGCGGCTCGCCATTGGGCGCGCCGTCATCCACGACCCCGAAGTGATGTTGTTCGACGAACCCTACACCGGCTTGGATCAAGACGCATCCGAAATGTTGGACGACGTACTGCGTTCCGTTGCCGCCGAGGGACGTACCGTAGTGATGACCTCTCACGACCTTGCCCGCGCCGCAGACCTCGCCACCCGTTTTGATATTCTCTCGCGCGGGGTGATTTTGGCATCTATCACGCAAGCCGAATTGCAAAATTCAAATCTGCTCACATTTTACAAACAGGCGCTGGTAGATTGACATGACAGATAAAATGCAGAATAGCAATCCCCCTCATCCTTCGCTTTTTAAAGCCACCTTTGCCATTGTAAAAAAAGACCTCTCGGCTGAACTGCGCTCTTTTGAACTGGTCTCTGCCATGCTGGTTTTTTCCCTTTTGGTGATCATCATCTTCAACTTTGCGCTTGAGCTGGATGTGAAAGTGCGGCAATCTGTTACTGCTGGCGTTTTGTGGACAACCTTTGCCTTTGCCGGCACGCTTGGGTTAAATCGCTCCATGTCGGCTGAAAAAGATCGCGGCTGTATGGATGGACTGCTGCTTGCGCCGGTGGATCGTTCCGCCATTTATTTTGGCAAAGCCATTAGCAACCTTGCCTTTATGCTGCTGGTGGAAGTAATTGTTCTGCCGATTTACAGCGTTTTGTACAATGTAAACCTTTTCCGCTGGGATCTGATCGGCATCATTCTACTTGGCTCCATCGGCTATGTGGCGGTTGGCACGCTGCTTTCTGCCATGTCTGTGCAGACCCGCACCCGCGAGGTACTGCTGCCCATTTTATTATTCCCCGTAGCCATTCCCGTTTTGCTGGCGGCAGTGAAAGCCAGTAACGGCATATTGGCAGGCGCAGACTTTGCAGAAATTCTCACACCGCTTAATATTTTGATTGTATATGACGTAGTTTTTATCGCAGTCGCCTTCATGGTGTTTGATTTCGTGGTAGAAGAGTGAGGACGGTAATTGGTTATTAAAATTATAAATCGCAAGTTTTACTCAGGAGACTCCATGCAGCCCAAACCAATCGCTCTAAAAATTTTGGATGTTGTGTCCATTTTTGCTTTGGCAATATCCACCTATCTGGCGCTCTTCTTTGCCCCAACTGAACTGGTGATGGGGCAGGTACAGCGTGTGTTTTATTTTCACATTGGCACTGCCTGGGTTGGAATGCTGGGCTTTGTTATCGCCGCGCTTTCGGGTGTTGCCTATCTCGTCACCAAAGATATGCGCTGGGATCGCTTTGAAGTCGCCGCAGTCGAAGTCAGCACCATGTTTTTCTTCCTGACCATCGTACTCGGTTCAATTTGGGCGCGCCCCGCCTGGAATACCTGGTGGACATGGGACCCGCGCCTCACCACCGCCGCCGTCACCGAATTAATCTACATTGCCTATTTTATGCTCCGTCAGGGTATTGACGACCCCGAAAAGCGCGCGCGTTTTGGAGCGGTTTACACCCTGCTGGGCGGAGTGAGCGCCCCGATTACCTTTATGGTGATTCGGCTCTTTCGCACCATTCACCCCGTTATTGTGGGCGCGGCAAACGCAAATCAGGAAAAAATGAGCATGACCGGCGACATGAAAATTGCCTTTTTCTTTGCCCTCTTTGCCTTTACTGTAATCTTTATAGACCTCATCTGGCATCGCATCCGATTGGGCAGCCTGCAAGATCAAGTGGAGCAGATGAAACTTCACCTCTCAATGTAGCCAACGGAGAATTTAAAACATGACACCCGACACATCCACTTACATGATTGCAGGCTTTGTGGTTAGTTTTGTAACCATTGGCATTTACATCGCCAGTTTATACATCCGCAGCCTTAATCTTCAACGTGACATCGAAACCCTTAAATCATTGCAAGACGAAAAAAAATAAAATGTTCACAAACACTAGAGTAGACGTATAATTAACCGACGTTACGCATTTCTTGTCCGTCTGCGCTCACAGATTCAACGGGCGCGTAAGACCTGAGGACAGAAGTTCACACGCAGTAAATAATTTCTGTTGATTATATGATTCGAACCCACCGGCTGCTCCGCCTGCTTGTATTGATCCTTGTCATTAACGGCACGGTTTTTCCGCGCCAGAACGTCTCGGCATCTTTCGCAGCCAACCAGCCGCCCGGTCCCGATCGATTCACCGTTTTAACGGTAGAGTACAAAGCCTTTGAATGGCAACTGGCAACCTGGCGCCGCCAAACCTCAGTTTGCACCGTCATCATTGACCACGAAGGCGTACCGCTCCCTGAGGAAATTTATCGAGATTGCGGCGAAACAATCTACAACACTTGGGTAACACAGGAGCCTTGTCGGTCTGTCAATAAACGCACTTGTCAGGGTTATTATGCCCACCTGGTAGATAGTTACCTGGAGGAAAAAGAAGTCCCGATGGAACTTGAACCTGCCAGCGCCTGGGTTTTGCTGGAAGATTGCGAGCCTGTGGCAAGCACCTCCACCAACATTTGTGAAAGCGAACCCGTGCTTGTATTTACAGGGCAAGAGCCGCTCGTAGATGAATCCATCCGCCGCATTCAGGGAACGTATGACGGTGAACCTTTTGCCTGTGACGAAACCACCTGTAAATTTCAGATTTCTGAAACTGAGGAAGAAGGCGTGCCAGTTGAATTTTGGGCATACTCTACCTACGGCGACAGCAGCATTGTCTACAGCGCCCAGGTGCGTGTGCGGCAGGCAGACGAAGGCGACCCAGATCAACTGTATTGGTATGTGGATGTTCTCTCTTCACAGTGGCGCGGTCAAAATGTTGCCACCTGTGCCGACTCGTGGAATGTATTTCCTCCGGTGGGCGGAACCCCCAAGTGGTTATCCACCCCTAAAAAAAGCAAAGAGCTTAGCAGTTCCATTCCCTACACTTACCTCGCCACCAATTTGATTTTACAAGGCGCAGTGGATGCAAGCGCCTGTGCCGATGGCGGTTTACTGCCAGGTGGAACAGGCGTTAACCAATGCGGGTTGGAAAAAGCACGTCCGGCAGTTGTTAAATGGCAAAATCAATTTGACGAGTTGATTTTATCCACTGCGCAGCAGGCATCCATTCCTGCGCGCCTGTTGAAAAATCTATTCGCGCGTGAAAGCCAATTTTGGCCCGGCGTCTATCAGGGCGCAAGCGATGTAGGCTTGGGGCAATTAACAGAAAACGGTGCAGACACAACCTTGTTTTGGAATGACTCGTTTTACGAACAGTTTTGCCCCATGGTATTTCCTGAAGACGCCTGCGGAGATGGGTACTTGCACCTCAACGAAGAGCAACAGATACTTCTGCGGCAGACTTTGTTGCGCAGCGTAAACGCCACCTGCCAAGACTGTCCGCTCGGCATGGACTTGGCACAGGCTGAATTTTCGGTGATTGTCTTTGCTCACACCATGACCGCCAATTGTGAGCAGGCGGGGCAGGTCATTAGCAACTACACAGGCGAAGAGCCGGGCAGCCTTTCTTCGTATGAAGACTTGTGGAAGTTTACGCTGGTCAATTACAACGCGGGCGGTGGTTGCCTTGCCGAAGGAATTACTCGCGCCCTGGGAGAAGGTCAGCAACTCACCTGGAAGAATGTTTCACCATTTTTAACAGGAGCCTGCTCTGGCGCAGTCAATTATGTAAATGACATCAGCAAGTAAAGGGCGCAACCAACAAAAAACCCGCGAAAAGCGGGTTTTTTGTTGGTTACTCAAAAATTCTTCGGTACAGGTCTGATTCAAGCAGCCCATGCGGATCGCAGCGTTTTTTTAGTTTTTTGAACTTCTCAAGGGTTTCCTGCCCATAAAAGGCTTGCGCAGTTTCGGCGGTGGTTTCACTGTTTTTTGCAAAATAAAATCTGCCGCCTGCCTGTAAAATGATCTTATCAAATTCTTGTAACATTGCGCCCAGTTTTGCGCGGTTGCCTTTGGTTACTTTAAAGTCCATCGCAAGCGAGAAGCCGTCTACCGCATGAGTAAGTAAAAATTGATCGGGACGGTGGCGTTTGGTTACGCCCAAATAGGAAGGCAACCCATTTTTGAGTGAAAGATTGAGAACTTCTTTCCACGCGTCTTCGGCGGTTTCTTTTGGCACAAAAGATTGGTACTGAATCAACCCGCTGCGCCCGTAGGATAACTCCCAATTGGGAACATAATCCAACAAAAAGTGAAATGCCGCATGAGATTGCCGAAACGTGTGCTTTCGTAATGAGGCAATATACTTTGCTGTATTAATTCCCCAGGCGCCCAGGTTGTTCATAAAAGGGGACATAAAATAATGCAGCAGTGATTTTGGAAACACGCCAAAAATAAGCGGCGGCAGAATTTGATTGGCGACCTTCATCGTCTCTTGTGGGTTTGGGTCTTCGCCTTCTTTTAAATACCGTGTGGCGTGAATTTGCCCGCGCCCAAGCGACTTGCCGCTTGCCGTTCCGTCCAGCCAGCCCACAATATAGTTGTGGTTAGGTGCGCCCTCAAGCAGGCTGTTGAGATGCTCGTGTAAATTTCTAACGGGGAACGCATCCACAGATAAAAGCCCGGAGTAAATGCGTTTCATTTGCATCGTGACCGAGGTGAAAATGCCGAGCATTCCCAGACCGCTGATCATGGAGTAAAACAAATCTCCATTTTTTTTAGGTGAGCAGGTGACTTCTGCGCCAGTTGGCAGCACTGCCGTAAATTCAACCACATGCTCGCCAATGGGTCCCATTCTAAAATTGTTCTTGCCATGAATATTTGCCGCAAGGCAGCCGCCCAGGGTCGTGGTCATGGTGCCAGAAACAACAGGGGGCCACCAGCCATCGGGTTCCACTTTATGCCAAATTTGCTCCAGCGTGGCACCAGGCTGTGCAGTGATCAGCCCGCTTTTGGCATCCCATGCTGTAATCGCATTCATACCGCGCATGTCCAGCACAATGCCGCCGCCAATCAGCGCCGCATCATTGTAACTGCGTCCCGCTCCACGCGCAGTGACCGAAAGACCAGACCTTCTGGCAAACGTAAACGCCTCGCTAATTTCATTAATGGTAGTGGGCTTAATAAGATAAGACGGCGCACTCAGTGAGTGTCCAAAATTTTCGAGTTGAGCAAAGTTTTTTTGCATGAGATGAAATGTGGGGGATGGGTGGCGGAGCAGACCCCGTCACCCATCATTAATTGGTTAAAACGACATACGGCGGAAAATTACCGAGGGGATATGTTGAATGGTGAGCATAATCCAGCGCCAAATGGGCGCAGTGTAAATAACCTGCTTGCGTTTGCGCATGGCTTTGTAAATATCTTCGGCTGCTTGCTCAGGCGAAATCATAAAAGGAGTGCCGCCTTGCGCCGCTTTGACCATTTCGGTATTTACGAAACCAGGTTTTACGGTGAGCACATGTACCCCGTGCCGCGTAAGCCGATTGCGCAGCGCCTCAAGGTAGGTGGTTAGCCCAGCCTTGGATGTGTTGTACCCTGGGTTGCCAATGCGCCCGCGATCTCCAGCCACAGAAGAGATGCCAACAATTTGCCCCGCTTTGGCATTTTGGAACATTTCCGCCACAGGGTTGAGCCAAGCCATTGCGCCAATTAAATTAACTTCGATCATCTTGCGGTCGTCTTCAAAATTATAGTGGGTCAACCCAGGAGGGAAGTTTACCCCTGCCATAAAAACCAGCAGGTCAAGCCCGCCGAGGTCTGCAATAATTTTACGCAACAGGTCTGGCACTTCAGCGTAATTTGCCGCGTCATGCGCATAAGGGAAAGCAAGGGCTTCTTTTTCAGCAGAGTTGATTTCGGCGCATAATGTGTTAAGTTTATCCTTACGGCGCGCAATCAACGCTACGACATAGCCTTCTTTTGCCAGTTTACGGGCAAGGGCTGCGCCAATTCCAGCGGATGCGCCAACAATAATACCCCGTCGTCGTGGATTTAATGGGGTTGCTTGAACAGGTTTAAGTGAATTTGACATAAAAGTCCTCATACTAAATGGGTTGATATTATTCTAACACAATCCAATTTATGACCAAAAAGGGGCAAAAACGTTAAATTTTTTTATAAAATAGGGCAAGTACGGGTAAAATACAAATCACTTAATTTCCCCTGTCGTCATTCGATAGGTACCTTACCCTTCAAGGAGAGTCTCATGTCATTTCACACTACTATTTTGGTTGGCAATTTGGGTCGCGATCCTGAAATGCGTTACACCCCGTCTGGTCAGGCTGTAACCAGTTTTTCCGTGGCAGTCAGCGAGGCGTACACCAGCGCCAGTGGCGAAAAAGTAAAAAAGACCATTTGGTTCCGCGTTAGCGCATGGGGCAAACAGGCTGAAACCTGTAACCAATATTTAAAAAAAGGCAGCAAGGTTTTGGTTGAAGGACGCATCAGCGCTGACCCCAATACAGGCGGTCCAAAAATTTGGACAAGACAGGATGGTACCCCCGGTTCTTCATTTGAAATAACAGCCACCATCGTTCGTTTTCTCTCTACTCGTGGCGACAATGAAGGCGGTCCCGTTTCAGGGGGCGGCATGGAAATGGCAGAAATTCCAGACGACGGCGACATTCCATTCTAACTGCTATATTCAAAGACTTCAGAGGTTTCAAAGACTTCTGAAGTCTTTGAATTTGGAAACCCCTTATGACTACTCCATCCATCTCCCCCAAAGCCCCCGCCCCCGTTCTTGAACTTCCCGCCACCCTTGAAGTGGTATACGCCAACTTGGCACGCATTGCCCACTCTCCGGCAGATATTGTGCTGGATTTTGCCCACATGCTGCCCGGCGAGCCAAAAGCAAGAATCCGCTCGCGTGTGGTGATGTCACCGCTCAGCGCCAAATTGTTAGTTAAGGCGCTCACTGAAAACCTGGCGCGTTACGAAACAGCCTACGGCGAAATTGTGCTGCCTGTTAATAATACCCTGGCAGATAACCTCTTTCGTCCATTTCAACAACCTCCCGAACCTCCAAAAGAACCCTAAATTATTATGCACAAACTTGAGCAGATCACAGACCGCATACGCAAAATTTTTGACGCCCGCACCGCAGCCCGCGATCAGGCTCTCGTACAGGCTCGCCAGCTTACCCGCGCTTGTTCGCTTGCCATTCGCGCTGTGCATCGCGAAGAAGCCGATGTAATGAATGCGCACCTTTTGGATGCGCGTCAATTGGCAAATACATTGCGCGCCTCTTTATTGCCTTACCCCGATCTTTTTTATGCGGGATATACACAAGACGCGCTAAAGGAATTTGTAGAGGCAAATGTTACCTGCGCATTAATTCGCAATCAACCGCTTCAGACTCCCGAAGAATTGGTCGTTGAACCTTCCACCTATCTTAACGGGCTGGCAGAGGTAGTCGGTGAATTGCGCCGTCGTAGTTTAGATATTTTGCGGCATGGATACACCCCCGAAGTAGAACGCCTGCTGGATATTATGGATGAAATTTATTCAATCATGGTTACTATGGATTATCCCGACGCCATTACCAACGGGCTGCGCCGCCAAACGGATTTGGCGCGCGGCATCATCGAAAAGACGCGCGGTGATATTACCTTCAGCCTGCGCGGCGAGCATCTCACCCAAGCCATTAGCCAATTGAGCGCCCAATTGAAGAGCGACTCAATCACAGGTGCGGAAGGAGAAAAATAATCATGGCAAAAGGCGGTCGCCGTTACCCGTTGGTTGTGTATACCCGTATGATCAACCGTTGGTGGGCAGCAATCTTTGCGCTGGGGCTTGCCCTGCTTGGGGTGTCTTGGGCGCTGCGCAGTTGGGGTTTTGAAGAGTGGCGCTGGCTTGTTTTTATTAGTATTGGCGCGCTGAATTTGTTTCTTGGTGTTGTATTATTCCTCTTGCGCAAAAGCGCCTATGTGCAGCCATTCGGCGACCATCTGCGCCTGGTCACTCCCTTTTTACGATTGAATATTTCATATAAAAGATTTCGGCGCGCTTCAACTACGAATATGGGCGCAGTCTTCCCGCCGAAAAGTGTTTCAAATTGGCAGGCGGAAATTCTTGAACCTTTGCTCCCAATGACGGCGCTCCTCATTGAACTAAATGGATACCCCATGCCTCAATCTTCTTTACGCTTATTTCTCTCGCCACTCTTCTTTAAAGATAAGACCCCCCATTTGGTTATTTTGGTGGAAGATTGGATGGGTTTAAGTGGCGAGTTGGAAAGCAGGCGTTCAGGCGCAGACCCTGTTGCCGCTCAACAAAAGCGTAGTACAAATTCCATCCTTTCGCACTTGCCGAAAAAAACAAATAAATAATTATTTTGCCTGAGCCATTACTGGCGGATATGCCTGGCAGGAAGGGATTGCCGCGCTGATAGCGGTTGGGCATGAAGTTGGGATCGCCCTGCGCATTGACAACCCCGTTGTATGTCAAAGTTTTCTTTTGCGCCGCCCACCAATTGTTTGTGACTATATTCACAAACAATTGGTGACATTCAGCGATGGCAAAAAGAACCAATTTATACTATTATACGGGCGGAGACAAAATTTTCCTCCTCCTCCTGTCTCCTCCTTTGGCGAAAGCCGCCGCTGTGTAACACACAGCGGCGGCTTTGTTTATCTTAGGGGGGAAGGTGACAGTCACCTATTTACCCCAAAATATTGAGGTGATACATTTATTGGGTGGAATGATTAACGATTGACTTATTTGATAAGTTTACTCTGGTGCAGGGAGTAATACAGTAAAGGCAGACCCCTTGCCCACTGTAGACTCAACCCATACGCGCCCCTGATGGCTTTCCACAATTGATTTTACAATCGCCAATCCCAAGCCAGAGCCTTCTGCGTGGTCTGGGGCATTGCTGGCGCGAAAAAATTTTTCAAATACGCGGCTTTGTTCTTCTGGCGGAATGCCGGGTCCCGTATCTTTAATTTTAAGAATAAGTTGATTTTCCCGCATGGATATTTCAATCTGCACGCTGCCGTTGATCGGCGTATATTTAATGGCATTGCCGATC
Organism: Anaerolinea thermophila; assembly: GCA_020721605.1. Lineage (GTDB taxonomy): Bacteria > Chloroflexota > Anaerolineae > Anaerolineales > Villigracilaceae > Villigracilis. The sequence continues at coordinate 16,150 of DYML01000022.1, forward strand.
AGGTTATCCAGCATTTGGCGGATGCGAATGGGGTTTGCGCGGAGCGATTTTAGGTTTTGAGCGACATTCAGATTAAGGGTTATGTTTTTTTTCTTTATCTGGCTGTCGAACAAATCCAGTGAGTAGTTTAAAATGTTTTCAAGCCGTATGAGTTCGCGGCGCGTATCAAACCCCGCATCAAGGCGTCCTAGATCAAGCAGGTCGTTTACCAATGTGGTAATGTGGTGAATGCTGCCCTGTAAACGCCGTAAATATTCCTGTTGATTATGGTTGAGCGGACCAGTGCGCGATACTAATTCTGTGTATCCCAAAATTGCAGTTAAAGGGGAGCGCAGGTCATGGGATACCGTGTGAATAAAATCGCTTTTCAGGCGGTCAAGTTCTTTAAGATAGGAAATATCTTGCATGGTTACTGCCGCCCCAATTTGTGGAATGGGTGTGTACTGGGCATTAAATACCCGCCCATCATCAAAATTAATTTCGTGGTATTTTAGCGGCGTTTCATTGGCACGGGTTAAGAGCGCCTTTAAATCTTCGTTTGCAATCACTTCTTCCAGTACCCTGCCGGTAACTTTTTGGTCATGCAGCCCAAAGATGTTATGCACAGCATGGTTGATTAGGATTATCTTTTTATCGTTACCTATTACTATCACGCCGTCTTGAATGCCGGTGATGATTGCTTCCAGTTTGTGCCGTTCGGTTTCTGAAAAGTCGGCTTTTTGGGCAAGCGATGAGGTGGTGCGTTTTACCTCGCGGCGCATCCAGTCGCCTAGTGTGTTTGCGCGCGCCAGGCTTTTTTGTACTTGATCAATAACATCGGATGTTTTTAGCGGTGGGCAAAGGTAGCCGCTTAACCCCGTGTTAAGCGCAGTTCTTGCAGCCCCGTGGGTGTCTTTGTTTGAGTATAAAATGATTGGCAATGTGGGGAAGCGCGTTAAAACTTCGGTTGAAATGGAAAAGCAATCGCTGCCTGCAAGGCTTTCGCCAATAATCAGCAAGGCAGGGATGGATTCCTGGATGGATTTGTTTAGGCTGGGTTGATTATGCGCTACTGCAATTTCAAACCCGGCTGCGCGCAAAGCGCGTTCCATTAAATCCAAAATTGGAGACGGATCTAATGCAAGTAAAATTAACTCCTGTTTCGTCATACGCTTAACTATATATTTTCCTGTTTATTTGGGAGGAACAATAGTTTTTTCAGAGGAGTGAGACAGGCGTTGCAGCGCAGCCTGCACAGATTCAAGCGCTTTTCGTTGTTCAGGGTTGAGCGCCCCAGGCATTTCTGTTAAGATAAAGTTGAGTGGATAACTAGCCACTTGCACTTCACTTCGAATGGCTGCCCGCACAGACTCAAGCGTGGCGTAGCGGTACTTTTCCCCTGTGCGCGCGTTTTCGGCGCTTTTTTCCAACGCATGAAATAACCGCGCGTTTACCAGTGAAATGGAGGCGTAGTCTGCCATTGCTTCAAGCAGTATTTGTACTTCACGGCTGATTTCACTGTTGGCTTTTCGCACAACCAGCAGCAGCCCAATGACTTCATTTTGAATTTTGATTGGGATGACTGCAATAGATTTTCCCAACGCCGATACTTTTAACTTTTGTAAGGGTATGCCGCTCATTACCAGGCTTTCGCCCGAAAGCGCCACCAGGGAACTGATTCCATCATCCACCGGTTGATTCATCTTCTTTGCCCAAGATTCGGGCAGGTTGCGTTGTGCGCGCAGTAAAAAGGCTTTGCTGCGTTCTTCGCGCAGCATTAACCAGCCAATATTTGCATCCGAGACTTGCAGTGCGCTTTCCAAAATCATGTCAAACAAAACGCGCTGGTCCGTGATGGACACCACAGCCTTTGCAGTTGAGAGAACCGTGGTTAGGTCGCGCAATTTGTGTTGCAATTCCTCGTTGATTGATTTCAATTGGCGGTCTAATTTTTGCCGTTCGCGCGTTTCTTGGGTTAGGTGCATGGCGCGTTCTACAATGGAAACGACTTCTGCATCTCGCAGAGGCCAAAAAATTACATCTGTGGCGCCCAGCCGAAAGGCTTGAATTGCATCGGCTTCCTGTCCTTTTTCGGCAATGATGATGACCGGCGCTTTTATGCCTTGTGAACTTAATGCGGCAAGCATGTCCTTTCCGCTTAGTCCTGGCAAGTTGAGGCTGGCAATAATTAGACTGGGGTTATTTTGAATCGAAAATTTGATCGCAGAAGCCGCATCCCCTAGCGCCGTTACTTGATACCCCAGCGGCTTTAAAGACTGCCTTCCGATCAAATCTGCAATGTCTGGATCGTTTTCAACAATGAGAATTTGTTCCCCGGTCATTATATTTTTTCCTTTCCAAGATTCTATCACCTTTTCGATTACAATCGCGCCCATGAATTTTATGGAATTTAACATCGCAGTGGTTATTCCTGCCTACGGTGTAGAACGTGACTTGCCATCTGTTTTGGCTGGGCTGCCTGCCTACATTAAACACATTATTGTCGTAAACGATGCTTCGCCCGATGCGAGTGAAAATGTTGCTGCGCGGGCAGCAAAAGATGACTGTCGTATCCTTCTCATTTCCCATACCCAAAATCAAGGTGTGGGCGGGGCAATGGTCAGCGGGTTTCGCCAGGCGCTTGCACTTGGCGCACAGATTGTCATAAAACTGGATGGAGACGGGCAAATGGACCCTGCGTACATTCCCGCGCTGATCACCCCGTTGATTCAAGGCAAAGCCGACTACGTCAAAGGCAATCGCTTTCGTGATTTTCAATCTTTACAGCAAATGCCGTTTGTGCGGCGCTTGGGCAACCTGGGGCTTAGTTTTCTCACCAAAGCCGCAACCGGCTATTGGGGAATTTTTGACCCAACCAACGGCTTTTTTGCCATTCGCGCTGAAGCGTTGGCGCAATTGCCGCTCGAAAAACTAGACCCCCGCTATTATTTTGAAACCTCCATGCTTGCAAATTTATATCTGCTTGACGCGCTGGTTATGGATGTTGCCATTCCCGCCCGCTATGGTAACGAAACCTCAAGTTTATCCATTCGGCGTACTTTGCTTGAATTTCCATTCAAATTGTTGGGTACATTTTTTCGGCGCATTGTGCTTAAATATTATCTGTACGACTTTTCGATGATGTCTTTGTATTTGTTGGTTGGCGTGCCTTTGCTCTTATTTGGCGGAATATTCGGCGGCATTAAGTGGCTGGAATATGCCAGTAAAAACATTCCCGCCCCCACTGGTACTGTTATGCTGCCTACCCTTTCGGTACTTTTGGGTATTCAAATTTTGCTCTCTGCCATAGAAATTGATATGAACTCCATGCCGCGCAAGGCTCTTTCGGAACCCTTATGAAAACGTCTGATTTTAACTCATACAAAACACGTTATCGAAATGCCATTCGTCAGGTACTGGCACAGGCAGAGACTGGACGGCTGGACGAATCCGCTTTCCCCGCATATTCACACCGCAACGCAGTTATTAACTGGCTCTTCTGGCAGCGCCTGCGCAAGGTGATGGAACACATTCAACGCTCCTCACCTTATGAACGCGCGCTTGATTTTGGATGCGGCAGCGGTGTCATGCTGCCCTATCTTTCACAGATCAGTTCACAGGTTGTTGCAATGGACGTTGACCTTCTTCCGCTTGAACGTGTGCAGGCTCACATTCCGCTTGCCGCAAATGTGGAAGTGAAAGATGCGTCAAAATACAGCATCAGCAGCCTGCCTGCAAACTCCTTTGACTTTATCATTGCGCTGGACGTGCTTGAACATGTTGAAGACCTGCCAGGCACATTGAACGAACTTCTCTCACTTCTTAAACAAGGCGGGCAAATGATTGTCTCTGGACCCACAGAAAATATCCTTTACCGTATCGGGCGTAAAGTTGCAGGACCCGAATATTCCGGCGCATATCACGAGCGCGGTATCGCAGAGATCAAAAACGAACTCACACATATTTCACGCATCGAACCTATTGCCATGCTTTACTGGTTCATGCCGCTTTTTGAAATATTCACCGCAAAAAAGGTGTAAACGATTTTTCTGCGAGGGATGTATACTTAATCTGCGATGAATTTTCAACCCCATAGCCTTGGATTGAATCTCGCTGACACAGAATCCCTTGCGCGTTTTTGCCCGCTCTCGAAGAGGGCGGGGAATCTCTGTCTGGCTCTCTCAACTTAACGCTCCTGGCGGTTGGCTGCCCAACCCATTTGATTTTTCACCTCGGCTTTTGTGGCGGCAGATGCGGCTGGATTTTCATTGCAGAGTGTGGCGCTACGCATCGAGCATGATGCGCTGCAAGTCATTTGGAAGAATGAAGTAAAACAGAAAAATAAAAACGCGCTGGGGCTATCGCAGGCGCTTTTGGCGCAGTTTCTTTTCCCCTTTCTTCTTTTACGGAGTCCCATGTTTAAGAAAATATTTTTTCTCAGCGTATTATTTTTAACCTCCTGCATTTCAATGGCGGTTGATCCCAATTTGGTGGTGACTGCCAAGCCGAGTTTTGTTACCTCGACCCTGCCGCCGACAAAACAGTCTTTTGTGCCAGCCACCCTTACCCCAACTTCTGAGGTGGTGGTGACACCCTCGCTTGCCGTGACCGCGCCGCCCAACTGCACCGATGGCGCGGTACTCTTGCGCGATGTCACCATTCAAGATAATACAGCGGTTAGGGCAAATGAAAAATTTATAAAAACCTGGGAGTTTCAAAATACAGGCACCTGCCCGTGGATTAATTACACCCTGGTTTTTGCCGCTGGTGACGATATGGGCGCTCCGCTCTCCGCGCCTGTTCCCAACACACTCGTTAATGAAAAGGCGCAAGTCTCGGTCGAATTAACCGCGCCTGCTGTTGATGGAACGTACAGCGGATATTTCACCCTACATAATGCTGCCGATAAAATTGTGATGATTGGCGTTGAAAAAACATTTTGGGTAAAGGTGGTGGTTGGCTCTGGCGTGATTGCGCCTACTGCTTTGCCAGGCAGCACGGCGGATGTGGGCAGTGTGGAAACAGCCGTCAGCGGCGGCTCTTCTGCCAATTGCACTTACAGCCAAAATGTCGGCTACGTGAATCAGATTGCTTCACTTATTAACGCAGAACGCGCCAGCGCTGGCTTGCCTGCTTTAACCATCAACCCGCTGCTTTCTGCTGCGGCACAGGCGCACGCCGCAGACATGGCATGTAATAACAGAATCAGCCACACAGGTTCGGATGGTTCATCCTCTTATGCGCGCGTGCTTGTGGCAGGCTATTCGGGCGTATTTTCCGAAGAGATTATCTACGGCGGCGGCGGTCCGCAAGCGGCGATCATTTGGTGGATGAACGATACAATTCATCGCGATGCGATCTTGAAGGAAAAAACAACCGAAATGGGCGTGGGCTATGCTTATTATTCCAACGGCTTGTACGGAGATTATATTGCGGTAGACCTGGGCAGCCCGTAACGCCGCTACGGGTTTTTAATGGCATGCAGTGTGCCAATAGATACTTCGTTGCCCTCTTCTACGGTGTGGTAATAACAGGTCGGCGTGTTAACCTGGCGTCAAATGTTCCAGCCATCGTAAAGGTGGAGTGTGTTTCCCGCCAGGTCATCCACATAGACTTGAAGGTCATCGCCCGCGCGGTTGGAAATGCCCACTTCACTGCCGTGTGGGCTGAAATACAAACCATTGATCGGCAGGGTCTAGCCCAATGTCGGTAAAATTGTAGGGGTTCCAGGTGCGTGGGTAGCGCCCATACTGTGCATAATATGCCTGAATGCGCGCTTGAAAATCGGCAAGGATTTGCTCTGTGGTGAGCGCGTCCTCTTCTGCGGTTGCGGCGGGGTTGAGGTTGGCGGCGGTCTTGAAGAGCGCGTTGATTTGCGGCGTAAGAAAAGCCAGTGCAATCAGCGCGGCAATGGCAACCAGTGAAATGATCAGGGCGTATTCAAGTTTCGATTGTCCACGTTGGCTGAAAAGATTCATTTTTTACTCCGATGGGGGAAGGGTGATGATTCCAATCTCCACTGCCTGCCCGCTGAGAATTGTGACGGGCTGACGGGCAATTTCTCCGCTTGTGGTTTGAATCACCA
>DYML01000022.1:22313-26820 GCA_020721605.1 Anaerolinea thermophila
CAAAATGCCGCTTACCGCGTAGGCAATGCGTTTATTTTCTGTCAGTCATACGCCTGCGCTTGGGCGTGATTTGATTTCGCTGTTTTCAAATTGCGGGTTTTGTTCAAAAGCCATCTTTCACCTCACAGACCTGCCCCAACAATTACAAAACCTTCTTCCGTAATATTCTGTTCCAGTCCAGCATGGTTTTGAGATGTTCGAGGGGAACTTCGCCTTCGGGAACATAGCCCACAAAGGAGCGGTTGTAGGTATCTTCCAGCCCATCCGAGAGATGCCATTCGAGCGGCATTTTGAAAACGCCCACTGCGGATGTGCCTTTATCGCCGTCGGGCAGGGCGGTTTCGTAGGTGATGATGGTCATGCCGTCGGCGGTTTCGGCAAATTCAGCAACCGTCGCTTCGTGAATCCAGCGCAGCCATTGCTTTTGTTCGTTTTTTGATTTCGTTTGCGGGTCGGTGATGGTGCGCGCGCGGGTCACAACATCCATCGCCGAATATTTCCAGGGTGTGACGGTGGCTTTCGGGTCGGCTTTTTTCTTTGCAACAGGCACATCGGGCAGCAGACCCACGCCAGATTTTGTCTTGACTGCTTTGGCAACCTGCCAGGCATCGGGTTCTTTCTCCACAAACCTCAGCCAGAAGATGCTTGCCCCTTGAACGTAATCTTTTTCAGAAGTAGGCTTGGTGTAAAACGGGCGAACTTCTCCGGGTAGTTTGTTTTCGGCTTCGTGGGTGGAATACCACTTCGGCTTGGGAGTCAAACCGCCGGGGGGCAAATTCCCACGGATGTGCTGGCAGTGTTCGGCGGTTTCGTTGCAGACCGCGCGGCTGACAATCAACTCGTGCGTGCGCCCGTGTTCATCGCGCCAGGCAGACGAGTCGTAATTTTCCCAGGCATCCATCACGGCGCGGAGTTCCATCGCGGCTTGTGAGTTGCGCTCGGCTTCCTCTTCGGGCGTGAGTTTTTCCCAGTTGGGGTCGGTGACATGGTTGACGCGCAGCGGCGTGAGTTTGACGATCTCTTTCCACGCCCACTTTGGGAAGGTGGCTTTCATGGCTTCCAGTTTTTTGAGCGCGTCTTCGGTGGAAAGGGAGCGGATGTCGTAATTGGCTTCTTCGACCAGCAGGGCATTGATTCCGGCGCGGCGGGTCTTGGGTCCGCTGGCTTTGACGCTGAGCATGTGCAGGGCGGCTTTGTCTTTCCACTCTTTTTCAGCGGCGCGCGCCAGCCCGGGGATGTTTGACCCGTTTCCAGTTTGGTAGGCGGCGATTTTCTCGGCGCAAAGTTTTTCAACGGCGGCATCATCCAGCGCCTTGGCTTTCTTATCCACATCCGCCGCGCCGAGGCGCACGAGCAAGTCTTTGGGGTCAGCCCACGAGCCGTGCGCGCTGGCGTAGCGCATCCCTGAAAAATGGACGATCATATATTGCAGCCAGGGCGGGAAGCGCTTGGGTTCTTTTTTAAAACGCTGGTACGCCTCCTCCAGCAATTCGTACTGATTCTTTTTCTCCAAAGATGCCTTGTATTCTTCCGCCTTCCACCAAACAATATCTTTGACCGTGAGGGGCTGTTCGGGCTTGTATTGAATCAGGAACTCGGCTTCAGACGGCTTGAAGTTTGGGTCGCCTTTCGACAGTTTGTACCAGGCGAGTTTGCGCTGTTCGATTTTGTCGTAGGTGGCGAACAAGGCACGCAGTTGATCGAGTTCCTGCTCTGCCATCGGCAGGGTGATATTTTCCTTCGCGGCAAGTTCCTGCGTTTCGATGGGCTTTTTGGGATGGGCGGGATCCATGTTTTCGACGCGCCGCTTTTTGGATTTGACCGCATCGCGGTGCATGTTGCGATGATTCACCCAAAACTGAATTAAGCCTTCGACATAGCTTTTTTCGCCGCGAATATCTTTTGGAAAACTTTCTGCAAACAGGGCGTGAAAGTTGTTAATTTCGGTCAGTTCGGCTTCGTCAATCGGCTTAAATTTTACATAATAAGGGCGCATGTCTTTTTGTAAAAAATAGCCAACCAGAGAGGAGTAGGATTTATAGGCAGTAACGGCGGCGGCTTCCTGCGCATTTGTGTAGGCTTCCACCTCGGCGTTAAGCGCTTCAATTTTTTGGTCTTTGTAGGTCTGCCAGAGATCAATTTCCATATAATAGAGAAGGAAGTCGCGCAGTTTTGGTTCGCGCATCGGGTAGATGGTTTTGCATAAAACTTCGTTTTGCCATTGAAAGTGGAACGGTTCTGTCATGTGCTGCTCCTTGTGTGATTCGGCTGGGTGAATTTTATACCTTTTGGGGGAATTAGAAAATGAACCGCAATTCCGAATTCAGGGCTTTCTTAAAGTCGGTTGATCAATCTATGCCAGGTCATTGCGGGAAGCGTTCTTGTCCTTGATCGGCAGGAGTTTATAAAAACTCCAGAATTTTATCAATTTTGGAGTTTTTTTGTTTTTAGATTGTGATGTCTTCCACGCGCCAGATTTCTTTGCCGATCAAATTTTTGATCTGCTCCAGCAGTTCGGGGCAAATGCGGGTGTTGTGGTGGGGAAAATCTATCAGGTAGCCTTTATCATTTTCAAAAATTTGAAAACTAAATTTGTCTTGTCCGGGTTGGGCGGTCAGTAATCCGTGCAGGGTTTTTATGCGGCGCTTATCGCGTTCATGGCTGCCGGTGGAATGCAGGCTGAGGGTGATCTGACGCGGCGCGTGGTCTTTGTCTTTATTTTCCTTTGCCAGCGGCACATACATGGTTTGCAGATCGGCTTCGCGCCGCTCTTCGGCTTGATCTGGCGCTTCGATATTCGTCAACGCTGTAACCGCGCGCGTGATCAACGGCGGCGTAACAGGTTCGCTCTTCTTGAATTTTGGCTCTGGCTTGGCGGCGACTGCGGCTTCCTCAAAAGATGGCTGCCACTCCATATCCCAGCCGTCGGGGAAGTTGTCGGGCGGGGGCGGCGTTCCATCCAAGTCTGTGTCGGGAATGTAGTCGGGAGCAACTTCTGCAACCTGGGGTTCGTTGATTCGCTGATTTGCTGATTCGCCTGGCTTCGGCGGCTGATTCACTTTCTGGTTGGGAGCAACTGCCGATTTGTAGTGCAGCGGCGTAGGCGGCATTGGCGGCGGGGTGTCTGCCATTTCATCCAACGCTGCCGAGGTGACTTTAATCTCCGTTTCGATCTCATCCACCAAAATTTTGGCGGGCGGGTTGGCATTATCCACCTTGCCTTTGACGATGATGATTTGACCCACCAGCATTTTGTTGCTGAACTTCGTCCACGTTTTTGGAAACATCACCAACTCGATTGTGCCTTGAATGTCTTCGATGGTGACAAAGCCCATGGCTTTGCCGGTTTTGGTGGTGTATGGGCGGACGACGGTGATGAGTCCTGCGACTCGCACTTTTTCTTCGTGAACGGCTTCGGATAACTGCCCCGAAAAATAACTGACAATTTGCGCCAGAATGGCTTGGTGTTCGTTGAGCGGGTGGTCGGTAATGTACAAGCCGATCAGTTCGCGCTCCCAGTTGAGCATTTCGCGCTTGTCCACGTCTTTCGCTTCGGGCAGGTGAATTTCTTCCACAATGCCGGTGGCGGCGCCAAAGAGACTCATTTGCCCTGCATCCGCCGCGCGGAAGTGGTTGGCGCTGATGGCAACAATGCGGTCAAGTGAAGCCAGCATTGAAGCGCGATTCCCAAATGCGTCAAGTGCGCCCACTTTGATGAGGCATTCCAGCGAGCGTTTACCCACCGTGCGCAGGTCGGCGCGGCGCGCAAAATCGTTCAGGTCTATAAACTTGCCTTGGGTGCGCGCTTCCATGATGATATTCACTGCGCCCTGGCTGACGTTTTTGATCGCCCCCAACCCGAAGCGGATGGACGCTTTGCCTTCGGGGTCTTCGATGTCGAAGTCCCAATTGGAGGCATTCACATCTGGCGGGAGGACGGGGACGTCCATGTTGCGCGAATCGGCGACATAAAAAGCAATTTTTTCCGTTTGACCCGCATTGGCAGAAAGCAGCGCCGCCATGTACTCGGCGGGATAGGTTGATTTTAGATAGGCGGTTTGAACTGCAATCACGCCGTAATCTGCCGCATGGCTTTTGTTGAATCCATACCTTGCGAATTCTTCCCAGTCCATGTAGATCGCATCGGCAATGGATTGATCCATGCCTTTTTCGACTGCGCCTTTGACGAACTTGGCGCGGTGCTTGTCGATGTCCTCTTTTTTCTTTTTGGAGATCGCCTTGCGCAGTTCGTCTGATTCGGAGGGCGTGTAGCCCGCCAGTTCCACTGCGGCGCGCATCAACTGTTCTTGATAGACGGGGATGCCGAAGGTGTCTTTGAAGATCGGCTCCATGTCGGGGTGACGATATTCCACCTCGGCTTCGCCATGCATCCGCGCGATGTAATCTGGGATGAACGCCATTGGACCTGGGCGATACAACGCGACCATGGCGATGATGTTGTCCAGATTCTTGGGCTTCATCTGCACCAGCCAGCGCGTCATTCCGC
>DYML01000188.1 GCA_020721605.1 Anaerolinea thermophila
ACCGAATCTCATGGATTTTTGTCTATTCTCATCTCAAGGTAGCAACTTGGGTTAAGTAAGAAACTGTTTAAAAACCGGGCTGTGCTGGCGCACATTGCACAATCGAGCGGACAGCACAGCGGCTTATGAAACAGTCTTCAAATGTACAACCCCTGCATCCAATGAAGAATCAGCATGGCGGCGCAAAGCTTCGCCCACTGAGATCAGCAAACTCCCAAACTGCGCCAACTTTTTATGAAACAGGGTGTTCCCTTTACTGGCTTCCTGCTCCAGGCGAATGGCGCTCATTTCATCAATGATGCATTTACGGTGAATCTCAGATTGAATTTCTGGGTATGTAAACATAAGTACTCCTTTCAAAATCAAACGGTATAACTTCTAATTAAGTTATACTCAAAAAAATAAACTTTGTCAATAACCAATTCAATATTTTCAATAAATTCATAAAAATAATTTATTTTCTACGGGAATAAAGTAAATTATTACAACACCAGAGGAGAGTTTTATGATCCGCGCCATTTTCTTTTCGCCCAGCAAACCCGCCCGCACCGACATCGCCCCAAAAGACTTCACCCAGCTCTTACGCAACAAGCGCGGCTTGCTCTGGGTAGATTTCACCTCTGAGCCAGCCGAAACATCCAAACCGATTTTGGAAAGTTTTAATTTTCATCACCTAGCCATTGCCGATGCGCTGGAGCAAACGCACGCCCCCAAAATAGATGACTGGGGTGGGTATCTTTACATTGTCTTGAATTACATGCATTTAATGAAAGCCACTGAGCCGTGGGACACAGAAATTGATGAGTTGGACATTTTTCTGGGGCGCAACTATGTTATCACCCATCACGACAACCCCATCCCCGCCATTGAAGAGGCGTGGCTCACAAGTCAGCGCGACCCAAGATATTCACAAGACGGCGCAGACCATTTGCTTTACAAAATTATTGACGCAATCGTTATGAACTACATGCCGATCATCGAAAAAATAGATGAAGAAGTGGATTGGATTGAAGACCAGGTCTTTGACCGCCCCAATTCACAAACGCTCGCCAGACTATTCACCCTAAAGCGCGTACTGCTCGCCATGCGCCGCATCCTACTGCCCCAGCGCGAAGTGCTCAACAAAATGGCGCGCGATGATTATGAAGTGATTGACCGCAAAGACCGCATCTTCTTTCGTGATATTTACGACCACCTCGTCCGCCTGCACGACGTAAACGAAAGTTTGCGCGACCTGGTAGGCAGTGCGCTCGATACCTACCTCTCGGTCATCAACAACCGCATGAACGAAGTGATGAAGACCCTGACGATCATCACCACCCTGTTTATGCCCCTGACTTTTGTAACTGGATTCTTTGGGATGAACTTCTTTGCCGCCGACCCGCCCCAAGAGAATTGGACAGCCCCTATATTTTTTTACAGCACCCTTGGATTAATGCTGCTCACCCCAATCTTCATGTACTTTTGGATGAGACGGAGAACCTGGGTCTAACGCCAGACTTGGCAAATTTAATCCTTGACACAGAACAGGCGTTCGGGTATCATTCGTAGCACAAATGAGCGAATAATGCTCGTAGGTGCCGGCTGTGCTGGCAGGAGGCTTAAATGATGATGGTTCGAAAAAGTAAAGGTCTGGGCGAGCGCCACCAGAAAATCCTTGATTTCATCGCAAGTTACCAACGTGAACACAAGCATCCGCCCTCAATTCGAGAAATCGGCGAGAGTTGTGATATTTCGTCAACCTCGGTGGTAAATTATTACCTCGACCAACTTGAAAAATCAGGCAACATAGAACGCGACCGAAAAATTTCACGCGGGCTGCGGTTAACTGTCCCCACCCCTCTTGGAGACATATTCCGCGTACCCATGTACGGCGTGATTCAAGCCGGCGAACCCATCCCCATTCCATCGTCCGATTTCAACGCCTTTACCCCGGAAGATTCCATTGAAGTTGCAATATCCCTCATGCCCACCAAAGAAAAAGGCAAAGACCTGTTTGCGCTCAAAGTACAAGGGGAATCCATGATTGACGCGATGGTTAATGACGGCGACATCGTCATTCTAAAACCAACTCAAGAAGCCCGCAATGGAGACATGGTAGCCGTCTGGCTATCGGACCGCAACGAGACCACCCTTAAATTTTTCTTCAAAGAAAAAGACAAATACCGCCTACAGCCCGCCAACCCCACCATGCAGCCAATCTACATAGACAAAAGCGAAGCGCTGGAAATCAAAGGAAAAGTGGTCATGGTCATCCGCAAAGTAGAACGATATAACTAAAAATGGCAATAAAAAAAGACGACTCTTGCGAGTCGTCTTTTTTTATTGCCAAAAATGAATTACTCGATAACGATGTTCGCGCCGGCTTCGTCAAGTTTCTTCTTGGCGTCCGCAGCGGCATCTTTACCAACACCGGTGAGAATTTTTCCACCAGCGGTTTCAGCGAGGGCTTTGGCTTCGCCGAGTCCGAGGCTGGTCAATTGACGAATGACTTTAATCACATCAATCTTCTTGGCGCCTGGGTCTTTGATGACGACATCAAACTCAGTCTTCTCTTCGACAGGCTCGGCGGCAACGGCGGCAGCGGCAGCCATTGCTACGGGAGCGGCGGCAGAAACGCCCCACTTCTCTTCGAGCATTTTGACCAAATCAGCCGCCTCAAGGACGGAAAGGGTGGAAAGTTCTTCCACGAGTTTTGCGAGCTTTTCAGACATTGTTTAGCACTCCTTGCTAGGTAATCATATAGTTTAAGTATTTATTTGGATACGCAGGGCGCGTACCCACAAAATTATGCGGCTGCGGGGGCTTGCTCCGCGTGGGCTTTGATAACAGCCGCCAGACCGCGCGCGGGTTCCGCCAGTGTGCGGACGAGTTTGCCGGCAGGAGCCTGCAAAACACCCAGCAATGTTGCACGCATAACGGGCAACGGGGGCATCTCGGAAAGCATTTTGACCTGAGCCGCGCTGAGGGCTTTTCCGCCCATCAAACCGCCCTTCACTTTAACGAACTCATTGCCTTTTGTAGATTCGGTCAATGCTTTCGCCGAGGATGCAGGGTCTTTGAATGCGAACAAGACAGCCGTGGATTTTACGAGATAATCAGCAGGGATGTCCATGCCATTCTCTGCAAAGACGCGACGGGCAAGCGTATTCTTGACGATATGGAACTCACCGCCAGTTTCACGAATCTTGGCGCGGATCGCATCAATAGACTTCATTTTTGCGCCACTGTATTCTACAAGAATTACGGCTTCACTGCGATTGACCCAATCTGCGTACTGAGCCTGCACTTCTTCCTTGCGTTGTTTAGAAATTGCCAAAGGGTATTCACCTCCTTTCTGTTAAAAAGTCTTTGCCACTTACACAGGCAAAGACTTTTCGCAGCCCCGGTATGGGGAAATCCCTGGAGGGAATCAGCGCTTGCGCGCTGCAATTTGCTATGAGTCTCCACCTGAGCAGGAAATTAAGTCCCAATCATGGGACACCCGCCTTCATGGGCGAAGTGGTTTTAGGGATAAACGAGTAGGGTTACTCGGCACCTTCAATGTGTTCATTTGGATCGGCTTTTATGCCAGGTCCCATCGTCGAAGCAATGGTGATGCGCCTGACAAAATTACCCTTGGCGCCTGATGGTCGGGATTTATTGATTGCGTCAACCAAAGCGGCGTAGTTTTCGACCAGTTTATTAACATCAAATGAAACCTTGCCAACGGAAACATGGATATTATTCGTCTTATCAAGACGAAATTCGACACGACCCGCCTTTGCTTCTTTGATAGCGCGCTCCATATCGGAGGCGCCAACAACAGTACCAGCCTTCGGGTTGGGCATAAGACCACGAGGTCCAAGCACGCGACCCAAACGACCAACCTTGCCCATCGCGTCAGGGGTGGCAATGGCAACATCAAAATCAAGCATACCACCTTCAATTTTTTTCATTGTTTCATCATCGTCGGCAACAAGGTCTGCGCCAGCCGCGCGTGCGGCAACAGCGCCTTCGCCTTGGGCGAAGACAAGCACGCGCACGGTCTTTCCCAGACCATGAGGCAGTACAACTACATCACGCAGTTGTTGATCCGCCTGACGCGAGTCGAGCGTGGTGTTCATGTGAACTTCAATGGTTGCATCAAATTTAGTAAAGGAAGTTTCCTTCGCAAGGGCAACGGCTTCATGAGCCGAATATACTTTATCAACATCAACTTTGGCGAGCGCCGCCGTATACTTCTTTCCGTGTTTAGCCATTTTATCCTCCGTGGTTCAAACGGACAGCCGCAGCCATCCTCCCACAAATTTATTCGGTGATTGTGATACCCATGGAGCGGGCTGTGCCTTCAATCTGCTTCATTGCGCCTTCCATGTCAATCGCGTTTAGGTCTTTCATCTTCAATTCAGCGATTTCCTTCACCTGAGCGCGAGTCACTTTGCCAACCTTGTCTTTGTTGGGAACGCCAGAACCTTTTTCTACCTTGGCTGCTTTGCGAAGCAAAACGGCGGCGGGCGAAGTGCGAAGCACAAAAGTAAAGGAACCGTCGGTATAAATAGTGATTTCAGCAGGCAAAACCTCACCCGGGCGGTTGGATGTGCGTGCGTTATATTCCTTGCAGAATGCCATGATATTAATACCATGACTTGCCAATGCAGGACCGACAGGAGGCGCTGGGTTCGCCTTACCTGCCTCTAACTGAAGACGTACAATTGCTTTTAGTTTCTTTGCCATTTTATATTAACTCCTTCGTGGTTTTAGCGGGTCATTTGGGAGACCCTCCCACCGCATCAGATTTGTTTAAGATCTGTTACTGTCTGAATATATTTTTCTGCTTATGCTTTTTCAACCTGTAAGAAATCTAATTCCACAGGAGTTTCTCGTCCAAAGAAACTGACCATCACGCGTACTTTTGTGCGTTCCATGTCAATCTCTGCAACCATACCGCGAAAGTCGTTAAACGGTCCGTCTACAATACGCACGCGCTCGCCCACTTTATAAGTAACTTTAACAGTTGGAGATTCGGCTTCGGTTCGTTTCACAATCTGTGCAAATTCCTCAGGACGCAATGGAGTGGGGCTATTGCCCATCCCAACAAAGCCTGTCACACCAGGAGTATTGCGAACCACATACCAGGATTCTTCAGAAAGCGCCAGTTTTACCAATACATAGCCAGGGAAAATATGGCGTTCAACTTTGCGGCGCTTTCCGTCTTTAATTTCCAATTCTTCCTGCATAGGAATTAAGACATCAAAGATTTGGTCTTTCATGCCCATAGTCTCAATTCTTTGCTCAAGATTATGGCGCACTTTATTTTCATAGCCTGAATAGCAGTGAATTACATACCACGCAGGACCTTCGACTGCGACCTCAACATGCGGCAGGTCATCAGGAATTTGCGTTTCAGAGCGAGCAACAGATTTCTTCCGGGGGAGTCTTGAGCCTCTCGAAGAATCCGAAGCGACAACATCCGCAGGAGCAGGCTGCTCCTCGGTTTCTTTATCAGTCGGTTCCTGCTCAATTTTCTCTTGCGATTCCGGTAAATCCATCAGATCCTCAATTCACTCTTAGATACCTAACACCAAATTGATCAACGCACTCGATAGGTAGTCCACGCCTGCAAGAAAAACACCCACAACTAACATCACCAACAAAACAAGCCCGGTAAGACGCTTAGCTTCGGGCCAGGTAGGCCAATTAACCTTGCGGAGTTCACCCGATGTCTCACGAAAATAACGTTGAACGACATTTTCGCTAACTTTGACTTTCTTTTCTTTATCTGCCAAAGGAATGCTCCTTCTCTAATTTACGGCTAAAACGCCGCGTAACGCGGCGTTTGCCACAGGCAGGCCAGGTAGGACTTGAACCCACAACCACTCGTGTTGGAGACGAGGACTCTGCCAATTGAGCTACTGGCCTATATAAGGTGGGGCGAACCCCACCAGTACAAACTATTTGGTTTCGCGGTGCGGGGTATGTTTACGACAACGCGAACAATATTTGTTGAATTCCAGCCGATTGGGATCATTACGACGATTTTTCTCGGTGGTGTAATTGCGTTCTTTGCATTCGTTGCATTGTAACGTAATTACCGGACGGACATCTTTCTTTTTTGAAGCCATTTTAAGCCCTTGCTTTCTATATACTAAATGATCTTGGTTACGACACCCGCGCCAACGGTCAAACCGCCTTCACGAA
>DYML01000189.1 GCA_020721605.1 Anaerolinea thermophila
TAGGAGACTCACATGACCCTTGCGCGACTAAACGCCCTCACCGCTTCGCTGCTTAACTCAAAACTGGATGCGGTTATCCTGAATCCTGGTCCTACGCTGACATATCTCACCGGCGTGCAATTTCATCTGATGGAGCGTCCCGTTGTTTTATTTATTGTTCCAGGTAAAGACCCTGTGCTGGTGCTGCCCGAACTGGAACTGCCCAAAGTGGATTTATTTCCCTACAAAGTGCAAGCCATCGCCTATGGCGAAAATCCGTCAGAGTGGGATGATGCCTTTCGGAAGGCTGCCCAAGCCCTGGGCGTGGACGGAAAGCGCATCGGGGTCGAGCCGCGTCAACTGCGCCTGCATGAATTCAATTATGCAAAATCAGCCGCACCCGAATCGGAATTTCCCGATGCCAGTCAGGTATTATCCTGCTTGCGCTTGAAGAAGGATAAAGCCGAAGTGGATGCCATGCGCCGCGCCGTGAAGATCGCGCAAGATGCCCTCGAAGCCGTTATCCCGCTGATTAAGATCGGCATGACCGAGCGTGAACTGGCGGGCGAATTAATGATTCAATTATTTAAACATGGCTCCGATGCCGAACTTCCTTTTTCGCCCATTGTCTCCGGCGGACCGAATGCCGCAAATCCACACGCTTCACCGTCTGAAAGAAAACTGCAAGTGGGCGATCTGCTGGTGGTAGATTGGGGCGCAGCGTATGGCGGCTACATCTCAGACCTGACGCGCACCTTCGCGGTGGGTGAGGTGGATGCCGAGTGCCAGAAGATTCACAAGATCGTGCAGGAAGCCAATGCCGCAGGGCGCGCCGTGGGCAAGGCTGGCATTCCCTGTGCCGCAGTGGATATTGCCGCGCGCACCGTGATCGAAAAATCAGGCTATGGAAAATATTTCAACCATCGCACGGGACACGGCATTGGCATGGAAGCGCATGAAGACCCTTACATGCGCGGCGACAACCTGCAACTGTTGGAAGTTGGCATGGCATACACCGTTGAGCCTGGCATTTATCTGACAGAGCGCAACGGCGTGCGCGTGGAAGATAACATGCTCATCACCGAAAGCGGCGCGGAAAGTTTGAGCGACATGCCGCGTGAAATTCGCGTAGTGGGGTAGATTTCTTCGCCATAAAGTACATAAAATGGCGCGAGGGACGCAACGGGTATCTTTGTTGCAACCTTGTGCCTTTCACATAAAACCCTTGACATACAGAACAAGTGTTCTATAATTCGACCTACCTAACTAAACTGGAGGTCGAAATGGCTCAATACCGTAACCCGCTTGTGGATGGCATGAAATTTGCCTGGCATAACTTAACTCAAAACCGTCAATTTAATCGCGGCGCAACCTGGGGCGCAATGATTATCGGCGCGCTTTTATCCTTTGAAATCTTCAACTTCAGCACCACCCAATTTGCCCTGCACGATATGCTTGGCGACTTAACTTTTGCCGGCATAAGGTGGTCTACTGTATTAGCCATCGCCTTCTGCGGGATTGACTTTGCCGGCATTGCCCGCATCTTCACTCCCGAACAGGGGCGTGACGAACCAGCCGAAGTCTACTATCTTTTTGGCGCATGGCTCTTGGCGGCAGGTTTCAATGCCACATTAACCTGGTGGGGAGTTTCGGTTGCCATTGTTAGCAATGGAAATTTGCAAAACAGCCAGGTGATGAGCGGCGCCACCCTAATTAAAGTCGTTCCTATTTTTATTGCGGTGATGGTTTGGCTCGTGCGCCTGCTTATTATTGGCACTTTCTCACTGGCAGGTGACCGTCTTTTTACTACGGCGCAACAGCACGAACCCTATAAAACTCAATATCAACAGCCGCCGCAAACTCAGCGCCCGTACAACACACCTCAACCGCAAAGCCGCCCTGCTTCCAGTTATCAGGCGCCGCGACCCGTCAACCAGCCTGTCAATCAGCCCGTGCTGCGTCCCGCTTCGCAAATTGCGCGCCCAGCGAATCACGTCAATGCAAATGCTGCAAATTTTCGCCCTGCGCCCAAACCCGCGCCATCTCAGCAAACGTCATTTGTTCCGCCAGAGCCAACCTATCACCCCGTATCTTACGGTGCGCGCAGCGTTGCTGAAAACTCCACCCATTACGACGCTTAATGTTGGGCGCGCTGCCAGTATTGCAAAGTGATTATCTTTTGGCAACTTATAAAATGATTCGAGCCGGGTCCCTTGCAGACCCAAAATGGAGACCATCACATGTCCCGCGCTCGCCCCAATGATTTAGAAGACTGGCAAGCCGCTGCCGCTGAGTATGAAGAAGGCAGCGGCGGTTTGTCTGGTTTTATGGTAATTCCCCTGGCAGTGATTTTAATGAGCGCTTTGCTTGCCTCTCTTGCCTGGCAGACCAACCCCCTGCCGTCTGTTTCTATTCAGCCTGCATCTGTGGCGGGCATTTCCCCTATTTTTCGGGCTGAAGTTCGCTACTGGGCAGATTCGATCGCGAAATGGGCGGCTGCTTCGCAACTAGACCCGAACCTGGTTGCCACCATTATGCAGATCGAATCTTGCGGCGACCCTCGTGCCGTATCCAGCGCGGGTGCGATGGGGCTTTTTCAGGTGATGCCGTTTCACTTTTATGCGGTGGATGATCCCTATCAGCCAGATACCAATGCCGCTCGCGGGCTTGCCTACTTATCGAAGTCGCTGGCAACTGGCGGAGGAGATGCGCGTTTGGCAATGGCTGGTTATAACGGCGGCATTGGTATTCTCTCGCGCGCCGAGGGGACATGGTCTGCGCAGACAAAAAGGTACATTCAGTACGGCGCTCCCATTTATGCCGATGCCCGCAGCGGAATTTCTTTCAGCGCCGCATTAAATGACTGGTATGAAAAATATGGGGTTAGTTTATGCCGTCAGGCAAGCCAAAGAATTGGACTGCCGTAGCGAATCAATGCTCTGTTATTTTATAATTCCCAGCCAAATGACAAAGGTTGTCCCCTTGCCCTCTTTGGATTCGACTTTAATTTGCCCGCCGTGATGTTCCACAATCCACTGGGCAATGGATAAGCCGAGTCCGAATCCGCTGGAGGTGGAGCGGGTGCGTGATTTTTCGGCGCGGTAGAAACGGTCGAAGATGTGGGGTAAATCTTCGGCGGGAATTCCAGGTCCGGTATCTCGGATGATGATGCGCACCTGCGCGCCAATTTTTGCCATGCTTAAGAATACATCTCCGCCTTGCGGGGTGTATTGAATTGCATTGGCAATTAAGTTTAGCAAGACCTGTTTTAAGCGGTCGCGGTCTCCATTCACCATCACTTGATCAATCTCGTTTAGATGAACATGCACCTTGCTGCCTGCCAGCACGCACATTTCGGTAAAGACTTCGGTGAAGAGCAGGTCTAATTCTACGGGATTAAAGATGAGTGTTAATTTGCCCGATTCCGCCTGGGCGAGCATTAACAGCCCGCCCACCAGGCGGGTGAGCCTGCCTGCTTCTTCGTCTATGCTTTCGAGCGATTCTTCATCTGCCTGTTTCATACGGCGGATTAAATCCACATTGCCTTTAATAACCGTTAGCGGGGTGCGTAGTTCGTGGCTGACATCTGCCAGGAATCTTTGTTGTGAGGTAAAGAGCGTTTCCAAGCGTTCCAATGTTTGGTTGAACGAGATCACCAGGTTGCCAATTTCATCTTCAGTTTGTTCTTGATAGGGAATGCGCCGTGAAAGATCGTCTGCGTGGTTGATCTGGTCTACGGTTTCGGTGATGTCTTCCAGGGGCGAGAGGGCGCGTCCCAGCACTACCCAAGAGCCGACCCCTGCCATCAAAACTGCGATCACGGCAATTAACGCCATGAGGGAGAGCAGTTTGCCCTGTGTGGCATCTACCACGCTTAGGCTTGAGCCAACTTGTAAAGTGCCAACCATTCGCCCGCTTACTTTTAGCGGCACGCTTAAAACGCGCAGATGCGCCCCATTTAGGTAGGAGTTTTTATAAATGGCAAGACCTGTTTGAAGCCCCACAGAGTCTAGGGGTTTGCTTAATGCACCAATACTGGGTGAAGTTGCAATAATTTTCCCCGATGGGCTCCAGACCTGCACATAGGCGCTGGCGGTCATATCCAGCGGAGGCAGGCTGATTAAGCTTAACTCGCCGGCGGAGTTTACCTGAGTCACTTGCGTAATGTCCAGCACTACGTCTGCCAGCAGGCTGTCTACTTGGTTGAGCAAAATAACATTTACAAGAATATAGACCGCCGCGCCGAAGATCAGCAAAATTCCCCCCATAAATGTTGAATACAATAAAGTTAGGCGGAGGCGCAAAGACATTGAAATTTACAATTTTAGATTTGCGGTTTGAATTGAACTACGGGTTTTCCCTCATTACATAGCCCACACCGCGCACGGTATGAATGAGCCGAATTTCACCCTCGCCTTCCAGTTTTTGGCGCAGGTATCGAATATAAACTTCCAGCACATTGCTTTCACCGCCAAAATCGTATCCCCAAACACGATCAAAGATGACTTCGCGGGTGAGCACTTGCTTGGGGTGGCGCAGAAATAACTCCAGTAGTTCATATTCTTTGGCGGTTAGCGCTACAACTCGAGAGCCGCGCGCTGCCTGGCGTGAGCCGGTATCCAACGAGAGGTCTGCAAACTTTAGCACGGGAATGCGTTCTGGTTGGGTACGGCGCAAAAGCGCGCGCACGCGCGCCAGCAACTCATCTAAATTGAATGGCTTAACCATGTAGTCGTCTGCGCCCGCGTCTAGCCCCTGAATGCGGTCTTGCACGGTATCTTTTGCCGTCAGCATCAGAATTGGGATCGAACCGCCGGTTCGCAGGCGATGACACACTTCCAGACCGTCCATGCCGGGCAGCATCCAATCTAAAACAACCAGATCGGGGGTGTGGTCACGCGCAGCAATTAAGCCCATGCGTCCATCTATGGCAGTATCTACCGTGTAGCCTTCATAGGTTAAACCGCGTTGTAATAATTTTAGAATTGCCTGATCATCTTCAATAATTAGGATTCGCTCATTCATCGCAATATCTCCTGCTTAAAATATACCATAAATTGCCAGACCTTAAGGTTGTTTTAGCCAGGAGTGAGTAACTTTTTGCATGACGTGAAGCGGTTGGTTGCGGGTACGATGCAATCTCCTGCCGCACTTGGGGAATTGCAAACCAAGAGATGCGTTTCAAAAAACCTTTAGGGTCCTGTGTGGAGAGGGTAAAATACAGCCATGCCTTTTTGCAAGCGTTTGTTTGACCTTCTTTTTTTGTTCTTTGCGTTCATCATTCTTTCGCCCGTTATTTTTGTGACGGCGATCCTGGTTTATATTTTTCTGGGGACTCCGATCCTCTTTAAACAGCGGAGACCGGGTTACAAAGGACGCCCATTCTTTATTTACAAATTTCGCTCGATGCAGAACGCCACGGACAGGAACGGGAATCCGCTCCCTGATTCTGAGCGAATCACTCGCTTTGGGCGTTTGCTCCGCTCGCTTTCTTTGGATGAATTGCCCGAACTCTTCAATATTCTGCGCGGTGAAATGAGTTTTGTCGGTCCCCGCCCGCTGTTGATGGAGTACCTGACGCTTTATTCACCCGAACAGGCGCGCCGCCATGATGCTGTTCCCGGCTTAACGGGCTGGGCGCAAGTTAACGGCAGAAATGCCGTAGATTGGTCTGCTCGTTTTAAAATGGATGTTTGGTATGTGGATCATTGGTCCTTGTGGTTGGACTTAAAGATTATCTTTTTAACAGTCTGGAAGGTAATTTCTCGTGAGGGTATTAATCAGGAAGGGCAGTCTACTGTGGAATATTTTAAGGGAGAACCGTAGCAGATTCCGCAAAATACCATGTTCGAATACCATCCCTCGATGGGGCGCACGAACCTCAAAAAAAAGCCCCTCACAAAGAGGGGCATTCATCAGCGGAGAGGGCGGGATTCGAATATCATCCCTCGATGGGGCGCACGAACCTCAAAAAAAAAGCCCTTCACAAAGAGGGGCATTCATCAGCGGAGAGGGCGGGATTCGAATACCATCCCTCGATGGGGCGCACGAACCTCAAAAAAAAAAAGCCCCTCACAAAGAGGGGCATTCATCAGCGGAGAGGGCGGGATTCGAATATCATCCCTCGATGG
>DYML01000190.1:0-1911 GCA_020721605.1 Anaerolinea thermophila
ACTGAATTTCTCCTTCCACAAAAGCCAGATCAATTTGCTTTTCCAAAAGCGCCTGCTCCAGCGCGGGTGTGATATTGGTCTGCGCTGAAACTTTAATGGCAGGGAATTGTTCATGGAGTCCGCGCAGCCAATCAGGAAAAAGCAAAGACGCGGCGGCGGGAGTCAGCCCGATTTCCAATTTTCCATCTTTGAGATTTTTCACCTGCGTCACGGCGTTTTCGGCGGCGGCAATCGTCCAGACGATGTTTTTGGCGTAACCCAGCAGGGTCTCGCCTGCCGCCGTCAAGATAACCCCTTGCGAGTGGCGCGAGAAGAGCGCCACGCCCAAACTGGCTTCAAGGTCGTGGATGTGCTGACTGACTGCCGCCTGTGTCATAAACAGGCGCTCCGCCGCGCGGCTTATTTTCCCCTCCTGCGCCACCGCCAAAAATATTTCGAGTTTGTGCAAACTCAACATGGGTATAACCTTTCGCTAATGTCCTGCATAAGTAAAGCGTTCTTGTTTGAAAACCTCAGTCGTTATAAACTAACGTAACCTATTTTTATATTTCGGAGGAAGCAGAATGAACAGATTTTTTACAAAGCAATGGTCGTTCTTTTGGGCGGGCATTGGGTTCGGCGTGGCGCAAATCATCTTTATGATTGCGGGCTATGCCAAATCCATTGCAGAGGGCAAGGGGCTTGCCAGCAACCCGATTACCGTCACCACCAATCTGGGCGGCATGTTCCGCGCCATCGAGGTCTTTTGGTGGGGCGGCAAAACCTTTGGGCTTGAAGATGGCTTGTACGGCAGCGCCTTCAAGGTGGATACCTGGGGTCCGATTATCGGCATGATAATTGGCGGTTTGCTGGTCGCCCTCGCGGAAAAAGAATCCCGCTCCTGGGTCAAGTACAGCTCCAAGATGTTGCTGCTCTCGTTGTTCGGCGGCGCATTGTTCAGTTACGGAACCCGTCTCGCGGACGGCTGCACGCTCAATCACTTGCTGGGCGGCGTTCCGCTGATGACCATTAAATCTACGGTGGTCATTATCTTCATGTCCATCGGCGGTCTGACGGCGTTCTTCCTGATGGCGAAGTACGGCTTCGGCGAATTCTTCAAACACCAGGAAACAAAATCCTACGTCAAGATGGCGAAGGAAAAGAAACTGCTGGCGGATGGCTTTACCTACGACGCCAATTATAACCCGTGGACTGACCCCTGGCGTTGGGTGGGATTGGTCTATCTTGTCCTGTTCATTGTCCCCGCCGTGTTCTACTTCTTCAGCCCCGACTCCAAGCACAGCATTCCCAACTCTGGCGCCGCCTTCATGTGGATTAGTTTGGGCGCGGGCATCATTGGCGGTTTTGCAATGGGCAAGTCGGGCTTTGGCACGGAATGCGCCCTCGTTTCTGTCGAAGCGGCTCAATTATTCAAACATGATGAAGAACGTTTTGCCAAGATGGGCATTCCCGCCATCACCCGCACCCTCTTCAAGGGTCTGCTGCCCCTGCAAGGTCTTCTGGCTTCCATCGTGCTGACGGGCGTATTCGCCGTGGGCGCGTGGGTCATGTTCGATGTCAAACTGGGCTTCCAGTCCGAGTTCAAGAACCAACTGACCTGGGCTTCCATGCTGGGCGGTTTCCTGCTCGGCGCGGGCGCGGTCACGTTGATTGGCTGTGAAATCCGCTCGTACATGCGGCTGGGCTTGGGCTACACCAACACCCTGATTGGTTTCATTGGCTTTGCCATTGGCTACCTGCCCTACACCCTGTTCTACGAAGCGCACAAAGCCTTCGGCGAGAACACCCGCATTCTGGAACAATACACTTGGGGACAATTATTCTTCCCTGAGAACATCGCCGCCCAGAAAATCTTCGCGGTGGTCTGGACGATTGCTCTCATTGGCGCGCTCGTTTGGGCAGTGCAGGCAG
>DYML01000190.1:2011-3943 GCA_020721605.1 Anaerolinea thermophila
GGATACGGCGCAAATTTGATGGAATAAATGCTGACTGCTTGAACCGCCGCGTACAGGATTCCTTCGCCTGCGGCTTTGTACCCATCGAAATAATACGAGCGGATTTTGACCGACCCGACGGCTGATTCTGCCACGAGGAATTCATCACTGGCTGAGAGGGTGAACGTGCGCGCGCCGTACAGCCGATAGCGAGTCCACTCGCCGTTGGGTTCGGCGGGCGCGCTGGCGGCGACCACCACATCCGCGCCAGTTTTCAGGTTGAGTTCAATATCCGACACATCGTAAACCAGATGTTCGCCGAAGGGCATGGGGTCGTGCAAGACCCATCCGCCCGCATACGGGACGACGAAGGGATACCAGTCCACCAAATCAGTCTGGTTGAAATCGTAGCCGAAGAGTCCTTCGTTGGCTTTGGCGGGAATGTTGAGTTTGAACTTAATCCCCAACGTGGTGGCGGCGTTGGGCTGGAGCGGTTGCGGCAGAGTCAGCGTGAGGCGTTGGTCGTTGAGCGAGTAGGAGGTCAGCACAACATCATCCTGAAAAACTGCCAGCAGGGAAAATGCTCCGCCGTAGCGGTTGGGCTGGACGGATAACACAATATCCGAGAGCGCCACGCCCGTTGTGTTGTAATAGCGGATGGTCTCGTCCACGTCCAGCGTGTGCGCGTCAAAATCCAAAGTTGCGGCGAGGATGTAATTTGTGCGCGAGGGAGTCACAGGCTGGGGAACTGCTGTCGTGACTGGAACAGTTGTCGGCGTGGGCGAAGCGGGAAGCGGAGTCAATGTCTGCGTGGGCGGCGGCGTGAGGGTAACCGTCGCAGTTTCAGATGGAATCAGCGAGGCGGTGAAAGTCGGCAGCGGGGTATTCACTTCGCCCGATGGTTGAAAAGGCGTTGCCGTCGGCGAGGCGTTGGGGTCTTGCGTGACTAAAATAAAAGTGGGAAAGACTTGCGGCGTGGGGGTGGCGCATGAGGCGAGGAGCGTGAGAAGTAAAAAGTAAAACGGAATACGCAACACGAAATACTTACAACGTGTTGCGTGTTGCGTGGCGCGTGAAAATTGGGGTTTGCTCATTAATAAATATTTTGAAAATACTGGCGCACGATGTCGGAGTAATCTGTGCTGGTGTGTTCTTTGAGAATGCGGAAGAAGTCGTTGGCGGTGACAATTTTGCCGCGACTCTGCGCGAGGTAATCTTGAAGGAAGGCGAAGAATGCTTCATCGCCAATGCGCGCGCGCAGTTCTTCGAGAAAGTGCGCTCCTTGAAAATATGCCGCGTTGGTGTAGGGACGGAATCCCAGCCCGTCGTAAATGGGAATATCCACAAAGCCCTGCGGCTTGTAAAAATCAATGCGGTACGACCACCACCAATTGATGAGGTCAGGGTGGATGTTTTCATAATATACACGTTCAGAATAAGTGGCGAGCGATTCGTCAATCCAGGGCTGCTCGGCTTGGTCGTTGCCGACCTGCTCAAACCACCATTGATGAGAAGTTTCATGCACCGCAACGAAGGTCAGGTAGTTGGCGGGCGTGCCGTCGTACAGGCTGTAAAAATCGCGGCTGAGATAAAAGAAGGCTGAATATTCCATGCCGTCGTTGAAGTCACCCATCACCAGCGAAAGCGTCTTGTGCGGATACGCCCCGTAGCGATTGCTGTACACGCTCACCGCCTCGGCGCTGGCTTGCAAGGCGGCTTGTCCGCCCTGCTCGCTGAACGGAAAATAATAACTGGAGACCGTCACATCGCCGACCATCAAACTGGAGACTTGAAATTCGCGGCTGGCGGCAAGGGCGAAGGTGCGGGCGGCTGTGATGGTGTAGCGGGTGAATCCGTCCCCCGCTTCGGGAACTCCGCTGGCGGCGACAATCGGCGCGGTGGCGGGGTCGGCGAACCTGAGATTGACCTCGTAGTCAGCGGCGTCGTAAACCA
>DYML01000190.1:4043-6010 GCA_020721605.1 Anaerolinea thermophila
TTGGCGCGGAACTGGGAGACGAGCAAGCCGAAAGAAAAAATGTCAAAAGAAAAAAGGCAAGAATGGTTTTGTTTCGCATGGGCTGTATTCTAACAAAAAAACAGACCGGCAAACTTCGAGGTCTGTTTTGCCATCGTTTATGCCTGCTTCATTCTCTTCCATAAAAACGCCAGCAGAAAAAACGCCGTAGCCGTCAGCACGATGGTGGAGCCTGAAACAATGTTCAAATAATAACTGAGGTACAGCCCAATGACGGATGACAACCCGCCAATCGCAGCGGAAACCAGCATCATCGGCAGCAGGCGGCGGGTGAGCAGATACGCGGTTGCGGCGGGCGTGACGAGCATGGCGGCGGCAAGGCTGACTCCCACCGTTTGCAGCGAGACAACCACCGTCAATGCGAGCAGCACCAGCATGAGGTTCCGCAGCAGTTCGGCGGGCAGGCGCAAGGTGGCGGCGAGAACGGGGTCAAAGGAGATGACAAGAAACTGTTTGAAGAAGAGGGCAACCGTCAGCAGAATGGCAAGGCTCAAACTGCCAATCAGCCACAGGTCGGCAGGGCTGACTCCCAGCACGTCGCCGAAGAGGATGTGACTCAAATCCACCGCGTAGGTTTGCATGGAACTGATCAACGCCACGCCCAGCGAGAGCGCCGCCGCAAATAAAATGCCGATGGCGGTATCCTCTTTCACCGCGCCTTCTTTTGTAAAGAAGCCAATGCTCAGAGCAACCACCACCGCCGCCACGCCCGCGCCAATCAACAGGTCACCTTGCACCAAATAAGCAATTGCCACCCCAGGTAAAATGGCGTGCGCCATGGCGTCGCCTAAAAAAGCCATGCCGCGCAAGACAACATACGTCCCCATCACAGCGCACAGCACCCCCACGATGACCGAGGCGGCAAGCCCGCGCTGCATAAATTGATAAGTAAGCGGCTCAAGAAGAAAAGTCATTGGATTTTGGATTTTGGATTTTGGATTTTAGATTTACCATCGTTTCTTTTGCAGCCCATCACAATAGCCACACCAATAAGCCCTAAGAGCAGCACTCATCAACCAGCATCATGCCATTTTCCATCACCAGCAACGAATTGCCAAACGCGCTGGCAAGATGTTCTTTGGTGAAAACCTGATACGGCGCACCAAACGCAATCAGGCGATGATTAATCAACAACACATGATCAAAGCGCGAGGCGGCAAGATTAAGGTCATGCGTGGAAATGAGAGTGGTCACTTGCTTCTCGCGCAGATGGTCGAGCAAGCCAAAGGTCACTTCCTGCGTGGTGGCGTCCACCCCTGTAAAGGGTTCGTCCATCAAAAGAATGTGCGGCTCTTGCGCCAGAGCGCGGGCAAGGAAGGCGCGCTGCTGCTGCCCGCCGGAGAGTTGCCCAATGGACTGCTCTGCCAGGTCGGCAATTCCCATTTGCTCCATGCTCGTGCGAACAATCTGCTTATCGTTTTTAGACGGGTTACTCCACCAGCCGATCTGCCCGTAGCGTCCCATCATCACCACGTCACTAACGGTAACGGGAAAGCGCCAGTCCACATCTTCACGCTGGGGAACGTACGCCACACAGTCGGTGTGCGCCCCAAGCGCTTCGCCGTGAATAAAAATCTGCCCGCCTTGCAGGGGCAAAATTCCAACCAGCGCTTTAAACAGCGTGGATTTTCCCGCGCCATTTGGACCAACGACTGCCACGCGCGCGCCATGCGGAACTTGAAAACTCAAGTTCCGCATGATCATTTTGTCGCCGTAGCCAATGCTGATGTTTTCAATTTCGAGACGATGAGGATTCATTTGATTTTCAATTTTACAATTTATAATTTTAAAAAGCCGACACTTGGGGCATTCTGATAAGCATCAGTAAGGGCGACTCGTGCCGCGCCGCCCTTACTTCTCACTTTTTACTTCAACCCATTCACAATGGAAGATACATTATATTTCATCATTTCAATATAAGTGGCGGC
>DYML01000191.1 GCA_020721605.1 Anaerolinea thermophila
GCGAACTCTTCCAGCACGATGACGATGCGCGGGCTGGCGTGCGAGACGATGTCGCCGTCCACGATGTAGATGGCGTTGTTTTTGACTGCGGACAGGTTGCCCCAGCCTTCGCGCGCCCCGATGACTTCGGCGGTCATCTGGTCGCCGTGGCTGCTGGGACCGATGATAAACTGCGGATCCACTTCCACAATCTGCTCGACGCTGACGGTGGGATATTCGTCAGTCAGGTCGGCAAACATGTTGACTCCGCCCGCGAGGTCAATCAACTCGCCGACGACAGTTACGCCGTTGGCTGACATCAGCGGCTCGTGCCAGACTTCGTAAAAGACGGTCGGGCGCTGGTCGGCGGGAACGGCGGACACGGCTTCGGTCACGGCGTCAATCCGCGCTTGCATTTCATCGGCAGAGGCTGCGGCTTCGTCCGCGTGACCTGTGATTTTCCCAATTAACCCAAGCGAGTCTTTGATCTCCGCCAGGTTTGCGGGCTGGCTGACAAAGGCGGGAACGCCCGCGTCCGTCAAAGCCTTGATGACTTCCGCTTGATAGATGGAGCCGCCGATGACCAAATCGGGTTCGAGGCTGATGATGGTTTCGAGGCTGATGGCTTCCGCAGAAAAGCCGCCGATGCTCGGCAGGGCGAGGGCTTCTTTGGGATAGTTGCAATAATCGGTACGCCCGACCACTTGTCCGCCCGCGCCGATTTCAAACAAAATTTCGGTGATGGATGGAGCGAGGGAGACGATGCGCTGGGGCGTTTCGGTCAAAACGATTTCGTCCCCGAGGGCGTCAGTGAATTTGATTTCTTCGGTGGCGGGAACTTCCGTCGCAGCGGGAGCAGGCGGCGGGGTGACGGCGGGGGCGCAGCCTGCAATCAGCAGTGCGAGGAGCAAGGTCAAAATAAGCGATTTACGAAACATGGTTTCTCCTAAAGTATATTTGTCATTGCGAGCCCGAAGGGCGAAGCAATCTTCTTTTGAATGGAGATTACTTTGTCGCAGCGAACGCTCCTCGCAATGACACAAAATCAAGGAATCAAAATCCCCAGCCGATGACTGGGGAGGTAGGAGAGGCAATCCGAGGGTAGCCGTCCTCCACCTCCTTTCCACGAGAGTGTGTTGGAACCGACCAGAGCGGGCGACCTGACTTGGGTAGTGTCACGTTTGAAACGTGACCTACGCCTCACAGTTGCGGGACAGCGCCGGATTTTCACCGGCTTCGCCGCTTTGGATCGTATTAATTTGAAAAAGTATTGTATGGCAGGCGAGAAGGGGCGTCAAGTGACTTCCTTCCGCAACTTTACGCGGAGCGGCGCATTTCTTTTGCAAAATTTGCAGTGCGCACAATCTTTTTGATCTGCCAATAAAAGACAATGGCGCGTAACGGATAGAGCAGATACCAGTATAAAAACCCTGGCAGCCCACGCGGGGCGAAGAAAACGGTTTGAATCAGGCGGGTCGAATCGGCGTTTTGGGTGACGCGCCACTCGATCCACGCTTGCCCGCCAATTTGGTTTTTTATGCGGACAAGAACGCGCTCATTTTCTTCGCGGACTTCAACCTTCCAATTGGTTTTTTGGGAAAAATTTCCAATTGCCTGAAATATCTGTTCCACTGTGGTATTGACCTGCGCTTGGCGGTGATGAACAAAAAAGCCTTCGTGTTTAATGGTTTTAACCATTTGCCCATCATCACCCCAGACCCGCTCAACATGCAATGGCGAAAGTTCATCCAGCGCCATGCGTGCCGCCTGGTCAAAGTCAATCAAATGCACTTCGGGGAAAACCCGCAGGGCGTCGGGATGTTTGACCACGCTGTCCGCCGACAACCCGCCGATGAGGGCATAGGCAATCGGGCGCGGAACGGGGGTCATCACCCCGACGCCAAACGCCATCAGCCAGAGCGGAACATAGGGCAGGAGAATCATGCTGCGGCGGAGTCCGCGCGCGCGGGCATATTTCAACATGAGGTCTTTGTAGTAGGTAACTTCGGGACCGCCAATTTCAAAAACTGCGCCGCGCCCGTTTGGGTTTTCCAACGCGGCAAGCAGGTAATCAATCACATTTTGGGCGGCAATCGGCTGGGATTTGTTGTTGAGCCACATCGGACCTGGGACGATGGGAAACGCCTCGGTGGTGAAGCGGATCATTTCAAAAGAGATGCTGCCCGAACCGGCAATGACCCCCGCGCGAAATTCGGTTACGGGAACTTTGCCCTGCCTCAAAACTACGCCCGTCTCGATCCGTGATCGCATGTGCGGGGCGATGTGCTGTTCGGGGTCGGCAAGCCCGCCGAGGTAGATAATGTGCCTGACGCCCGCGCGCTCTGCTGCCAGGGCAAAGTTGCGCGCGCCTTCCAGCTCACGCTCGGTGTAGCCGCGCCCGCTGGACATGTTGTGGATCAGGTAATAGGCGGTTTCCACGCCCATCAGCGCGGGCGCAAGACTTGCCAAATTCATCACATCGCCAGCCACAACCTCCACATGACGAAACCAACTGCGGCAGGCAAGCCGCTGCGGGTCACGCACCAGGGCGCGGATTTGATATTTTGAGTTTAATAATCGGGGAATGAGTCGGCTGGCAATGTAACCGGTAGCGCCTGTAACGAGGATGAGATTTTGCATAATTCACCAATAAATAAAAGTTATCTCAAATATGTCATGCCAAGCCGCGCTGCGGCGAAGCATCTCTGTTGTAAGGTGACGCGATTTTTGGTCTACTGCGCCTGCCCCAAAACGCGCGCGCGCGAAGCAAGGCGATGAGTGAGTCCGTCAAAGATAAATCTGTGGAAGGGCCACATGGCGTACCAATAAAGAAAGCCGGGCAGACCAAACGGCTCGAAGTAGGCGCAAACCGTGAAGAGGGTTTTACCGTCAGACTGCGGCTCCGAAATAAATTCAAGCCAGGCTTTGCCCGGCACTTTCATTTCGGCGCGCAGGCGCATCAGGTGGTTTTGCTCAACCAGTTCCACCCGCCAAAAGTCAAGCGATTCGCCGGTGTGAATTTCATCGGGATGCCGCCGCCCGCGCCGCAGCCCCACGCCGCCAATGGCTTTATCCATCCAGCCGCGCAGCGCCCAAGACCAATCCATGTACATCCAGCCGCGCTCACCGCCAATGCCGGTGTAGGCGCGAAAGACCGTCTCGGCGGGCAGGTCAAGCAGGGTCTGACGCCGCTCAACGTACATGCCATCTTCCACTGTAAAAACATACGGTTTTACATCGCCCTGGGCAGTGACCAGCGCGTCCATCCAACTGGTTTCCACGTTGTCGCGCTGAATTTTATTTAACGCAAAGTGGGCGGCGGTTTGAAAGTCAAGCGGTTCAATTTGGGGGAAGAGTTTATGCGCCGTTTCATCGCGGACAATCAGGCTGGCGCGCAAGCCTTCGATCAGCGGCGCAACGACCCGCCAGTGAACAGGTGTGACCATGTGAACCCAGTACGCCGAAAGGCGTACTGCATAAAAGGGCAGGCGAATTAGGCGGCGCTTAAAGCCGCGCTCTTTTGCATACTCCAGCAGCATGTCGGCGTAGGTCAGGCGGGTGGGTCCGCCAATTTCAATCACACGCCCAATACTTTCGGGCGAATCGAGCGCCGCCACCAGGTAGGAAAGTACGTCTCGAATGGCAATGGGCTGCGCTTCGGAAAAGAACCAGGCAGGGCAGGCGAGAACAGGCTGGCGCTCGGTTAAATGGCGAACCATCTCAAATAGCGCCGAACCAGAGCCAACGATCATGCCGGCGCGGAACTCCGTAACCGGCACAGGGCTGTGGCGCAGCCAATATCCTGTTTCGTGACGCGCCCGCAAGTAAGGTGAAAGGTTGGCGGCGGGATCAACCAGTTCGCCCAGATAAAGAATGCGGGCAATGCCCGCCGCTTCTGCGGCAGAGGCAAAGTTCCGCGCTACTGCCAAATCGCGCTCGGCAGTCATTCTACCGCCCTGCATTCCGTGAATGAGATAGTAGGCAGCCGAGACGCCCTGCATGGCGTGAATTAACGCCAGCACGTCAAGCGCATCAGCACAGACCACTTCAACCTGTTTCAGCCAGGGGCGTCCCTGCAAACGGGCGGGGTCGCGCACCAGGCAGCGCACACGGTAGCCGGCTTCCAGCAGTTTGGGTACCAGCCGTCCGCCGACATAGCCCGTTGCGCCCGTGACGAGGATAAGATTACTTGCGGTCATGGCGGTTTGACTCCCTTGGGCTGGGCTGCCCTATTTCAACTGGTTGTACATTTGATCGTAAATTCCTGGCGCGGCGGCGAGAATGGATTGCGGCGCGGAGATGTAATCTGGGCTGCCGTCTATGGCGGTCACGCGCGCGCCGGCTTCTTCGGCAATTAAGCCGCAGGCGGCAATATCCCAGGGTCTGAGGGTTAATTCCCAAAAGGCGTCAAAACGTCCGGCGGCAACATAACAACCATCGAGGGCGGCAGAGCCAATACGGCGCACGCCCTGCGTGGTTTTCGCCAGTTTTTCAAAGTTGCGAAAGTTATCCAGTTTTGTATTCCAGGTGTCGTAGGGGAAACCCGTCACCAGCAGGCTTTTTTGCAGTTCTGTGGTTTTAGATGCAAAAATGGGTTTGCCATTGAGGGTTGCGCCCTTGCCGCGCTCAGCGCTGAAGAGTTCGTTGCGCATGGGGTCGTAGACTGCGCCGAGGAGAACCACGCCCTGAAAGGCATAGGCGATGGAAACGCTAAAAAGAGGGATGTGGTGCGAGTAATTAACCGTCCCGTCCAGCGGGTCAATGTACCAAAGCCCCTCATTGACTCCCTGAATGGAGCCGCTTTCTTCTGCCAGAATATGGCTCTGCGGAAAGTGCGTTTGAATTTCCTTTAATAAATAGGCTTCAGAGGCGTGGTCAATTTCGGTGACAAGGTCAATGACGCCCTTGTAACTAATTTGATGTTCCTTGCTGTACCCTTCACGCAGGATGTCGCCTGCGGCGAGCGCCAGTCTTTCAAGATCGGGAAGAGTTGGGTTCATAATTTTCCATTCCAAATGCGGCGTCCGAGAGCAGAGAGCGCAAATTCCACTGCCAGCGCGGCTGTTTTATTTTGCCCATCGAGGATGGGGTTAACTTCAACCAGGTCCATGCCAATGAGTTTGCGCGTTTCGGCAATCATTTCACAGGCGAGATGCGCCTCGCGCTGGGTGAGACCGGCGGGAACAGGCGTGCCGACCCCTGGGGCATGGTCTGGGTCGAGGGAGTCCATGTCGAGGGAGAGGTAAATTCCATCTGTGTTGCGGCTGACGCGCTCGATGGCTTTTTCGATGACCGCCACCATGCCGTAACGATCCACTTGCTCCATGCCCATGACCAGCGCGCCGGTTTTTTGCAGGTTTGCCTTTTCGCCGCTGTCTACGTCCCGCGCGCCAACAATGGCAATGTTTGCGGGGTCAATCACGGGTACGGCTTCATCCCATAATTGCACCAGTCGTTTGTCGCCCAAGCCGGCAAGCAAGGCAAGCGACATGCCGTGAATGTTGCCGCTGGGCGTGGTTTCGGCGGTGTTGAAATCGGGGTGTGCGTCAATCCAGATCACGCCGATTTTTTTGACCCGCGCTGCGCCGCGTACAGAGCCAATGGACAGGCTGTGATCTCCGCCCAGCACCAGCGGAAAATGCCCCGCCTGCACCGAGGTTGCAACCGCGCCCGCAATGCGGCGCGACATGGGTTCGATACAGTCAATATATTTCATTTTGAGGTCGGTGATTTTGCACATTTCGGCAATTGCCACTTCCACGTTGCCCAGGTCTTGAACTGTGCAGCCCAGTTCTTGCAGTTTTTTTTGCAGGTGAGCATAGCGAATGGCGCTGGGTCCCATGTCTACACCGCGCCGATCTGCGCCGAGGTCTATCGGCACACCGATAATATCTATTTGCATGTTTGTCTCCCAAGATTGAGTTTCGTTTTTGCAGATTATGCCGTTCGATAATACCCCACATCCACCGAGTAGACCGTGATTGTTCCACAAATGGTAAAGGCGTGGTTAAATGGGCTGCGGGACAGTC
>DYML01000192.1 GCA_020721605.1 Anaerolinea thermophila
GGTCGCCGCAAAAGCCGAGCGATGTGTCGAAGCCCCGTAAGGCATGACGGGCATTGCCCAACTGCGCGTAGGCACTTGGGCGGCTGTTCCTTGGGCGATGGAATCAATAATGACCGTGTCCACCATGAGAGGGAGGTGGAAGCCGTGCTGCTCGGTGTGACCGATGGGAATCAAAATTACCTTGCCGCGTTCCGAATCAGGCGGGAGAAACGCGGTCCGAGAATATGCCGAGATATGGGGTTGTAACAAACGTTCAACGTTCAACGCCAAACGTTGCCCCGATTGCGGGTCAAATCCCTGCGGCGCGAGACAATACACGCGGGTAAAGCCGTCGTCGCGCAGGCTATCCAGCAGGTTGACGATGTACGGGACAAAAACGGATTCGGGGACCTCCAGTCCGCTGCCACGCCAGCCAAACGGGAACGGCGGCAAAAGCCCCGCGCGGGACGGCTGTCCCAATTGGTCGGCGAGCAGGTCGAGGTTGTAGCCCGTCCCAAGTGGCAGGATAAGCGGCGTATCGCGCGGCAGTTCCGCCACCACATCCCAAGTTAGTTCATCGTAATTAAAGAACTCTGTTTTGCGCGTAGCCAATTTAGTATTAGACATTTTATTTCTCTCTTTCTACTTCGGAAGAAGATACCAATCCAAAAACCGCTCCATCCGCTCGTACACATCATACAAATTCTCGCGGCGCAGGAAGCCGTGCGGCTCGTCGTCGTAGGTCTTGTACTCAAAGGTCTTACCCTCACATTTGAGCGCCTCAACCCATTCCTC
Source organism: Anaerolinea thermophila (assembly GCA_020721605.1). Classification (GTDB taxonomy): domain Bacteria; phylum Chloroflexota; class Anaerolineae; order Anaerolineales; family Villigracilaceae; genus Villigracilis. Next base: position 775 of record DYML01000192.1, read on the forward strand.
GCTGGCTTCGGGCGGGACAACCGTATCAAGCAAGCCATGCAAAATCAGCACAGGCTTTTGGACGTTCTTCGCTTCGGTGATGGGGGAGCCTTTCAAATAAATGCCGAGGTTATCTGTGGGATGACCGAGGAAGATTTCGGTGTACAGTCGCAGGCGTTTTTCGCACTGCGCCCACGAACTGACCAGGTTCGAGTCACCGTACTTCGCCACGCCGCAAGCAAACAGATATTCGGGATCACGTGAAAGTGAGGCAATGGTCATGTAGCCGCCGTAACTTCCGCCCGCAATGCCGATGCGGTCTGGCTTGATTTCCTTGAACGTCCGCAAGTATTTGGCGGCGTGCAGGCAGTCTTGCGTATCGCCGACGCCCCAGTCGTTGTAGTTGGCGCGTTCAAACTCGATGCCATAACCAGTCGAGCCGCGATAATTCGGCGCAAGATAGGTGTAGCCCTTTGCCGTGAAATATTGCGCCAGTTCGTCCCAGAAAAATCCGTACTGGTCTTTGGGTCCGCCGTGCGGATACACAATCGCCGCGCCATTTGATTTTTCGGGACGATATAAAAACGCGGGGATTTCCAGCCCGTCATAACTCTTGTACGAGACGACTTCGGGCATGACTTTTTTGTTGCTCCGCAACGCGGGCGGATTGGAAAACGTGAGTTGCGTCGTCTGCCCGCTGGGAAGTTCCATGCGATAAATATCGGGTGGCAGGAGCGGACTTTCAAACTCGAAGGTGATATAAGACTCGTCCTGCGCCCAATTCGGGTTGGAGTGAACACCCGTGTCTTTTCTCAACGCGGACATCGTTCCCGATTCAACGTCGAGCAGTTCCAACTCAAACGAGCCGCCCCTGTTGACCACGACCAGCATTTGCTTTCCCGAAGGCGACCATTCGTACTGAAAAATATCCTCGCCCGCTTTGGTCAATTGACGCAGCCCCTCGCCGTTGGGCTGGATGAGATACAACTCATCGCGTCCCGTTTCTTGTGAGATGAACGAAACCCATTTGCCATCGGGCGACCATTTTGCCGAAGAAGCGCGGGTGGATGGCTTGCCGTACAAAGTTACTTGTTTGCCTGTGGCGATTTCCAGTAAAACGATGTCGAGCCGATTCAAGTCATCAAAGCGGCGCAGGTTGAAGAGGATAAATTTGCCATCGGGCGAGGGGCGCGGATCCCAGTGGTCGCCGACTGTATCCGTCGTCAGGGCGCGAGGCCATACGCCTTCGTAATTGGTAAGTAGTAATTGGTCGGTATCATTTCTTTCGACGGTGACAATCAAGCCGTTCGAATCAGGCATCCAGCGCGGGGCGGCGGCAGACGGGGCGAAGTCGGTGATTTTTTTTGGCAACCCACCTGAGGCAGGGACGATGTGGACGTGTCCGCGAATGCCAAACGCCAGCCACTTTCCATCGGGCGACCATTCGGGAATCTCGTCATCCCAATATGCCGCCAGCGGGCGCTCGGTGGTGATTCGCGCCAGCCAGCCGCCAGACGCGGGCAGGGTGAAGACATCCGAAAGCGTTTCGCCGTCTTTAATGCAGGCAATCTGTCCCTGCGAAGAAAGCGCGTGGGAGCGAATCCGCTCAATGGAAGTGATGAGCGAGATACTCCAGCCTTTGGGCGGTTCGAGGTCGGGGCGCTTGACCGAGGGCCAGCCGTTGCGTTCGTATTTTTCTGTCAGTTTGATGGGATTTTCCATGGCGTCCTTCCTTTTTTTATTTACAAAAATTGAAAACAATGGGGCATTGCTTTCACGAATGCTAATAATACAGTAAAATTTCAAATCAGTGGATGATATTCAGTTTTACTTAAAATGCGCTTTCGTCATTTTGACGAACTCCGCCAACTGCGCTGTGGCAGATGAATTCTGTCGTGGCGCATGTTCTTTATATACCGTAAAATTTTTTAGTTAAAGGAGAAACGTATGAAACAAAAACTGTTCTATCTGTTTGTTCTTGCCGCACTGCTTCTTTCGTCTTGCGGGGGAAGCGCGCCAGCGGCGGTAAAAGTTGGCTGGGCGGGCAGTCCCGACTCGCTGAATCCGGGCATGGCAATCCTGACTGAATCGTACACCATTTTTGAGTTGGTCTATGACTCGATGTACGAACTCAACCTTGACGGCTCCTTCACCCTGACGCTTGCCGAAAGCGTCGAGCGTTCGGACGACGGCTTGGTCTACACCTACAAGATTCGGGACGGAATCAAATGGCACGACGGCAAGCCGCTAACCGCCGAAGACATCGCCTTCTCGTACAACCTCTACAAGGATACGCCCGAATATCCTTATATGAACGGCTATTACACGCCCTATTTTGAGACCATCGAAGCCACCGCAAACAACGAAGTCATCCTCACGCTCAACGAGGCGATTCCCAACATCGAAAGCCAGTTGGTCTTTTTGTATGTTTTGCCAAAGCACATTTGGGAAGGCGTGGACAAACTGGAATATGAAAACGTGGAAATGGTCGGCTCGGGTCCCTTCAAAATGGCGGAATATGCCCAGAACGAATTCATCCGCCTGACCGCCAACAAGGAGCATTTTGCCACCCCGCCCAAAGTGAATGAGGTCATCTTCCAGACCTTCGAGAATCAAGACGCGCTGGTGCAGGCAATCAAGACGGGTCAATTGGACATGATTACCGAAATGCCCAACACCGCCGTCGAGACTTTGAAGAACGCCGAAAACGTGGAAGTGGTGGTTGGCTCGCCGCTTGCCCCCGACGTTGCCGACATCATCTTCAACCAGACCGAAGACGAAAACTGCCCGAAGGATGACGGCGGAGTCTGCACGGGACATCCCGCCCTGCGCGACCGCGATGTGCGCCTTGCAATGGCGCACGCCACCGACAAGCAAAAACTCATTGACGTGATTTTGCTCGGACTCGGCGCTCCTGGCTTGACCCTCATCCCAGACGGGCTGGGCGTTTGGTACAACGACAGTATCAAAGATTATGAATACGACGTTGCCAAAGCCAACAAGATTTTGGACGACGCGGGGTATCTCGACACCGACGGCGACAAAATCCGCGAGATGCCCGATGGCTCGCGCCCGCTGACCTTCCGCATGAGCTGGCCCAGCGACAGTTTAACATCCCCGCGCATGGCGGAAATGTTGAGCGAGATGTGGGCTGAGATTGGCGTAACCCTCGAAATGCAAGCGGTTGACCCCGACGCCCTGACCGCCCTGTGCTGTCCCGCCTTCGACTTCGACATGATGATTTGGGGCTGGGGCTCTGACCCTGACCCAAGCGCCCTGCTCTACGTTTACACCACTGAGGCGATTCCCACTGGCTCCAGCGAGACAGGCTACTCGAACCCCGCGTACGATGACCTGTATGCCAAGCAACAGACCGCGCTTGACTTTAACGAACGCAAAGACATTGTTTGGGAAATGCAGAAGATTGTCCACGACGATGTGGTTTACATCATCCCCTGGTACGCGCAGAGCACCCAAGCCTTCCGCACCGACCGCTTCACTGGCTGGATTACCGACCAAGCAAAGGTGGAACTTGCCGACGTGACCTCGCTGACGGTCATCGAACCTGTCAAATAATTAAGAGGCTAACCACGGAGACACCGAGGCGCGGAGTTTTGAATTCTCTGTGTCTTTGTGTCTCCGTGGTTCAATTGGAGTCCAACGACTCCTGTCGTTGGACTCTCAAAAGTCGGGAGACTTTTGAGTCCGTATTGTTATCAAGGAGCGCACCTTGAACCGTACTCGCGCGTTGCTCAAAAAAGCAGCATGGTCTTTGTTTACCATTCTGTTTGTGATTGTCTTGAATTTCTTTTTATTCCGCGTCCTGCCCGGCGACCCTGCGCGGGCGGGGATTCGTGACCCGCGCCTGAAAAAAGAAGCCGTGGAAATGTTGCGGGTACGCTTCGGCTTGGACAAGCCCGTCATCAATTGCTTCGAGTCGCTCAACCCAATCAAGGTGGGCAGTTGCACCGTCAATCCGATGGAGACGCAGTTCTTCATCTACGCCCGCAACCTCTTGCAGGGTGAACTTGGATTCAGTTACCACACCAACCGTCCCGTTGGCGATATTTTGGCGGAGCGGCTTTGGAACACGGTCTTGCTCATCGGCGCGGGACAAATCCTCTCCATCATCATCGGCGTGATTTTTGGCGTCTTTGCCGCATGGAAGGCGCGGACAACAGTGGACTTTGCCGCCGTCATCACCAGTCTGGTGGCGTGGAGTCTGCCGACTTTTTGGCTGGCAATCATCCTGCTGTTTTGGGGCAGCAATAACGGGCTGCCGCTGGCAGGCAAGGCGACGCCTGGCGCGAGTTCCCTGCCGTTCCTGCAACAATGGGGCGACATCGCCCTGCACATGTTTTTGCCTACGCTGACCTACACCATCGTTTACATGGGCGAGTACACCCTCATCATGCGCTCCAGTTTGATGGACGTGCTTTCGGAAGATTATATTTTGACCGCCAAAGCCAAAGGCTTGAGCGCCGTCCAAATTTTGAAAGACCACGCGCTGAAAAATGCCATGCTGCCACTGGTGACGGTAATCGCCATCAACCTCGGCTTTACGGTGGCGGGCGCGATTCAGATTGAAACGGTGTTTTCGTGGCCCGGGCTGGGGCTGTCCATCACCGAAGCGGTGGGACGGCGCGACTTCCCTGTTTTGCAGGGCGCGTTCATTTTGATTGCGGTGGCGGTCATCATCGCCAACTTCCTCGCCGACCTGACTTATAACTACCTCGACCCACGCGTCGAAACGGAGTAGCCAATGGAACCCAAGCAAAATCAATGGAAAGACCGTTGGCTGAAGTTCTGGGCTGTCTTCAAAAAGAGCCGCATTGGAGTCGTGGGGCTGGTAATGCTGGCGGTGATTGTTTTGATGGCGGTCTTCGCGCCGCTTGTCGCGCCGTATGATTCCTCTTCGACAGAATCAGTCACGATTGACGACATCTACACCCCGCCCAGCACGACTCACTGGTTTGGGACAGATGACGCCGGGCAGGATGTTTTCTCCAACTTTGTCTTCGGCGCGAGAATCTCGCTGACGGTTGGATTCTTCGCCGCTTTCATTTCCATCGTCGTCGGCGGGCTGCTCGGATTGGTGGCGGGCTTCTTCGGCGGACGCTGGGAGAACTTCCTCATGCGCTTCACCGACATCATGCTGGTCATCCCCGACCTGCCGCTGATGGTGGTGATTATCGCCCTGACCAAGCCCTCGCTCCTGAACATCATCTTCGTCATCGGCTT
>DYML01000023.1:0-17419 GCA_020721605.1 Anaerolinea thermophila
GGATTTTTCACCGCCGCCCTGCCCAACAACACGCTTGAACAAGCCGCCCACTGGGGCGCGGAAAGCGGATTTCAAGCCATCGAAATCGCCTGCTGGCCCCAGCAAAAAGCCTCCCGCCGTTACGCGGGCGTGACCCACATTGACGTGACCGACCTCACACCCGCCAAAACAAAGGAAATCCGCGCCATGCTGGACGGATTCGGGTTGCAAATTTCTTCACTGGGCTACTACCCGAATCCACTCCACCCCGAAGCCGAACACCGCGAAACGGTCATTGCCCACATCAAACAGGTCATTGCGGGCGCGGCGCTGCTGGAAGTTCCCATCGTCGGCACATTCATCGGCAAGGACAAGAACAAGACCATTGAGCAAAATCTCGAAGAATATGCAAAGGTCTGGACGCCCATCGTCCAGTTTGCCAAAGAGCGCGAAATCAAAATTGCCATCGAAAACTGTCCCATGCTTTTCTCTTACGATGAATGGCCCGGCGGAAACAACCTCGCCAGTACGCCCGCCATCTGGCGCAAGATGTGGGAAATCATCCCTGACGAACATTTTGGCTTGAACCTCGACCCCTCACACCTCATCCTGCAAATGATTGACTACGAGCGCGTCGTGCGCGAATTTTCAAGCCGCATCTTCCACGTCCACGCCAAAGACTTGCACATTGACCGCGAAGGGCTTTATCAGCACGGAGCGCTTTCGCAGGGCATGGGCTGGCAGGTTCCACGCCTGCCAGGGCTGGGAGATATAGACTGGGGCAAATTCTTCGCCGCCCTCACCGCCGCCCGCTACGATGACGTGGTCAGCATCGAACACGAAGACCGCGCCTTTGAAGGCGATGAGAATCTGGTCAAGCGCGGCTTCTACATCGCCAGGGATACGTTGAAGCCGTACATTCATTAGTCGCCCGCAAAGAAAAAACTTCCGAAGTCCTAAAAACCTCGGAAGTTTTTTGTCTCGGATTCTTGTCAATTATGCGGTAACGGTTTCAAACGCCACATTCAACCGCGTAGAAGCAGATAGAACGTAATTCAGTTTTTCAAAACCAATCACATTTCCATCTTTGTCCTTCATCAAGATAATCTCATCGCCCGTTTCTTCCGCAATGGCTTCATCCTGCGGATTGCCAAACCAGACAGTTAGCGTATTGCCCTGCTGGTCGTAATAGACTTTTATTTGCGCCATATTCGTTCTCCTTCTTTCACCGCGTCGGTTGGATACGCGGTGATTAAAAATCCTTCGCCGTCAAGCCGTTTCGTCACTGCGCAGACCCACCTGCCGATTCGTTCAGGCTTGTAGAAAAGATAAACGCTTGAATCTTTCTTGCTCAATCGAATTTCGTCAGGGTCGCGCAGAACATCCTGAACGTCGGCTTCGCGTCCAAACATGACGGGGTGTTTTATCGTGACAATCAAATTCCAGTAATCAACCGTCACGCGGACGCGGAAGCCAAGTGGCGTTTTGACTTCAAAAAGGATTTCGTTGTTATCTGTCATTGTCTATTTTATATCACAAAACCAACAGGCGCATTGACCGCAAACTTGCTTGCATTCCGCTCGGAACAAATCATCAAATTCCCCGCACAAATCCTGCAATCATCGTCACAAAACTGACAGACATTTTACGGGGGAAATTCTAAAATAGACTTGACTCTTTTCTCCTTGGATTGAAGCCCCCATTTTTATCAGCAGGAAAATGGGGGACTTCACCCACATTCAGGATACCCATGCAAACTCAAGCCATCCTTTTCACAGCCCAACACACCGTTTCACTCCAACCCGTTACCATCCCCGAACCTGGCGCGGGCGAAGTCATCGTGCAAGCCGAATATACCTGCGTCAGCCCAGGCACCGAAGGACGCCTGCTCGCAGGCACAATCGCCGAAGCCGCGCCCTACCCCTACATCGCGGGCTACTCGCTGACGGGAAAAATCATTGCCGTCGGCGCAGATTGCTGCTTTCAAGTCGGTCAACGCGTTTGGTGTACGGGAACGGGCAAGGCGGATGTGAACATCACCTGGGGCGGACACATCGCCCACGCGCTCGCACCTGAGAGTGACCTGATCCTGCTTCCTGATAACTTGTCCACACTGGAAGCGTCCATCGGGCGGCTCGCAGCGATTGCATTTCATGGAACTCGCCTTTCCAAGCCACAGCCGCATGAGAAAGTCGCCGTCGTCGGCTTGGGTCCCATCGGAATGCTCTCGGCGTTATGTCATGCCGCCAGCGGCGCGGAAGTCATCGTCACCGACCGCCTGCCAGAGCGGGTGGCGTTTGCCGAGTCGCTCGGTTTGCGCGGATTTGTCGCAGGTGATTCCCTTGTCGAAGGCTTCCGCCGCTTCCTGCCCAACGGTGCGGATATTCTCGTGGACGCGACAGGCTTGCCCAATGTGGCGGGTTCGTTCATCCCTGCCGCCAAAGACCTGGCATGGGACGACACTCCCAACCCCGTCGGCGCGCGTTTCCTTGTGCAGGGCGGTACCGACTTCGATTACGTCTTCCCGCACCCGCCTGCCTTCGACCGCGAAATGTCCATCCTGCTGCCGCGTGACCGCCAACCACGTGACGTTGCCGCCGTTTTCGATTTGATGTCGCGCGGCAAACTGCCCGCCGCCAAATTGATTTCCGATGTCCGCAAGCCCGAAGCCGCGCCGCAAGCCTACGCCGACCTGCGTGAGAAACGCAACCAGTTTCACACCATCGCTTTTCAGTGGAGTTAACCATGCCCGCCATCAGCGTTCAACTGTATACCGCCCGAAATTTCCTGCAAACACCCGAAGATGTTGCCGAAAGCCTGAAAAAAATCCGCGCCATCGGCTACCGCTTTGTGGAAGTTTCCAGTCTTGAACACGTCCCCGCGCCCGAAATCAAATCCATGCTGGATGACGCGGGCTTGCAAGTCTCCGCGATTCATTTTGACTTCGAGCCGCTTCTTACCAACCTGGAAATCTGCCTCGAACAATGCCGCATTCTCGGCACGAAAAATATTATCCTCGTGATGATGCCCGAAGCGTATGCCCAACAGGGACGCGCAGGTTTTCAACGCTTCATTGATGAAGCCATCCCGCTCTGCAAAAAAATCCACGCGGCGGGATTCACCGTCAGTTATCACAATCACAACTACGAATTCACCCGCTTCGATGGACGACCCGCGCTGGACTGGATTTTTGAAGCCACAGCCCCCCATCATCTTGGCGCGGAGATTGACACCTACTGGATTCAAATGGGCGGCGGCGACCCTGTCGCCTGGATTCGCAAAGTGGCGGGACGCATGAACTCCGTCCATCTCAAAGATTTCACGGTTGATATGTGGACGCCCATCTTCGCCGAAGTCGGGCAGGGTAGTTTGAATTGGAATGAAATCATCCCCGCCTGCCATGAAACGGGCGTGGAGTGGTTCGTCGTCGAGCAGGACGAATGCCGCCGCGACCCGTTCGAGAGCCTGAAACTCAGTTACGAATTTTTGAAAACCTTCGGATTAGAGTAACGCCCTCTTCCGCAGGGAAAGGAAACTTCCATGTCCCCAACTTCTTCCATCCAAAAGACCGCCGCAGGCTTCGACAAGCCCATTCCCGAAATCGGGATTGGAATGCTCGGTTATGCCTTCATGGGCAAGGCGCATACCAACGCCTTCAAGACTCTGCCCTACATGATGTACCCGCCGCCCGCCATGCCGCGCCTTGTCGCCATTTGCGGGCGTGGAGAATCACAGGTCGCGGAAGCCGCGCAACGATATGGGTATGAAGCGCATTACACCGATTGGCGCGACATGCTGGAAGATGAGCGCGTCCAACTCTTCGACAACTGCGGCTCCAACGACATCCACGCCGCGCCGACCATTCTCGCCGCGCAGATGGGCAAGCATGTCATCTGTGAAAAACCGCTGGCGCGGAACGCCGAAGAAGCCAGGTCCATGCTGGACGCGGTGACGAAGGCGGGAGTCAAGCACATGGTTGGATTCAATTACCGCTTCGTGCCCGCCGTGCGCCTGGCGCGGGAACTGATTCAGAGCGGCAAACTGGGGCGCATTTATCACTTCCGCGCCGCGTATTTGCAGGAATGGCTTTTGCCGCATTACGACCTGCCCTTCGCCTGGCGCATGGATAAAAAACTTTCGGGCAGCGGCGCGCTCGGCGATTTGGGCGCGCACGCCATTGACCTGGCGCGGTATCTAATTGGCGAAGTGAAAACCGTCAGCGCCATTACCGTCGCCTTCGTGCCAGAACGCAGACTGCCCATCGGAGAAGGACATGGAAAAGTCACGGTGGACGACGCTTTCGCTTCGCTGGTTGAATTCCACAGCGGCGCGATTGGAACCATCGAAGCGTCGCGCTTTGCAGCGGGCAACCGCAACCGCAACAGTTTTGAAATCAACGGCGAGCGCGGCAGCATCCGCTTTGATTTGGAGCGCCTCAACGAACTGCAAGTCTATTTTGTAGATGACCCCGCCGAGACGCAGGGTTTCCGTACCGTGTCTGTGACCGAGTCTGTTCACCCCTGGATTTCAAACTGGTGGCCCCACGGACACATCATCGGTTGGGAGCATACCTTCGTGCATGAAATGGCGCACCTGCTCGATTGCATTGTCAACGACAAAGACGTTGCCCCGCTCGGCGCGACCTTTGAAGACGGCTACATCAACGCCGTCATCTGCGACGCGATTCTGAAATCTGCCGAAACCAAGCGGCAGGTGGATGTGCAACCCGGATTGGAAACGGAAAGACTAAAAAACTACGAGACTAATCAACCATGAAACCAACAAACTATCACACCTACAACGAAATCAAATCACAGCCGCAGGCATGGGCGGGGGCGCTCGACATGCTGGCGCGGCGCAGAGACGAATGGCTGGAGTTTTTCAGCGCAGGGAATTTTGACTCAATCATTCTTACGGGCTGCGGCTCGATGTATTACATGCCGCTCGCCGCTTCGGTGGTCTGGCAGGAATTGACGAAACTCCCCGCCCGCGCACTGCCTGGCTCCGAGACCTGGCTCAACCCCGCTTTGATTCCCGCCTCGTCCCGCCCGCTGCTGATTTCCGTCAGTCGTTCGGGAACCACCACCGAGACCGTCCGCGCCACCCGCGCCTTCGGCGGCAAAACCGCCACCGTCTCCTGCTACCCCGAATCTGAACTGCCCACTGTTGGCGATTTCAACCTGCTGGTCACGGCAGGACAGGAAACTTCCGTCGCTCAGACCCGCGCTTTTTCCACGCTCTACCTTGCCACGCTGACTCTCGCCGTCTTTGCCAGTGGGCGCGATGACCTGTGGCGGGAACTGCAATCCCTGCCCGCGTTGGCAGAGAAACTGCTTACCCGTTACGAACCGCTGGCTAAAGATCTTGGCAATGACCTTTCGCTTGACCGCTTTTATTTTCTCGGCTCTGGCTTGCGCTACGGGCTGGCTTGCGAAGTGAATTTGAAAATGAAAGAGATGACGCTGACGCACAGCGAACCCTTCCACTTTTTGGAGTATCGGCATGGACCCAAGTCCATGATTACCCCGTCCGCGCTGGTGATGGGTCTGCTCTCGGACGCGCAGCGCGAACAGGAAGAAGCCGTGCTGAAGGATATGCGTTTACTCGGCGGGCGGACTCTCTCCATCGCCGAATCAAGCGCAGATGTGGAACTGGCTTCAGGCTTGAGCGAAATCGCCCGCAGTCCGCTGTATCTGCCTGTGGGGCAACTCATCGCCTTCGAGCGCTCCGTGGCAAAGGGCTTGAATCCAGACCTGCCAGAGAATCTCACGGCAGTGGTGGAATTGGCGTAAAAAACAATCACCACAAAGGAGACAACACTTGCACCGCACTACATTTGGCGCAGTGCGGTGAGGGTCACGAAGGAAAACAAAAAACTTTGTGACCCTTCGTGACCCTTTGTGGTTGAAAAGCAGGAGAATCAATATGAAAATCACCGTCATCGGCGGCGGCTCGACGTACACCCCCGAACTCATCAACGGCTTTCTAGCCCGCGCCGCGCAACTCCCTGTCAGTGAACTCTGGCTGATGGGTATTGACAAGGAACGGCTGGACATCGTGGGCGGCTTCGCCCAGCGCATGGTACAGGCAAAAGGCGCGCCGTTCAAAGTTGTCTTATCCACCAACCAGCGTGAAGCGATTGCGGGCGCGTCCTACGTTTGCACCCAGTTCCGCGTGGGACAAATGCAAGCCCGCCGCGAAGATGAATATCTCGGTTTGCGTCATGGGCTGGTGGGGCAGGAAACCACAGGCATTGGCGGCATGGCGAAGGCGTTGCGAACCATCCCTGTAATTTTGGGAATTGCCAAAGACATCCGCGAAACGGCAACGGGCGCGTTGCTGGTCAACTTCACCAACCCGTCTGGGCTGGTCACCGAAGCGCTCAACCGCTACGCGCCCGACGTGCAAAGCGTGGGCGTGTGCAACGCTCCCTACAATGCAAAGATGTCTTTTCTGGAACTCCTGCAAAACAATTCCCCCGAACCCATTGACCCCGCCCGTGTGGAACTCAAAACGCTCGGCTTGAATCATCTCACCTGGCATTACGGTCTCACGCTGGACGGGGAAGATGTCTGGGCACAAGTTTTGGAATCCTACTTGCAAGACGCCGCCCAAGAGGAACATCCCGAATGGGAAACGGCGCTTATCGCCAATACGCGCATGATCCCCAATTACTACCTGCAATATTTCTATCATACCGAAAAGAAACTTGCGGAGCAAAAAAAATATCCGCCATCCCGCGCCGAAGAAGTCATGCAAGTGGAAGCCGAACTCCTGAAACAATACGCCGACCCATCCCTGACGGAGCCGCCCGCCGATTTGATGAAACGCGGCGGCGCGTATTACTCCACTGTTGCCACGCAATTGCTGGCGTCCCATTTCAACGATTTGGGCGAGACGCATGTGGTCAACGTCCGCAACAACGGCGCAATCAAAGAATGGGATCCGAGTTGGGTGTTGGAACTCCCCGCCACCGTCCACCGCAGTGGAATCAAGCCCATCCCTGCCGCGCCTCTCCCGCCCTTTGCCTTTGGTCTGCTGGCGGCGGTCAAATCCTATGAGATTCTCACTGCCCAAGCCGCCGTCACAGGCGACCGCAACGCCGCCTACCAAGCCTTGTTCGTCCATCCGCTGGGACCCGCTCTGCCAAACGCGGAAAAAGTATTGGACGATATGCTCAAAACCAATCGAAAATATTTGCCACAATTTCGTTAAGACCTGAACCCTGGAACCTTCAACATGAAACCCATCACCATCGGAAAACTACGCGGACTGCAACAAATCGCTTCCTCTCGCGGAACCTTCACCGCGCTCGCCCTCGACCATCGCCAGAATCTTCGCAAAGCCAACCCCGCCTTTGTGGATGACGCTGAACTTTCCCGCTTCAAATTGGATGTAACCTCCGCGCTCGCTTCCTACGGGACGGCGGTTCTGCTCGACCCCGAAGTCTCCGCCGCCCAAGCCGTTGCGGCAGGCGTCGTCCCCAAGCATGTCGGCTTGGTGGTGGCGGTTGAGTCAACAGGCTATGGCGGCGATTCCACCGCCCGCAAGGCGCAAATCATCCCAGGCTGGAGCGTGGAAAAAGCCAAACGCATGGGCGCTTCGGCGATTAAACTGCTGGTCTACTACCATCCCGATTCTCCCACCGCACAAGAGACTGAAGACTTCACAGCGCACATCGCGGAAGAATGTAAAACGCATGACCTCGCTCTCATGCTCGAACCACTTTCGTACTCGCTCACTGACCAAAAACTTTCCTCCGAAGAAAAAAGATATGTGGTGGTGGAAAGCGCCAAACGACTAGTCCCCTTCGGCGCGGATGTGCTCAAAGCGGAATTTCCGCTGGATACGGCAGAGACCAACCAAGCCCTGTGGCGCGAAGCCTGCGAAGAAATCTCATCCGTCACCGACGTCCCGTGGATTCTGCTCTCCGCCGCAGTGGAGTACGAAACCTTCCTGCAACAAGTCGTCGTTGCCTGCAACGCGGGCGCCAGCGGAATCGCAGTTGGACGCGCAGTGTGGAAGGAAGCCGTGACGATGAATCATGAAACACGCAACACATTCTTACGTGCCACTGCAATTGAGCGTCTCACCCGCCTCACCTCCCTTTGCAATGCCCTCGCCAAACCCTACACCGATTTCTACTCGGCAGACGCGCCGTTCGATTGGCACAAAACTTATTGACATTCGACCTTTGACTTTCGACTATTTGACCACCCGACTATGAGACCATACGACTTACTGGTCGCTGGCGAAATCAATCCCGACCTCATCCTCTCTGGCAACGTCACGCCTGAATTTGGACAGGTTGAAAAACTGGTTGACTCTGCTACCCTCGCCATCGGTTCCTCCTCCGTCATCTTTGCGTGCGGCGTGGCACGGCTGGGGCTGAAAGTTGCATTCATCGGCAAATGCGGCGATGACGTCTTCGGGCGCTTCATGCTGGATGAAATGCAAAAACGCGGCGTGGATATTGGGAACGTCATCGTCTCTCAAACAGAATCGACAGGCTTGAGTGTGATTCTGAATCAGGGCGCCGACCGCGCGATTCTGACTCACCTCGGCTTGATCGCTGAACTACAGGCTGCAGACATCGCTGATCGTGTGCTGACGCAGGCGCGTCACTTGCATGTGGCGAGCTACTTCCTGCAAACCAAACTCCAACCCGATTTACCCGCATTGTTCAAACGCGCCCGTTCGCTTGGGCTGACCACTTCGCTCGACACCAATTACGACCCATCCGAACAATGGCGCGGATTCGATGACTTGCTTGCGGTGACGAATGTCTTTCTTCCCAACGAAGCCGAAGCGACGTCGCTCACAGCGGCGAAAAATGCCGACGAAGCGGCGAACAGGCTCAAGGTGGAGGCGGCGGCGATTAAGTTGGGAAAGGCTGGGGCGTTGGGAATCTGCGGGAGTCAGAAAATCCAAATGAGTAGTATTCCAGTAAAAGTTGTTGACACGGTTGGCGCAGGCGATACGTTCGACGCGGGCTTTATCTATGGCTACTTGAACAATTGGGGATTGGAAAAGTCGCTGCGGCTGGCGTGCGTGTGCGGGGCGCTCTCCACGCAGGCGGCAGGCGGCACGGCGGCGCAACCGACGCTCGAAGAAGCGCTGAAGTTTTTATGATTGCCCAATTCCGCCATTGAGCGCGAGGCGCAGGGTTAGGGGGCTGGGGTGGGTTCGGGTTCGATGGGAAGATTGGGACACACCGCCTGGTATGGCAAAAGGTCGCCAACATATTGAGACCACTCGGCGCGGGTGAGGTTGCGCGGCATGATTTTACAGGCATTTGCAATCAAATCTTGAGTCTGCCATGCCCAGACTTGCGCGGTCATACCGCCGCCCGATGCCACGTATTTTCCGTCGGGGTTGAAGGCGACAGTAATCACATTATCGTCGTGAGCCATGCGGGCAAGTTCCTTGCCTGTTTCTATCTCCCAGACGCGGGCGGTATCATCCGCGCTGCCCGAAACCACATATTTTCCGTCGGGGCTGAAGGCGACAGAATACACCCAGTCATCATGGGTCAAGCGAGCAACTTCACGGTTTGTGAATACCTCCCAAACGCGGACGGTTCCATCATAACTCCCTGAGACTACGTGCCGCCCGTTTGGGCTGAAAGCGACGGAGTAGACGAGATTGGTATGAACCATGCGGGCAATTTCCCTGCCTGTATCTGCCTCCCAGACGCGGGCGGTGCGGTCATAACTGCCTGAGATAACATATTTTCCATCGGGGCTGAAAGCGACAGAATACACCACGCCGCCATGAATCATGCGGGCAATTTCCTTGCCTGTCAGCGCTTGCCAGACGCGGGCGCTCCCTTGGGCGCAGCCGCCATTTGCATTGTACTTATCGCATCCCCCCGAAACCACATATTGCCCGTCTGGGCTAAAGGCAATAGACCTCACTAAACCGCCATGAGACATGCGAGCGATTTCTTTGCCTGTCATCGCTTCCCATACGCGGACGGTGTTGTCGGCGCTTACCGAGGCTACGTATTTTCCGTCGGCGTCAGGGCTGAAGGCGGCGGCGTACACCTTATCGTCATGGGACATGCGGGCAATTTCCGCGCCTGTGCTTACCTCCCACACGCGGACGGTTTTGTCTCGATTTCCCGAAACCGCATACCTCCCGTTTGGGCTGAAGACGACTGTGGACACATCCCCGTCGTGGGTCAGGCGGATGATTTCTTTGCCTGTGCCTGTCTCCCAGACGCGGGCGGTCTTGTCAATGCTGCCCGAAATTACAGAATTCCCGCCTGTGTCTGAAGCGGCATTTGGGTTGAAGGCGACAAAATTTACCCCGCCTTCATGGGTCATGCGAGTAATTTTGTTGCCTGCTTTTGCCTCCCAGACGCGAACGGTCTTGTCCGCGCTGCCCGACGCCACATATTTTCCATCTGGGCTGAAAGCGACAGAGAGGAAAAACGTATCATCGTGGGTCATGCGGGCAATTTCGGCGCCTGCGCTCACCTCCCAGAGGCGGGCGGTCTTGTCGTAACATCCCAGCAAAACGTATTTCCCATCCGGACTGAATACGGCAGATTCCACCCAATTATCATGGGTCATGCGGATAGTTTCTTTTCCCGTCAGCGCTTCCCAGATACGCGCGGTATTGTCGCGCCCACCTGAAACCAAGTATGTCCCGTCCGGGTTGAAGGCGACAACATACACTCCGGCATCATGGGTCATGCGGGCGATTTCAACGCCTGTCGTTGATTCCCAGACACGCGCGGTTCCATCCAGGCTTCCCGACGCCACATATTTTCCGTCGGGGCTGAAGGCGACAGCGTTCACCCCGCTGGTATGGGTCATGCGGGAAATTTCTTTGCCTGTGCCTGTCTCCCAAACGCGGACGGTCTTATCATAACTTCCCGATACTGCATATTTTCCATCAGGGCTGAAGGCGATGGAATACACTTTGTCATCATGGGTCATGCGGGAAATTTCAACGCCTGTGTTCGCCTCCCAGACTCGGGCGGTCTTGTCAGAACCGCTCGAAATAATGTATTTCCCATCTGGACTAAAGGCGACAGATGTTACCGCGCCTTCATGGGTCATGCGGGAAATTTCCTTTCCTGTCTGCGCTTCCCAGACGCGCGCTGTGCCTTCCATACACTGATTGTCTTTGTCAAGCCCGTCGCACCCACCCGATAGCGCATACTTCCCGTCTGGGCTAAAGGCGATAGCGTACACCCCCGCCTCATGGGTCATGCGGGAAATTTCCTTTCCTGTCAGCGCTTCCCAGACACGCGCGGTATTGTCCAGGCTTCCCGCAATTACATACTTCCCATCGGGGCTGAAGGCGACAGAGTTCACCCTGCCCTCGTAGGTCATGCGGGCAACCAGGGGCGCCGCAAAATTATCATTGAGTAAAACCTGCGCGGCTTCGCTGGATGGAATCAGATTCATGGATTGAATAGCCAGTAAGACAGCGGTCATTTGCTTTGAATTTCTGTTGGCGATGATGGCTTGCGCCTGGGCTGCCAACTGGCGGGCAAGGGCAAGTTGGGTTTGTTTTTTTGCTTCTTTTTCATTAGCAACTGCTGTGGCTTGGGCAGATTCCGCATTTGCCTGCGCCGTTATGGCAACATTTTTTTGCGCAGTCGCCTGCCCAGCTTGATAAAACCCAAACACCGCCAGCGCCGCCAGCGCAATCATTCCCGCAATGGAAACGCCGGTCAGAATCGCGCGTTGGCGGTTGGCGGCTTTGCGACTGGCTGAAATATATTCGAGCTGCAGGCTGGTAGGGTTGGGGCGTTTGGATGCATTGGCAACCAACTGAGATTCCGCCTCTTGCAAATCCTTGCCGTGTAAGAGAAAACCATTTTCCTTGTTTTTTCTTTCCCACTCCAAAGCCTTGACTTGCAGGCGGCGATGATTTTGCACCCAATCGTAATCGGTGTGAATGGCGGTCAATAATTTTTTGATTGAAGCGCCGAAGTCATCCTGTTCGCGGAAGAATATCCAGTTCAAATGGCTCAACTGGGAGGGGATTGCATCGCCTTTAACATCATGCACGACAAGCGGAATGATGCGCTTGGAGTTCTTCACCGCGCAATCAATCTCCCGACTACACACCTTCGAGGCGGCAGAATCGGGACTGATGAGAAAGATGAATGCATCGGCTTCTTCGATGCCTGTTTCGATTTCCCGCCACCAATCCACAGTAGGCGGAATGCCCTCCCAATCCACCCAAAAATCCAGGTCGCTCTTTTGCAATTCGTCAGTTAGTTTCCTGGCGAATTCGATGTTCTTGCGCGAATATGAAATGAATACTTTAGCCATGTATTTCTCCTGATTGCAGAGGATTCTCCCGAACTGAGGAAATTACTTGAATATTATAGTAGTGATAGTGGAGCGGCAATAAAGGATGGGAGATTTTTTATAAACACTGCTCAGGGTGGGTAATTTATCTTTCAACCCTGAGCAAACCCTCAATCATCTCTTCCATTTTTTTCAGGCTGACAGGCTTTGCCAGATATTCACTTGCTCCGGCTTCAAGACAGCGCTCACGGTCGTCGGGCATGGCGAGAGCGGTGAGGGCGATGATCGGAATAGCGGCAGTTTCAGGCGTAGCGCGCAGACGTTTGATCGCTTCAAAGCCATTCATGCCAGGCATTTGGATGTCCATGAGAATCAAATCTGGTTTGTATGTTTGCGCGCTTTCAATTGCCTCAAAACCATCTGCCGCTGTGTCTACATAATAGCCTTTGGCGCTGAGGTAATCGTTTGCAACCATTCTATTTATGGCATTATCTTCAACGAGCAGGATGCGCCTCTTTTTTCCTTCGTGTTTAACTGGGGTCTGATTCGGAATCTGCGCCGCTGACTTTTCACTTTCCACAACCCGGGCGGCTGGCGATTGAGTTGGGATGATGAAATAAAAACAACTCCCCCTGCCTACCTCACTTTCCACGCCCATGCTGCCGCCATGCAGTTCGGCTAATTGGCTGGTAAGCGCCAGCCCCAACCCTGTGCCAGTATATTGCCGCGAGAGCGAACTATCCAACTGCACAAACGGTTTGAAAAGCCTGCCAACCTGATCGGCTGGGATACCAATGCCCGTATCCCGCACACTAAAGCGGATGGCGTGATCGCCTTCTCTGGAAACTTCAAGAGCAATCTGCCCGCCTTCGGGTGTAAATTTGACGGCGTTACTTAGTAAATTAACCAGCATTTGTTTCAAGCGGCGCTCGTCAGCATGAATCATTTCAATATTGCTTGTGTTCAACATGGAAACTTGCAGGCTTTTTTGAAAAGCAATCTGTTTGACCATGCGCATGGATGCCTGACAAAGCGCATCCACTGCCGTCGGCTTCGCCTGCAATTCAAGTTTCCCCGCTTCAATTTTAGATATATCCAGGATGTCATTGATGAGTTCAAGCAAATGTTTTCCGCTTTCAGCAATGATATGCAGTTTTTCCATCTGGTGCGGTCTCAGTTCACCGTAAATACCTTCTTCAAGCGCTTCGGTTATTCCAATCACTGCATTGAGCGGTGTGCGTAGTTCATGGCTCATGCTGGCAAGGAATTCATCTTTGGAACGATTGGCTTTTCTCAGTTCAACGGTGCGCTCTTCCACGCGCATCTCAAGTTCAATATTTTTGTTTTGCAGGTTTTCAAACAATTTGGCGTTATCAATCGCGATGGCGGCTTGCCCAGCAAGGGTGTTAAAAAAGCCAAACCAATCCTCATCCCGCTCAACCAGTGATCGGTGAAAGACCTCCATCACGCCAATCACTTTTCCCTTAACAATCAATGGCGTTCCATAATAACTGACAAAACCCTCGCCGCTCAGAAAACCAGTGAGAAATAAATTATCTGGTTCTTGAGCCAGGTTTGGAATTTGAACGATATGCCGCTCAATCGCTGCCCGACCCGCGTAACTCTCGCCCAACTTGACGCTGGATGTTTTCACCTTATCCGTCCGAAAGCCAAGTCCAGCGCCGTATTCCAAAGTATTCATCACAGAATTAAAGAGTAAGACTGTAACCGCATCAACCGCCAGCAGATTGATTGCGTGTTTTACCAGGGCGTTTAAACTTAAGTTCATACCAAAAGTGGCGGCAATCGCCAGATCAATTTCTCGCAGGGCGGTGAGACGTTTCAGTTGAAGAAGGGTTTTCTCCTCTGCCTGTTTGCGCTGCGTAATATCCTGTTTCACTGCAATAAAGTGGCTGAATTTTCCCTGCGGGTCAAGCACGGGCGTAATAGTCATTTCTTCAGAATAGAGACTACCATCCTTGCGGCGATTCACGATTTCATTGCGCCAGACTTTTCCGGCGAGAATCGTATCCCACATATCTTTGTAAAATGCCCGATCATGCTCGCCTGATTTGACCAGATCACGCGGGTTCTTCCCCACTGCTTCCGATGGGTCATATCCGGTTAAAACGCCAAAAGCCTGATTTGCCCAATTGATAATGCCTTTGCGGTCAGTGATGACAATTGCATTGGCTGAGGCTTTTAGGGCGGCATCTTGCAGGTGTAGTTGCTCTTCTGACTGATTGCGGTGTGTGACATCCCGCAAGACAAGCACGCGAGCGACGCGTCCTTGATGGGATACCTTTCTGCCGTGCAGTTCGCAAATTAAAGTTCCGCCGTCTTTTTTGAGCGCGGTCACTTCGTAAATTTCCTGATAATCGAACTGGGCATTTTTTAACACCAGGTCGCGCATTTGCGGTGCGATCAGATCCATCAGCGACATGCCTTCAAGTTCAGATTTTTCGTAGCCAAACATGTCAGCCATGTTTTGATTCACTTCCAAAATCCGCCCCATCTCGTGAATCACAATTCCTTCAAAAGAAGCCTCGGTCAACTGCAAAAATCGTTGTTCGCCCTCGCCGCGCACTTTTTCCCCGGCAGGCAGGGGATGTTCATACAGGAATGAATTAACTGGGGCTGACTCTTTTTTAACATTGATGTTTTTTTTTCTGGGGGTGATCTTTTTCATGGTATCTCTGTAACTTTGTTCATTTAAATTTTGACAAAAGGATTTCATTTGTGAAATTAACTTTGAATTTCACTTCGCTACCCGTCTTGTCCTGTTGGGCGAAATCCATATCTTGACCCTGCTTTGAAACCGCCAGCGGGGTCATTTTATTTTCGATTTCTCCGCAATTTGTTTCGTCTTTTTGCGAACCGCTTTCATGGCTTGCTCCTTGACCAATAACATAGACACTGCAAGGTGAGAGGAAAATGCCCTGCGAAACAAGTATAAAGGAAAAATGAACGGAAAAGGGGACTGTCCAGCAATTCCAAATCTAAAATTTCCGACACCGCGAAGGAGCATGATTTTGTTGTTTTTTCAAACCGTCCACGAATTTTCCACGAATATGCAAATATCGGAATGCAAATTCGAGCATTCGCGACCTATTCATGGATGGTTGGCGGCTTAAATCGCCCAAATTTGCGATTACTGGAGTTCAGATTTGGAATTGCTGTTCGGATGTCTGGGACTTTGAAAGTCTGCCAGTATAATCACCCATTGGAGACCCCTGCCCCATGCCCATTCTGCGCTGGTTGAACGATGAAGAAGCCCGTAAAACTTCAAGTCAAATCCCGTATCGCTTGCTCGAATTTGACCCAAAACTTTCCTACGAGTCCCCCTCTCCCGCTCTTGGGAGAGGGGCTAGGGGTGAGGGCGAAACTGAAAATATGCTGATTCAAGGCGATAACCTTGAAGCCTTGAAAGCCTTATTACCTTACTACGCGGGACAGGTGAAGTGCATTTATATTGACCCGCCTTACAACACAGGCAATGCGTTTGAACAGTATGACGACAATTTGGAACATTCACTTTGGCTATCTCTTATTTATCCACGACTTGAATTATTACGAGAAATCCTATCCGATGATGGTTCTATTTGGGTTTCAATGGATGATGGTGAAGGTCAATACCTAAAAATAGTAATGGATGAAATTTTCGGACGCAGTAATTTTGTTTCGACAATTATTTGGCGAAAAAATTATGCGCCGAAATCAAGCGCAAAATACATATCCGAAGACCATGATTATATTTTTGTCTACGCAAAGAATAAGGAAATCTGGCGACCAAACTTAATGCCGCGCTCGGACAAACAAGATAAGGCGTACAAAAATCCAGATAATGACCCGCGTGGTCTTTGGCGTCCAAACAATCTTGCCGCTCGCAATCCATACAGTAAAGGTATTTATTCTGTCACTACTCCCAGCGGTAGGGTAATTCAGGGACCGCCCCCAGGGTCTTATTGGCGAGTGTCTAAAGAGAAACTAGCAGAATTAGACGCAGATGGAAGAATTTGGTGGGGCAAAGATGGAAATAATGTTCCCGCACCAAAAATATACCTAACAGAAGTTAAGCAAGGTGTTGTGCCGCAAACATTTTGGTCTTATGAAGAAGTAGGTCATACACAAGACGCAAAGAAAGAATCAATAGCATTTTTCGGAAATGAAATTTTTGGAACGCCAAAACCAGAAAAATTAATTCAACGGGTTTTAGCACTTGGTTCTAACCCAAACGACCTTGTTCTTGACTCCTTCCTCGGCTCAGGTACAACCGCCGCTGTTGCTCATAAAATGGGCAGAAGATACATCGGCATTGAAATGGGCGACCATGCCGTCACCCATTGTGCCCCGCGCTTGAAGAAAGTCATTGAAGGCGAGCAAGGCGGCATTTCAAAAGATGTCAATTGGCAGGGCGGCGGCGGATTTCGTTTTTACCAATTGGGCGGAACTATCTTTGACGAGCAAGGTCATATCAATTCAAAAGTACAATTCAAATCTCTTGCGGCGCATGTTTGGTTTTCAGAAACGCACACGCCCCTCCCCCCCTCAGTCCCCCCACTTTCTGGGGAAAATGGGGGGAAGCCTGCAAAGCAGGCAGGGGGGTCGCCGTTGTTGGGCGTTCACAATGAAACGGCTTTTTATTTGCTTTATAACGGCATTCTTGGCGACAAAACGCCCGCAGGCGGCAACGTCCTCACGGCGCGGGTCTTGCGCGAACTGCCAAAGCATAAAGGCGAAAAAGTGATTTATGGCGAAATATGTATGCTGGACGAAGCGACATTGCAAAAGCAGGAAATTACCTTCAAACATATTCCGTATGATATTAAGGCGCGGTGAAAACCATCCACAAATAAAATCACGAATGCACGAATTGGCGCCTCTTCATTCGTTTATTCGTGCAAAATTCGTGGACGGCTTACCCATAAGGCGCGGTGAAAACCATCCACAAATAAAATCACGAATGCACGAATTGGCGCCTCTTCATTCGTTTATTCGTGCAAAATTCGTGGACGGCTTACCCATAAGGCGCGGTGAAAACCATCCACGAATAAAATCACGAATGCGCGAATTGGCGCCTCTTCATTCGTTTATTCGTGCAAAATTCGTGGACGGCTTACCCATAAGGCGCGGTGAAAACCATCCACGAATAAAATCACGAATGC
>DYML01000023.1:17519-26039 GCA_020721605.1 Anaerolinea thermophila
ATGCGCGAATTGGCGCCTCTTCATTCGTTTATTCGTGCAAAATTCGTGGACGGCTATTGAGAACGGTTATTATAGGAGACCTCTATGCCTCTGGTCATTGATGAAACTGGAAACGATCTGACCTATAAACTTATCGGCTTGGCGATGGAAGTTCATAACGAGATTGGGTACGGCTTCAAAGAAGAAGTGTACGAGAAGGCATTTGAAGTCAAACTCAACCATGCAGGCATTGAGCCATTCCGCCAATATGAGGTCTTTGTAGATTTTGAAGGCGAACGAGTGGCGACCTTTTATTTGGATTTATTTCCCAACCAAAAAGTGGTTGTGGAAATCAAGGCATTCAGCCATCAATTGACGAACGATGAGTTGGCGCAAGTCATCAATTACCTGAAAGCCACAGGCGCGCCCGTCGGTCTGCTTTTCAATTTTGGGCGAAGAAGGCTCGAATATCGGCGCGTATTTCCAGGCAAAGATATGAAACCCGTCCAGCGCACTGGACGAGATAATGCGATAAAGAAGTGAAAACCATCCACGCATAACGCACGAATACTCGAATTGAGGACTCCCCATTCGTAAATTCGTGAAAAATTCGCGGACGGTTGCACCTCGGAGAATATATGCTCACACTCAAAAAATACCAGAAAACCACGCTTGAAAATTTGCGCTTGTTTCTCGAAGAAGCCCGTTTTGGAAACCATGAAGCGGCTTTTGAAAAATACAGAACCGAGTCGGCAAAACGCGCCGCCCCGCTTGCGTATCGTCCGCTTGAAAAACTGGAAAACACGCCTTATGTTTGTTTGCGCTTGCCCACAGGCGGCGGTAAAACTCTTTTAGGCGCGTACACTATTTCAACAGCGGCACAGGCATTTTTAAAGCAGGATTTCCCGCTTGTTTTGTGGCTTGTCCCATCCAACACGATTCGCCAGCAAACGCTGGACACGCTCAAAAATCCGCGCCACCCCAACCGCGAAGCGCTGACACAGAAATACGGTCATCAAGTTTTGGTTTTGGATATTGCCGACTTTACGCAAATCCGCCCGCAGGATATAAAAAGCAAAGCGGTGGTTTTGGTCGGCACCATTCAAACCTTGCGCGTGGACAGTACCGAAGGCAGAAAAGTGTACGCACATCACGAAGACCTTGAACCGCATTTTGTGAACATCCCAAAAACTTTAGACGGATTGGAGAAAATCGAAGAAGGCGCGGGGCGCGGCACAACAAGCGAAGCAGCCCTGCGGGTCAAATTCTCATTCCGCAATTTGCTGGCTTTACATCGTCCGCTGGTAATTGTGGATGAAGCGCATAACGCCACTTCAAAATTAAGCGTGGAAGTGATGCAAAGGATCAACCCCGCTTGTATTATTGAGTTTACCGCCACCCCCGCGCCCAATTCCAATATATTGCACAGCGTTTCGGCATCCGAACTCAAAGCCGCAGAGATGATTAAACTGCCTGTCGTTTTGACCGAACATCAAACCTGGCAGGAAGCGATTACCGCCGCAGTGCAGACACGCGAGAAACTTTATTTATTGGCAAAAAATGGCAATGAGCGCGATTACATCCGCCCGATTGTTTTATTTCAAGCCGAAGATAAAGGACATGAAATCACCTATGAAGTGGTTTTGAATTACCTTTTGGAAAGCGAGAAGATAGACAGGGAACGAATCGCCATTGCCACAGGCAACCAGCGCGAATTGGACGGAATCAACCTGCTTGACCCAAACAACAAGATTGATTTTGTCATCACGGTTGAAGCCTTGAAAGAAGGTTGGGATTGTCCTTTTGCTTACGTCTTTTGTTCAGTGGCTACCGTTCATTCCAAAAAGGATATTGAACAAATTTTAGGGCGTGTTTTGCGAATGCCCTACGCCACCAAGCGCACACAGGAAGAACTCAACCGCGCTTATGCTCATGTTTCGGAAGATAGTTGGAAAAACGCCGTTCCCGAATTACAAGATCGCATGATAAGCATGGGTTTTGAAGCGCAGGAAGCCAATCAAGCCATTGTGCCGCAACCGCGCCTACTCCCCGATGATGAAACGGGGCAATTAACTTTGCCGCAACCCGTGAAAGTCATTTTGAGCGCACAGCCTGATTTATCCAAATTCACCGCCGAAGAATTGAAGCAAGTTTCAACCATTCAACTTGGCGAAAATGAAATTGAATATAAAATTTCAGGCGAGATTACGCCCGAACTGGCAGAAAAATTAATTCTTGCCGCGCCGAAGAAAGACCGCGAGATTGTCGAAAAGACGATTGCCGTTCAACAGGCACAACAGACAAGAACGCCATCCCAACGCGGCGAAAAATTTGAAGTCCCACAATTGTGTATGTTTGTAGATGGCGAATGGGAAGTTGCTACAAAAGATTGGTTTTTAGACCCGCGAGACTGGGATTTGCTACGAGATTATCCCGCCGAGTTGAACGAAGCCGAATTTTCGATAAAAGAAGAATCGAATCAATGGTTGATTGACGTTCAAGGCAAACATCTTACAACCAGGTTTTTGGGAAGCGAAACGCTGTTTGATTTAAGCGACGCGCCGACCAACTGGACAGTGAATCAACTGAGTCGGGATTTGGAAAGGAAAATCCGCCCGCCGTATGTGCGGCAGGAAACGCTGTTGGAATTTTTGCGGCGGACACTGGTTTTCCTGAACGAAAAACGCGGCATCCCGCTCCCCGACCTTGTCCGCGCCCGCTACCTGCTTGAAAAACCCCTGCGCGACAAAATCAAATTTTATTACGACAAGGCTATTGAAAAAGGTTATAACGCAAGGTTGTTTGGAGCAGAAGCCGCAGTTGAAACAAATTATCAAGATGGCTTTGATTATCCCACCGACCCATTCCAGTATCCCGCGCACTGGTATTACAAAGGCAGGCATATCTTCAATAAGCATTACTACCCGCTGATTGGGGAACTGGAATCACAAGGCGAAGAATTCGACTGCGCCCAGGCGCTCGACAGAAATATGGCGGTCAAATATTGGGTCAGGAATCTTTCGCAGCAAATTCATTCCTTCAGGCTGCCAACCTCCAGCGATTATTTCTACCCCGACTTTGTCGCCCTGCTTCAAAACGGGCGTACTTTGGTTGTCGAATACAAAGGCAAGCCTTACGAAACCAACGATGACTCAAAAGAAAAAATCAACATTGGCGAGTTATGGGAGAAGAAAAGCAAAGAAAAAGGATTGTTTCTTTTTGCCGTAAAGCAGGACGCAAAAGGGCGTGATGTTTACAAGCAAATCGAAGATAAGGTAAACAGAAAGTAACCTTCAACGTTCAACTCGTAACGCCTTTTATGCGTTTCACCTCCCCGCTCTTCCTCCTCCTTCTGCTCCTCATCCCGCTTGCGGCGTGGATGGGCTTGCCTGCGTCGGGAAAATCTAGAAGGCGCGAGATGACTTCACTGATTCTACGGGTGGTGATTTTGCTCTGCTTGATACTTTCGCTTGCAGGACTCGAACTCATCAAAAGCGGAACCAACCTCGCAGTCGTCTTCCTCATGGATGTTTCCGACTCCATGCCGCAGCAAGCCGTGGAGCAGGAAGTGACATATGTGCGTGAGGCGCTGAAATCCATCGGCGCGGATGATAAAGCCGCCATCATCCTCTTCGGCGCGGACGCATTGGTCGAGCGCCCGATGTCGGCGTTGGATGAACTCTCCGCCATCACCTCTGTCCCGATTACAAATCAGACCGACCTTGCCGAAGCCATTCAACTGGGACTGGCGCTGTATCCATCTGGCTACGCGAAGAGAATGGTGATTTTATCCGATGGAGCCGAGACCACAGGCGATGCGCTCAACGCGGCGAAGTTCGCATCCGCGGCGGATGTGCAAATCGTGGTCATGCCATTCCTCAGTCAGGTGGACGCTGAAGCCCTCGTCACCGAAGTGGACGCGCCCACCCACCTTCGCGGCGGAGAGCAGTTCGACCTGAACGTCTCGATTCAGGCGAATCAGTCCATGCGGGCGACGGTGCGCGTGTTGGCAAAAAATCAAATTCTGTACGAAGCGACGCACGAACTTCACAAGGGCAATCAAACCCTCAGCCTGCCGCTCACCGCCAACGAGCCTGGCTTCGTCAGTTATCAGGTGCAGATCACGCCCGAGCAGGACGCCTTCTACCAAAACAATCGGCTGGATACCTTCTCACAGGTCGAGGGTCCGCCTCGGGTGTTGATGGTCGCGCCGCCCGCAGGCGAATCCCTGCCCGATGGGGAGCCGCGTCCCGATGAGTATTCCCTCCTCCTGCAAGTCCTCACCTCGGCTGGCTTTGACGTGAAAGTCGTCACGCCGAGTCTCATGCCCGCTGACCTGCCGACCCTCGCGCAGTACAACTCGGTGGTGCTGGTGGATGTCCCCGCGCGGCAGTTGGACACCGCCCAAATGGAGACGCTGCAATCCTACGTGCGCGACCTCGGCGGCGGGCTGGTGGCTGTCGGCGGGACGACCAGCTTCGGGATCGGCGGATATTTCCACACGCCACTCGAAGAGGCGCTCCCCATTGACATGGAAATCAAAGACGAGCAGCGCCGCCCATCGGTGAGCATCATCTTCATCATTGACCATTCGGGCAGCATGAGCGATACCAGCGGCGGCGTGACCAAACTTGAACTTGCCAAGGAAGCGGCGGCGCGTTCGGTGGATTTGCTTTTCCCGTCTGACCGCGTGGGCGTGATTGCCTTCGACGACACCGCCAGTTGGGTGGCGCCGATCACCGAAGCCGAAAACCGCGACGAGATTGTCAGCGCCATCGGCGGGATTCAACTTGGCGGCGGCACCGATATTTACGCGGGCTTGCTGGCGATGTCGAAAGTGCTGCCCGATGACCCATCCAAAGTGAAGCACGTCATCCTGCTCACCGACGGCGGCGCGGACATCACGGGCATTCCTGAACTGGTGAAAAAGTTGTACGCAGAAAACGGCATCACGCTTTCGACGGTCGGCGTGGGCAACGGCGCCGCGCCCTTCCTCAAAGACCTTGCGGCGCTCGGCGGCGGACGCTATCACTTCACCAACAACGCGGGCAACATCGCCACCATCTTCACCGAAGAGACCACCCTCGCCACCCGCGCCTACATCGTCGAAGAGTCGTTCTACCCGACGCTGGTCAACTCATCGCCGATTTTGTCGGGCATCACCGAAGCGCCGCGCCTGCATGGCTACGTTGCTTCCAGCGCCAAAGACCTCGCGCAAGTCATTCTCGAATCAGACAAGGGCGATCCCATCCTTGCGGCTTGGCAATATGGCTTGGGCAGGTCGGTCGCTTTCACCTCCGACGCCACAGGACGTTGGGCGCGCGATTGGGCGCGCTCGGAAATCTTCCCGACCTTCTGGGCGCAAGCCGTCCGCTACACCATCAACGACACGCTCAACTCCGCACTGCAAATGACGGTCGAGCCGCAGGGCGAGAAATTCAATATCATCCTTGACGCGCGCAGTCGTGCGGGCGAGTTTCTCAACGGCTATCAAATCGAAGCCAGCATTGTCGCGCCCAACGGCGAATCTCAAACCGTGAGCTTCTCGCAAGTCGCGCCTGGGCGATACGAATCTGAATTTGTCCCCACCGAGCAGGGAATTTACTTGATTCATTTTTCTGGGAAATCGGAAGCGGGCGGCGACTCTTTTGCTGAGACGACGGGTTGGGCTTTGTCCTACTCCCCAGAATATCAGCGCATTGACCCCGACCCTGACCTGCTTCTGCGACTATCAGCCTTTGGCAACGGGCAGGTTTCGTCGCCGCGTCCCGAAGAGGTCTTCAAGCATGACTTGAAAGCAACACGCGCATCCCAACCAATTGCGCCGTGGTTATTGTTGATTGCCGCGTTGTTGCTGCCGTTTGATATTGCTGTCCGCAGGTTGATACTCACCAAGCATGATTTGGTTTTATTTCAAGATTGGGTTATGCAAAAATTACCCGCCCTTCGACCCGCTTCGCGTCAGAGCGAAGTGAAGCAAACTCCGCAGATGACCGCCTTGTTCAACGCGAAGAGCCGCGCGCGCGGAGGTGAAAAGGAATCAGCGAGGGAAATGCCAATTGAAACCGAATCAACTCCGAGCCTGAAAAAAGAAGTGACGGAGACAAGCCCAAAGCCTGAGTCCGCTCCTTCGACCACATCCGCATTATTGGCGCGGAAGAAGAATATCCGAAAATAAAACAGCCGGGAAAATATGTCACAAAAAATGGGTCAAAGGTTTGTTTTTGTGAAGAATAATACACTATAATTCAATCCATACTCTCAAAACAACAAGGAGACAAACACATGAAACTCGCACACGCCAGACATCCGCTTTTTGCATTATCCGCCCTGTTGATCGTCGCTTCGATGGCGCTCGCCGCCTGTGGTGCGCCCGCTGCCGAAGCCCCCGCCGCCGAACCCGCCGCTCCTGCTGCAACCGAAGCGCCCGCCACTGAAGCGCCCGCTCCCGTTGCGACCGAAGCGCCCGCTACGGAAGCGCCGCAGCCCGAACCAGGCGAAATTTTGCTTTCCGATACGTTCGACAACAACGACAACGAATGGGGAACCTTCGAGGAAGACGGCTACAGCGCCCAAATCCAGGACGGACAAATGGTGATGAAACTTACAAAGGCGGATTATCACGCTATTTCTTATCCAAAGGGAAGTAATGTTTCCAACGTGGACATGTCCTTCGATGTCGTCCATCAGGAAGGCACGCAGAATAACACCACGTTTGGAGCATACTGCCGCTATAGCGATGACGACAACCTGTACGCATTTAGCATGACCGATGGTTGGTACGCGATGGCAAAGGCGATCAACGGGGAAATCGAAATGCTCGTTGAGTGGACCGAGTCCACCGCCATATTGGGTATGGGTGAAACCAATCATTTCCGCGTGGTCTGCTCCGGCAGCGCTTTGAAACTTTACGCCAATGACCAACTGCTGATCTCAAAACAGGATGAGAGCCTCACTGCGGGCGGTTTCGCCTTGAACGCCTCACGCTATGAGGAGGACGATAAAACCGTAGTGGTGGCTTTCGACAATGTGGAAGCAAATGTTCCGCTGGTATCGGAACTTCCCGTCGAAAATCCGATTTCCGACTCATTCGACAACAACGACAACGAATGGGGACTCTTCAAGGAAGACGGCTACAGCGTCCAAATCCAGGACGGGCAAATGGTGATGAAGTTTATGGAACCAGACTATTATTCCTACTCCATGCCAAAGGGCGATAATTTTTCCAACGTGGACATATCCTTCGATGCCGTCCTCCAGGAAGGCGCGCAGGACAACGCCTGGTTTGGAGCCATGTGTCGCTATACCGACGAGAATAACTATTACGACTTCAGCGTAGACGGCGACGGCTATTATGACTTGTGGAAGGTGGTCAACGGGGAAACGGAAAAAATTATTGACTGGACCGAGTCGACCGCCATAAAACCTGGCATCGGCGAAACCAATCGTATCCGCGTGGTCTGCTCCGACAGCGACCTGGAACTTTACGCTAACGACCAACTGGTGTTCTCAAAACAAGACACGAGCCTCACTGCGGGCACATTCTCCCTGCAAGCCGGGCGCTATGATGAGGACGCTGCACTCGTATCCGTAGCATTCGACAATCTGGAAGTGAAGGTCCCGTAGAAAATTCATCCAAAAAGCAAACTCCGCGACAGTGTCGCGGAGTTTGCTTTTTAAGCGTTTTTAATAGGGGTATTGCGAAATACAAAGAGCCGCGCACGGGAGCAAATCCGCGTGGAAAAAGAGGCGACGGAGACAAGCCCAAAGCCTGAGTTTGCTCCCTCGACCACGTCCACATTACCCGGCAGAAAAAGGAATATTCGCAAAAAAAACAACGTCCCAAAATTTCGGGACGTTGTTTTTGCAACGTGAGTTAGCGAATTTGAAATCATCTCACGCGCCCTCAAGCAAACCAAATTAAATTACCCCTTGTGCTTGTTGCAGATAAATTATCGTGCCTTCGATAATATACCGCAGCGTCCCCCTTCCACTACTGCATTGCCCGGGCTGGCACAAGTCTAGCGGCTGGAATGTGAATTCCAGTGGTGGCGTAAAGGGGTTTGTTACAAAACTTCTCGCGAAGTTGAATTTGGAATTACCAGTTTGTCACACAAAAAAGTTGCGCCAATGAAACTCTTGGAAGTTCGCCGCACTCACTGGGGAATTGAGACGGGTTCTCATTACCAACGAGATGTAACCCTCCGTAAAGAGGCTACGCGCTTCACTATTGGCAATGGTACAAGAGTGAAGGCAAATATCAATAATCTTATCTTCGCGTTGATCCGCCAGGCTGGTTTTACGAATGCTGCGCAGGCTAGGCGCTTTTTCGCTGCTCATCTTTCTGATGCTTTTGCCATCCTCGTTATCCCCTTTTCCTGACTTTTCTACAGCCCTGATGAATTGCTAAATTGCGATTGACAAATATTACTCCTAATGATAGAATGCTGACTGCTTATTTAATTGGTCCCGTGGTGTAGCGGCTAACATGCGGCCCTGTCAAGGCCGAGATCGCGGGTTCGAAACCCGTCGGGACCGCAG
>DYML01000024.1:0-1602 GCA_020721605.1 Anaerolinea thermophila
ACCGGCGAAGGCGCTGATGAAATTTTCGGCGGCTACGAGTACTTAAGCGGCGTGACAGATTCCCAACAATTCCAGCGTGAACTATGGACGCTCACCACCAATTTGCACAACACCAATCTGCAACGAACAGATAGAATGACAATGGCGCACAGCATCGAAGGAAGAGTCCCATTTTTAGACAAGGAAATGATCCGCCTGGCATTAAGTTTGCCGCCTGAATTAAAATTCCACGTTGGAGGCGGAACCGAAAAAACGCTTCTGCGCCGCGCCTTCACTGGCTTCCTGCCCAATGAAATTCTGCAACGCCCCAAGCAGAAGTTCTCTCACGGCACAGGTTCGCGTGATCTGCTGGCGCAGTATGCCAACAACCAGATTTCAGACAAGGATTTCGCCGAAGCACAGCGGCAATATCCGCAAGCCGCCCTGCGCTCAAAAGAGGAATTGTTCTACTACCGAATTTTTCACGAGCAATTTGGCGACCGCATTCCATCTCAAACTGTGGGGCGCACGCGCTCAGTGGCAAAAGGCGAGTTGAGTTAGCAAAATTGGCGAACATTAAAGCAAAGATGGTTTCAACAAAATTATTGTTGAAGTTGGAGAAAAAAATATGATCTGGGTCGAGTTTATAATTTGTGCGGCATTGATTACCTGGGCGGGTTCGCTACTCTCAAAGTATGGTGATGTAATTGCTGAAAAAACAGGGCTGGGACGCGCCTGGATAGGGGCGATTCTGATTGCGGGAGTCACCTCCCTGCCCGAACTGGCATCTGGCGTTTCTGCGGTGGCTTGGTTGAATGCACCAAACCTTGCCGCAGGGGCTGTTTTAGGAAGTTGTCTTTTCAATTTAGCGCTAATTGCCCTGATTGACCTTGCCTATCAGCCAGGAAGAGTGCTTGCCAAAGCCCAGGATGTTCATATTCTTTCGGGCGGCTTGGGTGTATTAATGCTTGGCTTGGTGGTAATGGGCGTGCTTATTGGTCCAGCCTTAAGTGGGTTTGGCAGCCTGGGCGTTAGTATTTTAAGCATTACCATTTTTTTGCTTTACATCCTGGGCGGAAAAATGATTGCCGGGCTTGAGAAAGAACGCGCGATTGAAGTTCTTGAAAAAGAAGCCGTTGAAGACAATTATGCCAAAATTTCAGCCCGAAAAGCATACATCGTATTTATTGTGAACAGCATCGCCATTGTTGCCTTAGGAATTTGGCTTGCCTCCATCGGAGATCGGCTCGCAGCAAACACCGGGCTTTCACGCAGTTTTGTAGGCAATTTGTTCCTGGCGCTCACCACCTCCCTGCCCGAAATCGCCGCCAGTCTCGCCGCCATTCGACTTGGCGCAATTGACCTTGCGATTGGCAATGTGCTTGGAAGTAACCTGTTCAACATTACACTCTTTTTTGCTTTTGACCTGGCGGATGGACGCACAAATTTTTGGGCATCGCTAACGACTGCCAATGCGTTTGCTGCGGTGATGGCTATGATGATGAGCGGCGTGGTCATTATCAGTCTCATGTACCGCGCCTCACCCAAAACCCCGTACCATATTTCATGGGATGGGATCGCTCTGGCGGGAATGTATCTTGGCTCCATGGCATTGTTATACCT
>DYML01000024.1:1702-20103 GCA_020721605.1 Anaerolinea thermophila
CCTTAGATACCCTTGGCTTCAAGCAGCCCATCTGGCTTTTTTAGGAATGAATTAATGATAAAAACAAAACTAACCGCGCTCTTCCTTGAATTTTTCAACAGCGAACGATCTTCAGGAATCGTCTTGCTGACGAGCGCCATCACAGCCATGCTGATTGCCAATGCAGCCTACGGCAATGTGTTTTTGGATTTCTGGCACATCGAAGTTGGGTTTACTCTCGGCTCCTTTCACTTAAAACACTCCCTCCTGCACTGGGTAAACGATGGGTTGATGACCCTATTTTTTTTGCTGATTGGGCTTGAGATTGAACGCGAACTTTACATGGGCGAACTCTCAGACTTAAAAAATGCCTCCCTGCCGCTTTTTGCCGCCGTGGGTGGAATGGTGACTCCCGCCCTGATTTTTTTCTCCCTTAACTACGGGCAGCCCACGCAAAACGGGTTCGGCATTCCGATGGCAACCGACATTGCTTTTGCGCTTGGAGCGCTGGCATTGCTCGGTCGCAGAGTACCTGCTTCCATTAAAATATTTTTGACCGCATTTGCCATTGTGGATGATCTGGGCGCGATGGCGGTCATTGCGCTTTTCTACGCAGATGGATTCTCGCTGTCTTATTTGCTGCTGGCTTTGGCAGTTTATATTTTCCTGCTGTTTCTAAATCGGCTTGGTGTTAATTCCATTCCCGCTTATCTTCTGCCCGGATTGTTGATGTGGTATCTGATGCTTCAGTCGGGCGTTCATGCAACCATTGCCGGGGTGCTGCTTGCCTTTGCCCTGCCATTTCGAGATGGAAGCCCGTCTTCCCCTTCCCATAAAATACAGCATTTTTTACACAAACCTGTTTCCTTTTTAATTATGCCGATTTTTGCGCTGGCGAATACCGGCATTGCTCTTTCCGTAAATCTTCTTCAAATGATTTTCACGCTCAACACAATGGGTATTTTTTGGGGTCTAGTCATTGGCAAGCCGTTGGGTATTATTGCGGCTTCATTTTTGGCGGTGAAGTTGCGCCTGGCAAAATTGCCCGAAAAAATAGGCTGGGAAGATTTGCTCGGCACGGGCTTTCTGGGCGGCATTGGTTTTACCATGTCCATCTTCATCACCATTCTTGCCTTCGGTGAAACAGATATTTCACAAAGTTCAAAACTTGCCATCATTTTTGGGTCTCTGGTATCTGGCAGCGTCGGTTTATGGATACTGCACCGCAGATACCCAGACTTAAGTATAAAAAGGAGCCGACATGACCAAAACCGTCATCGCCGCCGCGCTGGGTGAATGCGTCCACGTAGCCGGCATATCCAACTTTTTGCGGCTGGCTGAAGCCGCAGGCTGGCGCACCCTATTTTTGGGACCCGCCTGCTCCATTGAAAAAGTGATCGAAGCCGCCCGCGCCGAAAAAGCCGATCTCGTTGGCGTTTCGTACCGCCTCACGCCCGAAAACGGCGAGCGTTTGCTGGGTCAATTTGCAGAGGAAGCCGCCGACCTTCACGCGGCTGGAGTTAAATTTGCCTTTGCGGGAACGCCGCCCGTGGCAGAGCGCGCCGTCAAATTGGGATTCTTCGAGAAAATCTTCGATGGCAGCGAATCGCCCGAACAGGTTTTGGCGTACCTCAAAGGTCAGCCCGTGCAGAATTTAACCGAATCAGACTATCCGCAGGCGGTCACCAACCGCATAGCATGGCGCGCGCCGTACCCGATTCTGCGGCATCATTTCGGTTTACCAACGATGGAAGCCACAATGGACGGCATCCAAAAGATCGCCGAAGCCCAGGCGCTTGACCTGATCTCGCTCGGCACCGACCAGGACGCGCAGGAGAACTTCTTCCACCCTGAGCGGCAGGATGCACGCCGCAAGGGAGCGGGCGGAGTTCCCGTGCGTACCGCAGATGATTACCACGCCTTGTATGAAGCCAGCCGCCGTGGAAACTTTCCCCTGCTGCGCGCCTACTCCGGCACCGATGATTTCATCCGCTATGCCGAAGTGCTGACCGAGACCATTCACAACGCCTGGTGCGCCATTCCGCTTTTTTGGTTTAATCAAATGGATGGTCGCGGTCCCTGGGATTTGGAAGGCTCGATCCGCGAACATCAAAAGTTGATGAAGTGGTACGGCGAGCGAAATATTGCGGTGGAACTCAACGAACCGCATCACTGGGGTATGCGGGACGCTTCGGATGTGATTTTTGTGGTGGCGGCGTACCTTTCCGCCTGCAACGCAAAAAAATTCGGTGTAAAAGATTACATTGCACAACTGATGTTCAATAGCCCACCTGGCACAAGTGACGCGATGGATCTGGCGAAAATGCTGGCAGCGCTTGAGATCATTAAGCCGCTGGCAGGCAAAGGTTTTCGTATTTGGAAGCAGACCCGCATTGGCTTGCTTTCTCACCCGCTTGACCCCGATGCTGCACGCGGGCATCTTGCCGCCAGCGCCTACCTGCAAATGGCGCTCAAGCCGCATATTTATCATATTGTGGGACACACCGAGGCGCATCACGCCGCAACCGCCGAGGATGTGATTGAAGCCAGTAAAATTGTGCGGCGCGCCATTACCAACGCGCTTGGCGCGCCCAACATGACCCGCTCGCCTGAGGTGCAGGATCGCAAACGAACCCTGCTTGCCGAAGCGCGCATCACGCTGGAGGCGATTCGGAATCTTGCGGGTCAAGGCGTAGACGAACCCCTCTCAGACCCGCCCACCCTGGCAAAAGCGGTTACAGTTGGAATATTGGATGCGCCCCAGTTAATGAACAATCGTTTTGGGCGGGGAGTGATTCGCACCCAAATTGTGGAGGGAGCCTGCGAGGCAGTGGATGAATTGGGGCGCGTTCTCTCTGAGAGGGAACGTCTTGCCAAATTAACGTAGAACGAATTTATATTCACTTTATTTAAGGAAAAATCTCATGGCAGAAAAATATACAGTTTTAGGCGCGGGGCATGGCGGCAAAGCAATGGCGGCTCACCTGGCATTAATGGGCGCAGAGGTAGCCCTTTGGAATCGCACTTTTGAGCATATTTCCATCATCAAAAAACGCGGCGGCATTGAGGTTGAAAGTATGGAGGGAGGACCGCGCGGCTTTGGCAAGTTGCGGCTGGTCACGTCTGATATAGAGCAGGCAATCACTCATGCGCAAGTCATCATGGTTGTGCTGCCGTCTTCGGCTCATGCAGATATTGCAAAAACCGCCGCGCCTTTTCTTAAGGATGGGCAAATTGTCATTCTGCATCCGGGGCGCACGCTGGGCGCAGTGGAGTTTGCAAAGGTGATCCGCGACAACGGCTGCACGGCAGATGTGACCGTTGCCGAGGCTGAAACTTTTATTTATGCCAGCCGCGCAGATGGACCGGCGCAGGCACACATTTTTAGAATCAAGGAGGCTGTGCCGCTGGCGGCGTTGCCTTCCAGCCGAAACGAACTGGTGTTGGATGCCATTCAGCACGCGTATCCCCAATTTATAGATGGCGTGGATGTGCTGCACACCGGCTTGAATAACATGGGCGCAATTTTTCACCCCGCGCTCACTCTGCTCAACGCCGGGTGGATCGAACATACGCACGGCGACTACCAATTTTACATTGACGGCGTGACTCCCTCTGTGGCGCGTGTGTTGGAGGTGCTGGATCGTGAGCGCGTGACGGTAGCATCATCGCTGGGTATCCGCGCCCGCACTTCGCTGGAATGGCTTAAACTGGCTTACGATACAAACGGCGTTGATCTGCATGAGGCAATTCAAAACCAGCCGGGCTATTATGGCATCAAAGCCCCGCCCACATTGAACCATCGTTACCTTTTTGAAGATGTTCCCATGAGCATGGTGCCAATGGCTTCGCTCGGCAAGCGTTTTGGGGTTTCAGTGCTAGGCATGGAAAGTATCATCAAACTCGGCAGCATTATCCACCGCACCGATTATTGGCGGCGTGGAAGAACAGTGGAGCGCCTTGGGCTTGAGCAATGGAGTGTGAGCGAATTAACCCGCTTTGTAAAAGAAGGCGTGATTGAGTAGTTCGAAAGCGCTGAGTAATAAAAAAATCAGCAAATACCTCCCACATTTTTTGTTTATAATAAACAGATGAAAAAGAACAAACCACATATTCTTCTCACCAACGACGATGGCATTCGCTCCCCCGGTCTTTGGGCGGCAGCCAGAGAACTCTCAAAAATTGGCTATGTCACCGTAGCCGCGCCGCGTGAACAATCTTCTGCAATGGGGCGAAGTTTACCCAGCACTTCAGATGGAATAATTCACAAGGAACAGATTCAAGTAAACG
Source organism: Anaerolinea thermophila (assembly GCA_020721605.1). GTDB lineage: Bacteria > Chloroflexota > Anaerolineae > Anaerolineales > Villigracilaceae > Villigracilis. Next base: position 5,972 of record DYML01000024.1, read on the forward strand.
GGCAGAAATGGGAAGTGTACGCGGTGGGCGGATCGCCTGCGCAGGCTGTCTTGCATGGCGTATTGGAAATCCTTTCGCAAAAGCCTGACTTGGTTGTCTCTGGCATTAATTATGGAGAAAATATTGGGCTGGGAGTAACCATCTCTGGCACAGTCGGCGCCGCAATGGAAGCAGCGTCTATGGGCATTCCGGCGCTGGCGATCTCACTTCAAACAGAAACACAATACCACCTGTCACATTCTGAAGACATTAATTTTTTAACAGCTGGGTATTTCACTGCCTATTTTGCGCAATTAATTCTCAAAAAAAAACTTCCACAGGAAGTAGATTTACTCAAGGTGGAAGTGCCAAATCATGCCACGCCCCAAACGGAGTGGCGTGCAGCGCGGCTTTCTCGTAGCCGATATTATGATGCAGTTCCCGCCAAACGTAATTCATGGGAAGAGCCGGGTCCAATTTCATACCAGCACCATGAAGGAATTGAACACGAAGTAGAAGACTCGGATGCCACCATTTTACGAGAGAAAAAAATGGTGGCTGTCACACCCATCAACCTGGATATGACAGCCCCGGTAACTTTATCTGATTTTGAAAAACTTTTGCGGGCATAAAAAAATTTTACAAATCGCTCGCGCGTTTTACAATTTTATCCTTTACCCGCGCGGCAAACTGTGCCAGTGGAATATTGTTCTGCTGGCTGCCGTCACGCGCACGCAACGATACCTGCCCCGCCTGCATTTCATTGTCACCCACCACCAGCATATACGGCACTTTCATTAACTGCGCCTGACGAATTTTTGCGTTCATACGCTGGGAAGACAAATCTGCCTGGGCGCGAATTCCGTTTTCACGCAGCTGCTTTGCAATATTTTCGGCATACTCGTTTTGGGCATCTGTAATTGAAATCACACGCACCTGTTCGGGCGAAAGCCAAACAGGGAAGTTTCCCGCGTAATGTTCGATTAGGAAACCCACCATGCGCTCGTGCGTGGAAAGCGGCGCACGATGAATACAAATGGGAATTTCATCATGCCCTTCTTTGTTGGTAAATTTTAAGTCGAAGCGTTCTGGCACAGCAAAATCCACTTGATTGGTGGCAAGCGTAAACTCCTTGCCAATGGCGCTCCAGATCTGCACGTCAATTTTAGGACCGTAAAAAGCGGCTTCATCCTCAGATTCTACAAAGGGAATGCCGCCATTTGTCATGGCACGGCGCACCATGTCTTCGGTCTTCAACCACAGGCGTTGATTATCCACATATTTTTTACCCAATCCATCTTTGGCATGAAGGCTAAAGCGCATGACATATTTCTCAATGCCAAAGATTTCAAAGTATTTATGGTATAGGTCAATCACGCCCATAAATTCCTGCTCAAACTGTTCTTCAGAACAGTAAATATGCGCGTCGTTCATCTGCATGGAACGCACGCGCATTAAACCAAACAGTTCACCCGATTTCTCATACCGATAGCAGGTGCCATATTCCGCCAAACGCACGGGCAGGTCTCGATAAGAACGTCCCTTTGAGCCAAAAATTTTATGGTGCATGGGGCAGTTCATGGGCTTAACATAATACTTAACGCCTTCCAATTCCATAGGCGGGTACATGCTTTCGGCGTAGTACGGCAAGTGACCAGAACGAATAAACAAATCCTCCTTTGTCAAATGCGGTGTCTTCACACGGGAGTAACCAGCCTTGTCCTCCATCTCCTTTGCGAGGGCTTCCAATTCATCTACCATCACTGTGCCATTGGGCAGCCAAAGAGGCAAACCAGGACCTACCTCGTCGTCAAAGATGAAGATTTCTAACTCCCTGCCCAATTTACGATGATCGCGCTTCTTTGCTTCTTCCAACTGGCGCAGATAATCTTCCAGTTCTGTTTTGCTTTCCCAAGCCGTGCCATAAATACGCTGGAGCATTTTGTTGTTTTCATCGCCGCGCCAGTACGCGCCCGCAATGCTCATCAATTTGAAGGCATCCTGCTTGATCTCTTTGGTGGTCTGAACATGCGGACCACGGCACAAATCTGTAAAAGTATCCTGCTGATAAATCGAAATTTCAGGCTTCTCGCTCAACGGGTTGCCATATTCATCCAGCCCGCCTTTTTCCAACCCTTCAATTAACTCCAATTTATATGGCTGGTTGGCAAAAATTGTCTTTGCTTGCTCGGCAGAGACAATTGTTTTTTTAAATTCATGTTTTCCTTGCACAATTTGCCTCATCCGTTTTTCGATCAGCGCCAGGTCTTCGGGTGTTAGGTTGCGCGGCAAGTCAAAATCATAATAAAAACCATTTTCAACAGGTGGACCAATGGTTGCTTTTCCGTCAGGGAATATTTCCAAGACCGCCTGCGCCATGACATGCGCGGCGGAGTGACGAATTTTATACAATTGCGTATCTTGATACCGTTCTGTTTGTTGTGCCATTTTATATCTCCTTTGACGGTTTGAAAATTTTAAGACTTTCAAACCGACCAACTTAAATAAAAATTCTCGCCCAATAACGGGGCGAGAATTAATTCACGCGGTGCCACCCGATTTACTTTCTAAAAAAAGTATCTCTTAAGCCTCTAACGGAGCCACTCGTTCAACTTACTAAATGAACGCAAATGCGGTCACTGTTCTGCTTTACGCTCGCAAGGGGTTTTCTGTGCAAATTCTGGAAGAGGCTCTCAACCAAAGGCTTCTTCTCTCTGTCAGAAAAAAACATCACATACTCGTCTTGGTCATTGCGTTTTACAATAAAAACTGGTGGACGGAATAGGGCTCGAACCTACGACCTCTGCGATGTCAACGCAGTGCTCTAACCAACTGAGCTACCCGTCCGAAGGATGTTCATTATACCGAAGGTTATAAAAAATGACAATCCCTGCGGTATAATCCGCAGGCTATGGTAAGACGCAAAACACCCGAAGAACTTTCTGTGGAAGAACTTCGCCGCCTGCTGGTGGAGAAAAGACGCAGCGCCCGCAAAGATCGCCTTGAAAATTTTCGCCGCACAGGACGTGTCATTTCAGTCTCACCTGACCTGCCCGATGTATATCAGCAATCTGCGCCAATCGTAGATACGGCAGAAGTGGCAGAATCCACACCGCAGCCGCCACCCAACCCGCGCCGCAAGTTTTTAGACCGCATTTTGCTGGGCGTGGAAGTGCTGGCGGTCATTGGCTTAATGGGCGTACTGTTGAACGGCATGGGGCTGCTGCGCACGCTCAACACCGAAGTGAGTGCCGCGCTGAACCCCGAAACTCCCACTGCAACGCCGCTGGTTATGGCTGTTGTTCTGCCTTCTGGTCATATTCCGCCAGATGCACAGGGCAATACACAACCCAATGAAGCGGAGATTCCAGACCATCTGCGCCCAATGGTACAGTCGCTGGCAAACATTCCTGTGCCAACTGCCGCGCCCGACCAGGCGGTTCGCATTCAAATTCCCAGCATTAATGTGGATGCGCCCATTGTACAAGGGGACGGCTGGGAACAACTTAAAAAAGGCGTTGGGCAATATGTTGGCTCCTCCGACCCAGGGCAGGATGGAAATGTTGTTCTTTCGGCGCACAACGATGTCTACGGTGAGTTATTCCGCTATTTAGATCGGCTGATGCCTGGCGACCAAATTATCGTTTACACACAACAGCGACAACATACCTACATTGTAGACCGAACTGTTTTGGTAGAGCCAACCGCAGTCGAGGTGATGGCTTCCAGCGGCAGCCCCACCGTAACTCTAATTTCATGCTATCCATATCTTGTTGATACACAGCGCATTGTTGTCTTTGCGCGATACCAAAACTAGGAGAATTAAAATGGCTAAAAAAAATAAAAGATCAGCCCAGTCTGCCCCCATCGGCAGCACCCCTGCGGTGCGCACCGAGTTCACTCCAGATTATTCCACCACCAAGAGAGACCTCGCCCGTATCGGAATTTTAGCAGGCTCATTCTTTGCCGGGCTAATTGTGCTTTCCTTCTTTATCAAATAAACACCCTTGCAAACCCAGCCTGTAAATTGCCTACCTGCTTTTACATGGACGAGGAAAGACCAACCTCCAGTCTTTCCTCGTTTTGATTGACAGCCCCGGCAACGCTCAAGCCAGATTAGCCTGGCAGCCAGAGTTAAAAAAATTTAACGCACAGCGTATTCAGACGGTGATCAATAAATGCCTTCCAACGATAATATAAAAGTCTTTGAAATTACACTCGAAAAGTTAACCTACGGCGGTGAAGCGATGGGGCGGCTGCCAGACGGACGCGCTGTGTTTGTGCTGTTTGGCTTGCCAGGCGAACAAGTGCGCGTGGAACTAACTGAAGATAAGAAGAATTTTGCGCGCGGAAAATTGCTCGAAATCTTACAACCCGCCCCCGAAAGAATTGAAGCAAAATGCAAGCACTTTGGCAAATGCGGCGGCTGTCACTACCAAAATTTGGCATACAAAAACCAACTGCTAACAAAGACCGAAATTCTGCGCGACCAATTGCAGCGAATTGGCAAAATTGAAAATCCACCCATCAAGCCAATGGTTCCCTCACCGCTGGAATACAATTACCGCAACCATGTTCAATTTCACCTGACCGCAGAAGGCAAAGTTGGCTTTATTAACGCGAAGGGTAATTCTACTCTCCCCATTGAAGAGTGCCACCTGCCAGAGACAGGGATCAACGCTTTTTGGCACAACCTGCAATTTGAATCAAACAAAGATGTGGAACGGGTTTCGTTGCGCACAGCATGGAATGAAGAATTAATGATCGTGCTGGAATCAGAAACCCCCGAAACGCCCGAATTTGAAATTGAAGCGGATGTTTCTGTGGCGCATGTGTTTGACGAACATGCGGTGGTTATCGTGGGGCAGGATAATTTGCTCTATCATATTCTTGGCAAGGAGTTCCGCGTTTCTGCCACTTCTTTCTTTCAAGTAAATACAAAGATGGCAGAAAAAATGGTCAGTCACCTCATTGCACAACTGCCGGCTTCCCCATCTACGACCTTGCTGGATGTCTATTGCGGCGTTGGGTTGTTTAGTAAATTTTTTGCCGAAAAATGCCAAACCGTAATTGGAATTGAAGATTCAGAATCAGCCTGTGATGATTTTGTTTTCAATCTTGACGAGTTTGAAAATGTTGAAATTTACGAGGGAACGGCGGAAGAAATTTTACCTGGGCTGGCGGGGCGGTTGGACAGTTCCACCTTTGCCATCGTTGATCCGCCACGCGCGGGCATAGAGCGTCATGCGCTGGATGCCATTCTTGAAATTAACCCGCAAATTATTGCCTATGTCTCCTGTGACCCATCCACCCTGGCACGGGATGCGGCAAGGCTGATAAGCGGGGGCTATCAATTGATAGATGTAACCCCATTTGATTTATTTCCCCAGACCTATCACATTGAATCAATTTCGATTTTTAAAAAATTCTAGGGGCGCACCTTAACGCGCCCCTAGAATAAATCATCCTTCGGCAATGACAATCACCTTGTCTTCGGCAGAGAAACTCATGCGTTCTGCTTTTTGAGGATTAATGTGAACACCGTACGCTTTTTCGGCATGATGACTTTCACTCATAATTCGATAACCGAGCGCGGTTTCACCACGCCGACGGGCGGCTTCGGTGACGGAGTAGAAATTAACAGGCTGTTCGATCTTAACGTAGTCAGCCATTGGCTTGAGATATATCTCGGCGCCTTCGGGGTCAAAGATGTCGTTGAAAACATCCATCAAATCGGCATTTTCAGATAATTGCGCCATCATTAAACTAATCAGGTGTTCGCTGACAATAAAATCATCCACTTTGGCGGCTTCTGCCAGTTCGCGGTTGCGCAGATCAAGCATTTCGCTAATGATAGAAAAGGGCGTTTCGTCACGCTCTGCAATATCACGCAAGTGAAGCAGGGCAATCAGGGTAATCGCATCTGCTTCCTGCTGTTCAAGGTGGCTGTACGCCAAAACAATGACATGATCGTATTCAGTGGCTTGCAGGCTTTCAAGCAAAGCGCGGCTGCGAATATCCCCCTCTTGCACCATAATTTTTTGGTTTTTGAGTTTTCCAACTTCGACGTGAAGTTGGGTCTCTAAATCTTGAATATTGGAGACAATAGTGACCAGCGAACCTTTGGCAACGTAATGATCCAACTCACGAATAATGGTGGCGCCAGAGAGATTCCAGCCGAGGATGAGCGCCTTCTCCGGTTTTGGCTTGAGCTCGGCGCCCGCAGACAAAATCAGGCTCTCGTCAAAAGACCTCTGAGATTCTGGCGCCAGTTTGATTTTGTCGTCATCTTCCGCAATCACAAAAATCTGATCACCGGATTGAATGCGCGTGTCCATTGCCGGGTTCATGTGGATCGTGCCATCTGACTGGCGCAGCCCCATTAGGGTGGAGGTTTCAAAAGCCAACAACGCTTCACCATAGGTTCTGCCCGAAAGCGCAGGCTCTTGTTTGAAGTAAATTTCATCGCCGCCAAAATTCATCAACTCGGTATAGACAATGGATAAACCGCTCTGGCGTGAGGTTTGCGCAACCACGCGGGCAATTAATTCGTTGGTCAAAATAGGCTGAACCAGGTCTTTCTCGCCCAGCATTTTAACAACATCCATATTTTGTAAATCACGGATTTGGGTGATGATGTGATACGGCGCGGCGCGGCGGTTGGGGTTGTTGGTAACAGCCAGCACAGACTTGATGATGTGAGTGTCGGGGTCTTCGCCTTCAGCAAGGATGATAATGGAGCGTGCGGTGTGCGGGCTGACAATTTCGAGGTCTGTCAGGTCTATGGGGCTGCCAGAGCGGCAAATAATGCGCGTGTTTTTAAAGTTGGGAATACGGGCGCTGATCTCGTCTTCCATCATAATCTTGTCTTGATCTGCAAGGATAACGATAATAGCGCCGCTTTTGCGGCTTTCATTGGAGAGAATCAACTCGGAAAGGATGGTAAAAATTTGCGGGTTCCAACCAAGAATAAGGGTATGATCATTTTCTAAAACAACAGAACGTCCCTTGCGCAGTTGGTCAAGTTTATCTTCAAGCCCATTGTTGATAATGCCAATGAGCGCGCTGACAACGAAGATGCCGCCAAAGGTAACAATCAACATCATCATCAAAAAGAAGAAGTTGCCCGTGTCGCCGCCCATTGTGCCTGAGTCGAGCGTGCGCAGCAAGCCCATCCAAGCCAGTTCGATCAAGCCTTCGTTGTTAGGAGCGCTGCCTGTGATCTTTACCAAGGCAGCAACCATAAAGATGATAACCGCGGAAAGTACAAACAAGGCGGTTATTAATGCGCCCGTGCCGCGCGCCATGTAATTGTCAAACCAATATTGAAATTTTTGTTTAAACGTGGGAGATTTCATTTACGCTCCTTGCATATTTGGGAGGGGGTGCAATAAGGCAGAAACTTAAGGAAGTATAAGCGATTTTACTTTATCACTAAGCAGGTATTATTTTGTTCGTTTTGCGGCAAAAATAATTCATCCTCCTTATTTTACAGGTAACATTCATCAAGGATACGAAGTCTATTGAATGTTGATCCTGTTGCACGATAAAAGTGAGGTGAATTATGTTTGCATTTGAAGGGTTTGACCGCCGCAAAGAGGAAGATCGAATCCGCGCGGAGGGGCGGCTTCCGCCTGGACAATCTTTAACGTTAAAATTCCCTGTATTACATTATGGTCCCATACCGATCTTTAATGCAGCCGCATGGGATTTAAGAATTTGGGGTGAGGTGGAAGAAGAAAGGCGCTGGACGTGGGATGAGTTTAATCAACTGCCGCGAACCCGCATAAAAGTAGACCTGCACTGTGTTACTGCCTGGAGCAAGACAGATACCCTCTGGGAAGGAGTTTCGGTGAAAACGCTTGTGGAAAGTGGCTTGATCAAAATTAAGCCGACTGCCACACACGTCATGCAGCACGCAGAATACGGATTCACAGTGAACCTGCCGCTGGAAATCATTTTGCAGGAAAATTTTCTACTTGCCACTCATTTTGAGGGCGAGCCGCTGACACCTGAGCATGGCTACCCTATGCGAGGCGTGGTGGGCGCACTTCCCAGCCAGAAAAAATTAGAAACGCCCTATCTGTGGAAGGGAGCCAAATGGTTGAGGTCACTGGAATTTATGCCGAATGACCGCCGTGGGTTTTGGGAGCAGGCTGGGTATCACAACCGCGCAAATGTTTGGCGCGAAGAGCGGTACGGCTAGATAATAAAAAAAGGTCTATCCTCTTATTGGATAGACCTTTTAAAAAAAGACTGGTTATTTGGTATCTGTCGTTCTTAAGCGGCGGGCAAACAAAATGACAACTACAAAAGCCAGCGCCATAACCACAAGACCAGGCAAGCCGTAATCATCGGCAAAACCGCCGTTCGCCAGAGAGCCAGGCAAAACAGTGGCAGTGGGGTAGACAGTTAATTGCGCTATGGCTGCCTTGGTGTAAGCGGCGCCAACTGTAGCCGTAGCGGCTGCCTGCGTTCCTGCCAACCCCATGGGGCTTGCAGGGTCGGGGGTATTTGTGGCGGAAGCCTGAGGGGCGACTGGCGGGGTTGCCGTGGGAAGCGGGGTGAGCGTTGTGGTGGGTAAAATATTGGCTTCAAAAGTGGCGGTTAAAGCCACCTCTATGGTTGCTTGTGCGGCGGTGGCGGTTTGAGCGGCAACATCAACCGCCTCTGCCTGCTGTGTAGCCGCGCGGTTTTGGCTGAACAAAAATACGCCACCCAGGCAAGCAACAGAGATCAAAATAATGCCGCCTAAAATGCCAACTGCAATCATAAAAGTTTTATTATTATTTGATTCTTCTGGCAGCGGGGTCTCGCCAAAATCATCGGTGTTGGTGGGTTCATCAAATGACATCGAGCACTCTCCTGATTATTTTGTCATTATTTAAGTGACAGTATTTTATATACGGCAATGGTGATTATCCCACAACTTCAAGGTTTACGAGGGGCGCAATCACCGTTTCGCCGTTTTCAAGTTTAACTTCTGCTGCGGGCGCGCGCAGCCCGCTCAATAAGGTAGATAAGCCAGGCTTGAGGACAACGATTGATCCAATCATTCCCATTGCGGGCGGGCGGCGCATACGAACCTGCAATCCGGGCAAAAATTCCTGCGATTCTTGAAGAGCGGGCGCATCTGCTACTGGCAGAGGAATAATGACTTCGGGGCGCACGCCGCTATAGCGGTCGTAGACGCCCGCGTTTAAAGTTACGTCTCGTTTTATATTTGTGCTAAGTAATTTATAGGCAGCCGAGTTCATCGGCAGTGGACCAAAGCCGTCGGTCACAATAATTGGGTAACGCATCTCTCGTGCCTGTGGAATCAGTGAGGGGTACAGGCTGGAAAGGATCAAACCGCGCACGGGCAGGTCGGCTGCTGCCTTTAAGGTCTCGGCGTCTTTTACAATGCCGCCCAAAACAATGGAGCCGCGCATGCTTACGTCCAACCGCCCAGCAGAGAGTACGCTGTCTGGCTGCTCGGTAAGATTAACCAGCAAGCCGGAGTCAATGCGCCCGTTGCCCCAAACGCCCTGCACCAATGAGCCGTTGGTTTGAATGACAACGCCGCGATTTTCAATAATATGAATCACTGTGCCAGGAATGCCGGCACGCAATTCAAATTTTGAGTTACCCACTTCCATTAATACTTGCCCGCCGCCAACCAACGCCACACGCCCGTCCTGTGGAGCAACGACACTGTGCGCAAAAAGCCCCAGACCAACGGCAATTTCGGTCTTTGCAACAAGGCGATCGTCTACTTTACATTTTATGAGGCGGTCGGCTATGCTGGGGTTAACCCCCAACATGTGAGCCACATTTAATAAGACATGCTCGCGCGACCAGTTGGCTTCGGCGATGATGTCATTGGGGTTCACCTTTTGGTTAAGGCGCACCAGTACCGTGCCTGAGATTGGCAGCAGCCGCTCTCGCACGATGGAGGTCAGACCAATAATGTGATGTACAGGCGCTTGCATGGGCTATTCGCCTCCGAGAGTCCAGTTCCATTTTTTGATAAGTTCGCGCCGCCGTACAGGGTCAGAGGGTAAATCAAGCGGGCGCCCGCGCCCATCAAAGACAACGCCCAACGCGCCGCCCGTAACCGAGATCGAGCCGCCGCGCCCGGCGCCAAAACCAACATCTGCTCCGCGCAGGCATTCAATATTTAATTTGCCGGTTTCTCCGCTGGATAATGGCAGCGTTTCCAAACTTCCATATTTTAAGTCTACACGCGCTTCGGCGCCGTTTTGATAGGTGAGGGTGGCGCGCAAAATAGGAGTGCCATAATTCGCTGAAACCACCGGCACTACAACCGTGCCAACGCTTAAGAAGGCGCCAGATTCAATTACTTGAATGGGGAGGATGTTGTTTTGGGCGGCGGCGGCGCCAAGCAAGGGCAGCAGGTTGTTTTGATCTAAAATAACTGTGGTGATGCCAACCGGTTGAAGAGAGTCGAGCAGTAACATTAGGCTTTGCCCAGGGTGCGAGGCGTCACTCAAAATGCCGCCCCCGGCTAAAATTGGGTCAAAGAGCGGCGTTAGACCAGGTTTTATACGGGTAAGATTTCGCGGGAAATCGCGCCGCGCAGATTGCATGGCAAGATAAAGGGCTTGCCGCGCAACGACTTGAGATAGCGCCAAATCTTCTTTTGTGGCGGCAATGGAGGATGGGTACAATGATTTTTGATACAGGTAGTCACGCAGCACGCCTTCGGAAATATCAAGCGATGACCAGCGTAAAATATCCGCCAGGGGGGTGTAATTTAACAGCCCTGGCTGGTTATCTCCCAAGCCAAATTGCGGGTACACATGCAGGGTAAATTTACTTTTGAATCCAACTGAAATCATTGCGGCGGATGCGCCCAAGTCCACACTTAAAATTCCTTTTTCGGCGCTGTAGACCTGTGCCAAAAAGCGCACCATGCGCCCGGTGGCGTATGCGGTGGGCAGCAAAAATCCGCCAGACCATGCGTCCAGCAGGTCAACACCTTTGATTTGCTGTTTGCGGATATTGATCACCATACGCGCCAGTTCACGCTGGGCTGGTTCAAGGTCTTCTGTTTCAAGAGACGGGCGCACATTGGGGCTGACGTGCATGGCTGGCGCAAATGAGCCGACCAGAGTTTTTATTTCTTCTGTAATTTTTTCGTTGCCGGCAAACAGTACGGCGGGAACTTTTTCTTCAGGCAGAATAAAACTGGCAAGACCAATGGGTTCGAGCAGTTTATGAATGGAACGTTCGGCGCCGCCATCGGTGCCGCCGGTGATTAAAATTAAGTCTGGTTGTGTGCGCAATAGGGCGTCAATCTTTTGCTCTGGTTTGCGGCGGTCAGACAGCCCTATTGTTTCAACTATGCGCGCATAGGTGGATTGGGCAAGTTTGCGAGCGCTTTCAAGCGAAACATCTTGAAGCAGCCCAACAAGCGCCACTTTAATGGCTGGACCGGCAGAAATGGTGACAACCAAGCCATCCACCCCTGAGCCGTTGGGCTGGCTTGGGGTAATCAAGTCACGCGAGGCATCCAACAAGGCTCTGCCCAAAATGGCTTGTAAATTGGCAATGGCGCTGCGTACCCCTTCGCTTACATCTTTGAAGGGCGCTTCTGCGGTGGATGGTGCAACCCCAGAAGCGACAAAGCGATATTCGCCTTCGACGACATCGAACAGGACTGCGCGCGTATTTGCGGCGCCGACATCTACAGCAAGAATGGAGTTGCCATCAACCAGGGATGAAGTCATAATTACAGGAAGTTCCCAAGAAAACCAGTGATGAAATTAATCAACGATGAGATGCGTTCAATAAATGCAGTTAGTGCGGCAGCATACACGCCTGCAAAGACTGCGCCTAGCGCAACGCCAATAAAAATGCGCCCGCTCCATGCCATAATTTCAATGAGCGCCAGACGATGCAGGGAGCCATCTGCTTTTGGGCGCGCGCCAAAGTGAAAATAAGCAAGTGTGAGCGCTGTGCCTGCCAAAACAAACGCGGCATTAATAAGCATTTCTGGGTCAAGGTTATTTAGGCTGGAGGCGTTTGTGTCAAAGGCATTAATTGTCGCTAAAATTTGCGGAATCAGAGTGCCGATTAATGCGCCCGCAAGGGCGACAGCCGACCCGACCCCAACAAGGAATGCCATCACAATCCGCCCCACGCCCGTTAGATGCGGCGAGGCTTTCATTAAAATTAAAAGCGCAGCAATGATGATGGACGACAGTACGCCCAGGTTAAGCATGGAGGCGGATGTAATTGCGGATATTAAAGGATAAACAAGGCGCGGCATAATCACCTGCCACCAGGCAATTGCGGCAATATAGCCGGAAGAAACTCCAATAAAAATATAGACAGCAATCCGAAAAAGCGGGTTGTCGCCCAGCATGTAACTAAAGATCAACAAGGTGAACAAAAACCCCAAGCCGCCGGTGATCAGGTTGATAAGTTCGGGGGAGAGCATCATATTATTTTATCTCCCGTGCGAGAGTGCGGTCGCGCAGTCCGAGCGCAAAATTTAATAAACCACCGCCTAAAATAAAAATTATGGCAAGCAGCATACCGATGCTGTACGCATCCCAGTAGACGCGAACATTGCCAGGACGTCCGGCGTTATTTTGTTCAAATAATGCACCGTCATATAAACCGCTCACCATGCCATTAACTTGCTGAGAAGCATAATACGGTTGGATCATCGGCGCGGCTTGGGCGCTGGAAATGACAACCAAAGGATTTACGGCACGCATAGTTGCGATTTGTTCAATCCAGACGCGGGCGGAATCGGCATCATCTGTGATTAAGATGACTGCTGCAAACTGTGAAAATTCCTGCACGGGCTGTGCTGCCCATGCCGGGGTGAGGGCAAAATTTAACAGGTTGGGATTTTGAGCAAGGGCATAGGGCGCAGTCTGGGAAGGGTTTTGGGCAAATGCGCGAATGCCCGCCTGACCGCCAGGCAGGTAACCCAAGTTCCAATATTGGGTTCCACTTTGGTAATTATGCCCAGCCAAAGTTGGAGAGGTGATAAAGCGTTCTGCAAGCAGCGCACCCATTGGATGAGTGGAGATAAAGGTCAGGTGGGGATGGCGCATCAAAATCATCAGATCAAACAATGGCAGCGCAGCAGATTCTATTTCGCCAACGCGCGAGGGGTCATAATCAAAGATCGCAAGCACGGGCGCCCCTTCAGGAATCGTATCCCGCACGATAGTCAACGCCGCCTGCGCCTCAGAAGAAAAGCGCTCCGGGGCTAAAAATATTTGCGTGCGCATAATTAAAACAGTAAGTAAACTTGCAAAAAGAACAAGGGCAAGCAGCCAGCGCAAAATACGCGAAGAGCCAATCACAAAAGAAGAGTCAAGCGGGATGGGCGCGGTCTCTGCTTCCAGAATTTTTTCCAGCAATGCCGCGTGAGCCTGCTGTTCTTCGCTCGCTTGCAATTTAATGAAATAAGATTTTGGTTTACTGGTGGGAGCAAAGCCCTTTGCGGCAGGAAGCACGCCTTGCAAACCAGCCAGTGCGCCCCGCTCTTCAAGCGTAGTGTCGCTGGATAAAGAAGAGGCGGACTGCGGAGTGCCAGCATCCACCGGTCGCATGGCTTGCACCCAAGAGGGCAAGTCGCCGGGAGCAATGGCATCAGTATTTGTGATTGCAGCAGGAATCGACTCTTTTGGCTGATCATTATCCCCTACCGAAAGCCAGTCGGGTAATTCGGTGAAAAGCGCATCTTCCTTGATGCTGGCTGTTTCATCCTCAACAAAGGCGGGCGCATCTGCTGAAAAGACAGGCGATGCCTGCGATTCAGGCTCGTCCGATTTAAAAGCGGTCAACCAGTCAGGAGAGTCGGAAGAATTTGATTGTGCCGCTGGCGGGGCTTCCTGCGTGCCAGCCGAATCATCAAAAATGGAAGATTGGGGCGCGGCAGCCTTTAACCAACTTGGAAGGTCTAAGTCGGCGTCCTCCTCCTCTTTCGGCGGGGGCGCAACGGATAAAGAGGAAGAAACTTGGGAAGGCTCTGCGCTTTCGGTAGATTGAAAGGCTTTCAACCAATCTTGGTCAGATGAAGGGCTGGCGGGTTCAACACCTTTCAGCCAATCTGGCTCAAATTCGGTGGAGGAATCAGGCGCCTCGTCCCCGCTCCCATTTGAATCTGCAAAACTGGCAAAATCACC
>DYML01000024.1:20203-25962 GCA_020721605.1 Anaerolinea thermophila
AATCAGGCGCCTCGTCCCCGCTCCCATTTGAATCTGCAAAACTGGCAAAATCACCACTTGGCGTTTTCTGCTCTTCCATAGATTTGAGCCAGTCGGGTGTATCGGATGAAGCAGAATTTGAAACGGCATTTTCTGCTTCCATAGATTTAAGCCAGTCGGGTGCGTCGGATGAAGCAGAATTTGAAACGGCGCTTTCTGCTTCCATAGATTTAAGCCAGTCGGGTGTGTCGGATGAAGCAGAATTTGAAACGGCATTTTCTGCTTCCATAGATTTGAGCCAGTCGGGTGTGTCGGATGAAGCAGAATTTGAAACGGCATTTTCTGCTTCCATAGATTTGAGCCAGTCGGGTGTGTCGGATGCGCCAAAAGACTCATCTTCACTACTGGTCGAATCCGTAAACATTGCGCCATTATCAGCAACCATAGAATGCAGCCAATCAGGTGGTTGAGGGGCAGTTTCTGTGGGTGTCTGCGACGGATTTTGAGAAGCATTAACAGACTGAAACCAGTCAGTTAATGGGTCGTTTGCATTGGATCGTGAAGGTGTTGAATCGCTGCCCACCAACGAAGATGGCGCTTCGGGTTCCGGCTCTGATTGGGGAAAATCTTTTGTGCTGCCCAATTCAACCCAGCGCACTTCAGAAGACTCGGGTTGGGATTTTTTAGGTTTGGATGATTCTCCAGTAATATTAATCAGCCAGTCGGGAACTTCCTCCTCATCTTCATCCTGCGTTTGAGAGTGCAAGCCCGCCAACAAGTCAGATTGAAATGAAGCAGGGCGAGGCTCCGGGTTTTGTTGAGCGGCAGGGATGGCAACCTCATTCGGAGTTTGGTGTGATGGATCACGGGCATCTCTTAACCATTGCGGCAGAATCGGTTCGAGGTCGGCAGTGCTTTTCTTTGTAGGAATTTGCCCAGGCGTGAGCGGGTCATCTGCCCCTTTAAGATTTCCAGTTAAGGGCTGCAAACGCGACTGGCAATATTGGCAGAATTGCTGGTCTGAGGTGTTATTTTCGCCGCAAGTTGGGCATTTAATCAGGTTTGGCATTAGCGCCCCCCATAAGGACGGTCTGCGCCAAATAAGACGCGCAGACCTGTGGTGAGTGAGCCAAGCGCAACGCCAATCAAAATGCCGCGTATTCCGCCCAATGCAAAAATCTGAGACCACCAACGCGCAATATCACCCAATAATGGCGGGTCGCCAAACGGCAGAGATAAAGTAAAAAGAACAATAATGGTTGTTATAAGGAAGGAAAGACTCAGCACGTCTACACGGCGGCGCAACAAGCGAATAGCGGCATACAGCAGGGAGATGGTCAAAATACCCATCAGCGCCCCTTCCACAGGGATGATGACGCTGTTCATCACGGCAATCATGGCGATATGCTCAGGTCGCAGAATAATGCCGAGGAGAAATGTTAAAACCAGACTGATGATGAGCAACGCGCTGTAAACACCCCCCTTTTTTCCCTGACGAATTTTTTCCGTATGCACAGAAATTAAATTGAAAATGCCAGTCAGGGCAGCAACGCCCATCAACGTGATTGCCGCATTTAATATTTGTGCCTGAATATCTTTCAGCACGGGAAAGAACCCGCCAAGAAAATACCCGCCTAAAACGGCAAAGCCTGAAAGAATTGCAATAAAAATAGTAATCACGCGCATTAGATGATTCCTATAAATTTGGCTGCGGCTCCGCCCAATAGAACAAGGATGATCAGCCAGCGTAATATATCCTGCAAGGTAAGGCTTGCCAGGTGTGAAACACCCGCCCCAAGATACGCGCCAGCCGAGAAGAGGTCTTCGCCGATCAATACATCTTGTGAGTTGGCAAAAAGCACAGCCTGACCAACAAGATTATCGCTTGCGCCAATCATGGCAATATTCGCACGCTCTGAGGAATCAGCAAGCAAGGCAGCCTCGGAGCCAAAATGCCCAATCAAAATAGTACCTGAGACATCCTCGTCTTGTGAAATATTCATCGCGCCTGCGGCGTAGCCAAATGGGCTTAATCCAGTTATGCGACCTGTTGTGTGGGAATATAACTCGTTGGCAGCCACGGCTTGATAGCCTGCCTGCAATGTATCTTGTGCAAGTATGCCAAAGAGAGGGTCTCCAGTAGATGCAAGCGGGGGTTTGTCGCTGACAGAAGTACGCTCTGTGATGTGACGCAGCATGGCAAGCCCAGCCAGGGCAGAAGCGCCATGCGGGTTGAGTAAACTCCCGTTTCCAAGTGAAACATGCAAGCGGGTTCCGTCTTCAACGCTTAGACCCAGTAAGTGAGACAGGCAGGCAAGCGCGGGAAGATGGCGCAATTGCGCAGGGGATTTGCGCTTCCAAAGTGCAATAATTCCCAAAAGAAATGCGCTGCCTGCCAGGATACTTAATTCAATGACGGTCATGTTGATGCCCTCTCTTCAAGCAGGAAGGAAGCAAATGCACGCGCTTCGGTATCTTCTTCCAGGGTTAGCGCCAAGGCTGTGATTTGATGGTTATTTGCAATCAGCCCTGCGCCAAAATACAATACGTTTGCGCCAATCAAGGCAAGTGGATTTCCTGCATCAATAAGCATGGCAGTCAAGTGGTGAAGACGATAGCGGCGCAAGGTTTCTGCCCAGCGCGGCCAATATTCGCGCGATGACATCATAATAATACGAGTATAGCATAATTTTTATGGCGGCTTACGCCATACTTTATGCGGGGTGATTGCAAGTGGGTTGCAGTCTTTTTCATAAATTGTCTGCCGCTGCTTGTTGAATACAAAGCCGCAAAGAAAAGTAAATCTTTGCGGCTTTGCCAAAATAGTTACTGGTTAAAGCAGGTGTTATTCAGGTGAAATTTTTGTGCCCGATTCAATTTCGGCATCTTTTGGAATAACAACAATTCCGTCACGCACATACCATTTCTCGCGATCCATATCGGTGCCACGCGGGAACGGACGAATAACGACATTATTTCCAATACGCACGTTCTTATCCAAAATGGCGCCTTCAATATGACAATTTGAGCCAATGCCAATGGGAAGTCCCTCGTCGCCTCTTTCGTAATAATCTGAGCCCATTACAATGCTGTCTTTGATTTTACTTCCAGCAGATATTTGGCTGCGAATTCCAATAATGGAGTGCGAAATATCAGATTTTAAGATGCGGCTGCCTTCTGCAACCAATACATCGCACAGTTTGCTGTCTTCAATAATTGAGCCGGGTAAAAACCGTCTATCGGTATAGATGGGTAATTTGGGGTCGTAAAAATTAAATGGGGTTTCTGGCGTGGTAAGCGCAAGGTTGGTTTCGTAAAAAGAGCGAATTGTTCCAATATCCTGCCAGTAGCCGTTAAAATCAAAACCAAATACAGAGTTGGTCTTAATTGCCTGTGGAATAATATCACTGCCGAAGTCGTGGTAACTTGGGAAACTTGCCAGTAACTCCATCAACACTCTGGTTTTAAACATGTAAATGCCCATAGAGCCGAGGAAGGGGCGAGCCTCATCGTCTCGGCTGATAAATTTCTTCTGAATTTCAGCATCTTTTGGTTTTTCCACAAAGGAAGAAATACGACCGTCGGCTTCTCGTTTTAAAATTCCAAAGCGTGTCACTTCTTCTTTGGGAACCGGCTGAACGGCAACCGTTACGTCGGCTTTATTTGCCCAATGATATTCTGCCATTGCTTTGTAGTCCATGCGGTAAAGGTGATCACCGGCAAGGATTAAGACATTCTCTGCTCCGCTGGATAAGATTTCGAGGGTTTGCTTGCGCACGGCATCTGCTGTGCCCTGATACCAATCTGCGCTTTCAATGGTTTGCTCAGCCGCCCAAATTTGCACCCAGCCGGTGTGAAAGGCGTCAAAGTCATAAGTGTTTGTGATATGGCGATGCAAAGAGACCGAGTTAAATTGAGTTAAGACTGCAATTCGATAGATGCCTGAGTTAATACAGTTGCTAATTGGAATATCAATGAGACGATATTTGCCAGCAATGGGAACAGCGGGCTTGGAACGCATTTGCGTCAGCGGGTAGAGGCGCGCTCCGCGTCCTCCGCCTAAAATGACTGCTAGAACGTTATTCAACGAGGGCATAATAGTCTCCTAAATATATTTTTTTGCGTTCACATTACCAATATCAGAATGTTTCTGTGCAGTAGCCAAACTTTCGAAAATACTGGCGGGGTGCGGCTTGCATTTGATAAGCCGCCAAATTACTTTTCGTTCATTACTTCTCCAACCGTTTTAACAATAAGCCCATTCGATTGCTGTTCGCCAAGCCATTTGGCAAATTTAGAAAAAACTTCGGGTTTTATGGCGTACGGGTCACAACCGTCGCAGACGTGGTGAAAGACAAAGATTGCCCAGCCGCCTCCACCATCATCCATTTCGGTAATGTAGCGCATCATTTTGGGTAAACGGGTGTCGCTCACAATATAAGGCATGGCGCGTAAACCATGCGCGTCTTGTGGTGGAATTTGCTCAGGTCCATCAGAGACGCCGCGCGCATTGGTATAGCCGCAGTTGACTACAACCTGCCTTGCTTGATTGTCGTAATGTCCAAAAGGGTAGGCAAAGGAGGTTACGTCAAATCCATAGGCGACCAAATTGGAACGGTCCTGGCAGATCTCGCGCTCAAGTTCTGCGCCGCGCACAGTTGTCAGTTTTTGATGGCTGAGTGTATGCCCGCCAATTTCGTTGCCGTCATTGTACAGGTCGCGCAATTGATCGTGGGTCATGTATCCATTGGAGTTTGTAAAACCGCTGACCACATAGAATGTGGCATGTAAATCATTGTCGGCAAGGTCTGCGCGAATTGAGTAGTTATCTGCATCGCCATCGTCAAAAGTCAAACTAACCTGTGTGTTTTTAAATACACGCGCCGTGGCAGGCTCTGTGGCGGCAGGCGAGGGAACGGACGGTGCGCTTGTGCAGCCAGCCAAAGTAATGAAGAACAAGGCAAGTATTCTTTTAGAGAAGCATTTCATTTGTTTTAATCATCCAAAATCTTCTATGAACAGAACCCCATCTACTTTTAAAATTGTGAACTGGTCAATTTTACTTTGGCAGATAAGTAAGGTCAAGCGCACAGTTAAATTCAAGGTGTAACATCAAATTTATGGGTTACGCAGAACCCTTTTTGACCTGTATCAGAGCATAAAGTCACGACAATTTTAATCTCATGCCCGGTTGGGTTGTAAAGGAAGGCGGGGGCGCTTATTAAATAGGTGTCGCCCAGTCCAAGTATGTCTTTTGTGGTTTTTGTAAGGCAGCCATCCATGTTAAAAAAGCCATCTGCCAGGTTCACAAGTGTAATATCTGTAGATTTATCCATAACAGAAATTGTGAGTGATTTTAATGGGGTTGAACCCTTGTTTTTTAATGAAAACTCCAACCACCAACTGCCATTGCAAGTTTCTAGGCTGGTGTATTTTGCGACAAAAGCGGGGAATGGCGTAGGGGTTAATGTTGGCTCAGGCGTAAATGTGGGCGTGGGCGTGGGTGGAGGAGTGAGGATGGGCAGGAGGGATGTTACACCGCTTAAGGTGGCGTATTTGCCCCAGACCCAGCAAAATTCAGGTCCCGAATCTGGATTGCGGATATACCAATAATTGCCGGTCAAATCACGCCCGTAAACTTCTGCAAATTCGCCAATCAATAACGCGCCCTCCCTGCCATACACTTTGCCTGGTCCACTGCGGCAATTGGTAGGGGTAGAGACGCTAATTAAGGGAATGAGCAAAAACGGAGTAGGAATTTGTGTGGCTGTCTGCGTTGC
>DYML01000025.1 GCA_020721605.1 Anaerolinea thermophila
ACTGCCTCGCTTATTGCCTCTTACGCGTTCTTTACCAAATTTGGAACAGTCACTTTATTGTGCCAAAAGCAAAATAAAATGTGAAATAAAAGCGGCGTTATAACTGCGCCGCTTTTCCTCTTTATTTTTCGAGCATCATACTGGCTTCTTCGTTGAGCCAGCGGCGACCGTCTCTGGCAAGCAGGTCGTAGCCTTCGGGGGGACCCCAACTGCCGGGTTTGTAAACCGCCAACGGGGGAGTTTGGTGCGTTTCCCATGTTTGCAAAATGGGGTCCATCAGCGCCCAGGCTGTCTCCACTTCGTCTGCGCGGGTAAAGAGCGACGCATCCCCTTGCAGTGCATCGAGCAGAAGCCTTTCGTAAGATTCTGGTATGGCGGTTTGACCAAAGGCTTCGGCGTAATGAAATTCCATATCCACCGACCGTGTTTCAGAAACGGTGTCTGGCGCTTTTGCCTCAAAGCGCACATGCAAGCCTTCGTCGGGTTGCAGGTAAAGCACCAGCATATTTGGCTTTGTGGTTTGCATGGGGAACATGGCAAGCGGCGGCTCTTTAAATTGAATGATGATCTGCGATTGTTTTTCTGCCAGATTTTTTCCCGACCGCAAATAGAAGGGGACACCTTTCCAGCGCCAGTTGTTGATGAAGAGCCGCATTGCAGCATAGGTGGGCGTGGTAGAGTTTGGGTTCACCTCTGCTTCATTGCGATAGCCTTTGTATTGTCCGCGCACGGTGCTTGTGGATACCTGTTCTGGTTTGATGGGCTGGACTGCGCTTAGAACTTTTACTTTTTCATTTCGCAAATCGCTCGCGTTAAATGATGCAGAAGGCTCCATTGCCACAAGAGTTAGCAGTTGCAGAAGATGGTTTTGAAACATGTCTCGTAATACGCCGACATTATCGTAAAAGCCCGCGCGATGTCCAACCCCTACTTTTTCTGTCACTGTAATTTGAACATGGTCAATATAGGTGCGATTCCAGATCGGCTCAAAGATGGTGTTTGCAAAGCGGGTAAATAAAATATTCTGAACGGTTTCTTTTCCAAGATAATGGTCAATCCGATAGATTTGATTTTCGTTGAGCGCTTTGTGAACCTGCTTGTTTAATGTAACTGCCGAGGCAAGATCGGTGCCGAATGGTTTTTCAAGCACCACGCGCCGCCAGCCGCCGTTCTCATGCAATTGCCCCGATGCGCCCAGGTTGTCAATAATGTTGGGGAAAACACTCGGAGGCAGCGCCATGTAAAACATGCGGTTGGCATCGCCATTTTCCATTTCTGTCAGAGTCTTGGCTAGTTTTTTAAAATCGCCAACTTCTGTATATTTGCCTGTTAAGTAATGTAAACTGGGCGCAAAAATATTCCATTCTTCCTCGGTGAATGAATAGCCTGCATTTTCTTGTAACCCCTGGCGCAAATGCGCACGGAATTGCTCATCGCTAAATGCTGTGCCGCCAAAGCCGACTATTTGGAATTTTTTTGGAGTGCGCTGCTTGCGGAATAAATTAAACAGTGAAGGAATTAACTTCCGCTGGGTTAAATCTCCCGATGCGCCAAAAATAATGATCGTTGTTAGTAAATGGTTGTTGAGTGGGGTGTTCATGGCTACTCTTGTTTAATAAGAGAAGAGGCTTTCATTCGATTGCGATGAAAGTCTCTTCTCTGTTTTGGTTTAGTCCGCTTTCTTAATGGCATGTCCTCCGAATTGATTTCGCAGGGCGGCTAACATGCGCGCGGGGTAGTTTTCTTCATCTCGGCTGGCAAAGCGCATTTGCAGGGCAAGGGTGATGATTGGCGCGGGGACATCGAGGTCAATTGATTCAAAGACTGTCCAGCGTCCTTCGCCCGAATCTGCGACCCAGGGCTTAATGTCTGCGAGTTCGGTGTCTTCGTCGAGAGCATTTGCGGCAAGGTCAAGCAGCCACGAGCGAACAACGCTTCCGTTTTGCCAAATATGAGAAATCTGTGACAGGTTTAGCCCAAATTCTTTTTTGGCTTTTAAAATACCAAAGCCTTCCGCAAAGGCTTGCATCATGCCATATTCAATTCCGTTGTGAACCATTTTTACATAGTGACCTGCTCCATGCGGACCCACACGCCCCCAGCCAGTTTCTTTGCCTGGCGCGAGTGTTTCAAAGATGGGGCGTAAGGTTTCTGCAACTTCCTCTTTGCCTCCAATCATCAGGCTGTAGCCTTCGGTCAGCCCCCAAATGCCGCCGCTTGTGCCGCAGTCTACAAAGTCTATGTTTTTGGCTGTGAGCATTTCTGCGTGCGCAATGGTATCTTTGTAATTGGAGTTTCCGCCGTCAATGATGATGTCGCCTTGGTTTAATAGTGCAGCAACTTTTTGTATGGTTTCGGTGGTGGTTTTGCCAGAAGGAACCATAACCCAGACTACCTTGGGGGATGAGGTTAATTTGCCGATGGCTTCTTCCAAAGAGAATGCACCTTCTGCGCCAAGTTGAATGGCAGATTCCACCGTCTCTTTTGTGCGGGCATATCCAACTACCCGATGTCCGCCGCGCGTTAGGCGTGTTGCCATGTTTAATCCCATTTTTCCCAAACCAATCAATGCTAATTCCATTTTATAAAACTCCTTTTTGGCTGTCTCATTGCAAGGAAGAAGCGCTCCCTCGTAACGGTACAATAAATTATAAAAGACTGCCCGCCTCTTCATCTATCAGCCAGATCAAATTTCCGTCTTCTGGCGTAATTCGTTGGGCGGGAAGTTCGGCTGGCATATAGTTGCCGCTGATCACCCGCTTAAGCGTTTCGGCTTTGGCTTTTCCTGTCACTAGAAACACAATGTTCCTGCTGCCATTTAACACTTTTGGCGTTAAAGTCACTCGGTTTGCAGGGCGATTTTGATAACTGGCTTTCACTGCCAGCGTAGGCGAATCTATATGGGTGCGTGAGTTGGGGAACAAAGACGCCGTGTGTCCATCATCTCCCATGCCCAGCAGGGCAAGGTCTAACCGCAGCCAGGCAAACGGCGGAATGGTGAACAGGCTCAGTGTGTCGGCATACTTCCTCGCTGCCAAATCAGGCTCCAGCTCGGAAAGAATGCGATGAATGTTTTCTTTGGGAATATTAATTTTATCGAATAAAACTTTTTTGGTCTGTCCGTAACTATTGCCCGCATCATCTATCGGCACGCATCTTTCGTCTCCCCAAAAAAAATGAACGTTTGACCAGTTCACTTTATTTTGATATTGATTGCCCAGTAATTCATAAAGCCGCATGGGTGTGCTGCCGCCCGAAAGTGCAGCGAGAAAACGCCCGCGTTCTTGAATTGACTTGTTCGCAATCTCAATAAATGCGCGTGCTGCATACTCACTTAATTCGCTGATTTCTTTAAAAGTCTTAATCATATTCCCACTCATTGTATCCTATTTGGCTGAAATTTGATGTGTACCGGGTTGGCGCATACCAAATGATTATTATATAATCACTCGATGTTCGTTATTTTCACTTTTTAAGGAGAAACCATGTATCGTCGTTTTACCCGTCTTTTTATGATCGTCAGTTTGCTTACCGTTGTTCTCTCAGCGTGCGCAGGCAAACCCGCCGCACCCACCACTGTTCGCATTGGAACACAGCCCTGGATTGGGTACGGTCCCTGGTGGATCGCCAAAGAAAAAGGAATTTTTGAAAAGCATGGACTGACTGTGGAATTGATTGATTTTCTTGAAGATAAAGAAGTCAATGCTGCATTTGCTTCTGGTCAAATGGATGCCGCCAACCTCGCCACCCACACTGCCCTCAAATTATATGCCGTAGGGTTGGATTTGAAAATTCTACTGCTGGAAGATGCGTCCTACGAAGCCGACGCCGTCATCGCCCCATCGTCTGTTACTACCATTGCCGACCTGAAGGGCAAAAATGTTGCCTACGAAGAAGGCACCACCAGTGATCTATTAATTAATTATGCCTTGCAACAAAATGGCATGAGCCTTGCCGATATTACGCCAGTCTTTATGCCCGCCTCAGATGCAGGCTCAACGCTCATTGCAGGTTCTGTGGATGTGGCTGTCACCTACGAACCCTACATCTCTGCCGCCCTTGCAGAAAATTCCGACTTGAAAGTGCTATATAGCGCTGCTGAATATCCTGGACTGATTTCAGACGTGTTGGCGGTGCGCAGCGACCTTTCGCCAGAGATCAAAGGAAAATTATTGCAAGTTTGGGATGAAGCCCTTGCATTTTATAAGAGCAACCCCAACGAAGCAAAAGCGATTATCGCAGCCAATGTGGGCAGCACGCCCGAAGAACTTACGACTGCCTTTGATGGCATTCAATTTTACAGTGTTGCCGAAAATAAAGACCTCTTCAATGGCGAACTCCCCCAAACACTCACAAACGTTGCCGAAGTTTCCCAGTCTATTGGTTTGTTTGAAAGCGCACCGAATCTTTCAACAATTTTAGACCTAACCGCATACAGCCAGTAAATTTTTACAGATAGAGACAAAGGATTTCACCCCCCCCTTGTCTCTATCTGTTGGAGAATCCATGCAGCCTGCTCAAGCGCCTCGGCGCCAGTCCTTGCTTGAATTACGCGTTGAAATTCCCGCCAGCATTTATATTGGCAGCGGCGTAGCGCTAATTGCTGCGTTGTTGTTTGTTTGGTGGCTGGTCACAGCGCTGGGGTTTGTTCCGCCTCTCTTTTTGCCCGCGCCCGCCGCTGTTGTTAAAGAATTATTTAATCAAATATCCGATGGGGCGCTTTGGTTGGATGTGAAAGCCAGCGTTTACCGAATTATGGTTGGGTGGGTCATCTCCACGCTGCTTGCCTTGCCCGTTGGAATTTTAATGGGGAATTTTAAATTCTTTGAAGGCTTGTTCGAGCCATTCATTGACTTGTTTCGATACATGCCCGCAGTGGCATTTGTTCCATTGACTATTTTATGGATGGGTGTGGGTGACAGCCAAAAATTTTCCATTTTATTTATTGGAACTTTTTTTCAGCAAGTTTTGATGATTATGGACAATGTCAAAAATGTTCAAATTGATTTAATACAAATTAGTTACACCTTTGGGCTAAGCAAATGGGAAGTGCTGCGTTATGTTGTACTGCGTGCCGCATTACCAGGAATTTGGGATACCTTTCGCATTACTCTTGGTTGGGCTTGGACATACCTTGTTGTCGCTGAATTGGTCGCGGCGAATGTTGGTTTGGGATACCGCATCATGCGCGCGCAACGTTTTTTACAAACCGACACAATCATTTTGGGCATTATTGTAATTGGCGTTTTGGGTCTTATTACCGACTACGCTTTTAAGTTTTCATACCGCCTATTCTTCCCTTGGGTTGAAGGAAAACGGGGTTAATATATGTCAGACCCGAAACTGGAAGCCAAAAATATATGGAAAATTTTTACACCTCGCAAAGGTGAGCAGGTTGTTGCAATTGAAAATTTAAGCCTGACCGTTAATGAAAATGAATTTGTTAGCATTGTTGGTCCGTCGGGCTGTGGCAAATCTACTTTTTTGGCAATGGCAGCCGGGTTGGATTACGCCAGCAGTGGATCACTTACCCTAGGCGGCAGTCAGATTCAAGGACCAGGCATAGATCGCGGCATGGTCTTCCAAAGTTACACATTATTCCCCTGGTTAAACGTCACCGAAAATATCCGTTTTGCGCTAAAAAAACGCTATCTTTCTGATACCGAGCAAAATCGCCTTGTGCAGCAACATATTGAACTGGTGGGTTTGCAAGGCTTTGAAAAATTATTTCCAGCCCAACTTTCTGGCGGTATGCGGCAGCGTGTGGCAATTGCGCGTGCTTTGGTCTACAAGCCGGATATGCTATTAATGGATGAGCCATTCGGCGCGTTGGACGCGCAGACCCGAATGCAGATGCAGGAACTGCTCTTAACGGTTTGGCAGCAGCATCGCATTACGGTGTTATTTATCACTCACGATATAGATGAAGCCATTTTGCTTTCAGACAGGGTCTATGTAATGACAGCCCGCCCCGGAAAGATAAACGCAGAAATCCAAATAGATATTCCCCGCCCGCGTACCGCAGAAGTTGAGTTAAGCCCGCGCTTTGCAGAACTTCGGCGTGAGTTGTTTGGTGTCTTGCGGACGAAAATATAGCCGCAAACAAAAGAGCGTTCGCTTTTGAGGCGAACGCTCTTTTGTTTGTAAAATCTGGCAGAAATCAATTATTCGTACAAAGGAGTTGGCGAAGCGTACTTGGGCGCTTTTGCCATGCGCGGGGCTTTCTCAAATGTGAGTTGATCTTTGCGCAGCCCATCTATTCTGCGTTGAACATGCGGCGAGAAGAAGCCCGCATAGCGTTTTTGAAGTTCCGGCTTTTGCCAGTCATTGCCGCTAACATGCCCTCGGCAACTGGGGCTGCCACACCCGCAGTCAAATTCATCGTAGGGCATGGTGTCGCACATGGCGTAGTCGAAGCAAACTTCTTCGCCAATTTTGATGTCTCGCATTGCAACGAGTCCGATCTGACCCGAAAGACCTGCATTCGGATTACAAGAATGATTGACATAATCTCCTTCGCCGATGGGTCTCGGTACAAGGAAGTGCCGATCCTCTACTTGAAGACACAAACTGCGTTCAATATCGGGAAGGTTGATAAAGGCGTCCCATTCATACACGACGCCCCCGAAAACGGCGATGAGCTCACCCTTGCGGATGGGTTCCAATGAATAGATTCCGTTTCCATTGCCATTGGCTTTCGGGCGGCCCTCTAACTTAGAAGACAGATAGGAACTTGGTTGCTTTGACATTCATATAACTTCCTTTTTAATGGGATTAAAGATAAGAGCGCCTCCCCCGTTGGTCGAGACGGGAAAAACGCCGTTGATGTTTCAATAATACTTTAAATATCCAGCCTGTAAAGGTTTTAAGCCGTATTCATTTGCTTTATATTTGTCTTTCATTTACTGCTGATTCGTTATAAAAAACACCCGTAGACGTTATAAAAAAAATGACATCGTTCCTTGATTGCAAAAAAATAGGGGCGGTTTTTTTATTTACTCTGTCCACTGTGCGCCCCAGTCTGGTTCGGGGTGATTGGTAAGCTGGGTCTGTTTTTCTCCATTGGCGCGCATAATATAAAGATCCGCCTGATCATTATTGCGCAGTGAATTAAAAACAATATACAGCCCATCTGGTGAATATGCCGCACCTGCATTATTTCCGCCGTCTGTAATTTGTGTGTAAGCGCCGCTTTCCACTTCAATTTTATAAATGTCTTTATCGCCATAAGCGCCGGCGTAGACCAAAAGATTTTTACCGTCTGGAGACCAGTCTATGCTGCCGCCAATACCTGTGAGCCCTTCAGAAATGCGCACATGGTTTTTTCCCTCTGTATTCATTATGAAAATTTCATACTCTTGTGGAATGCCAACTGACATGGCGTATGCAATTTTTTCTCCACTGGGAGACCATGCCGCAGCGACAATGGCGTTTGCCCCTGTGTAAACCAAATGTGGGTTTAATCCATCCGCATTGACCATCCAAATTGCGGTTTGCCCATCTCCGACCTGGTTGGCAAATATAATTCTGCGTCCATCGGGTGAATAATCTGGTGAAATGACATTGCCCACATTTTTTGTAATTTGAAATAATTGCTTCTGCCCAAATAACAAAAGATACAAATCAAATGCTCCGTTGCGGTTGGAAGCAAACAATAAAGCATCTCCCTCCGGGGAAAAGGCGGGGTAGTAATTGCTGGCTTCCATATCTGAAAGTTGTGTTAGTCCGCTGCCATCGCGGTTGATCATGCAAATTTGATTGTAGTCGCCGCGCGTACAAGTGAAGGCGATGCGTCCGCCGTTTGGGTCTGTTGGTTTCGGCATGGGGGTAAATGTGGGTGGCGGCGTGTAATTGGATGCAAAAGGCGTAAACTGCATGGCGGTGGGAATTGAGGGGGCAGGCGCTGGGCGTACAAACCAAAACAGCGAAGAAAAGCCAGCGACCAGTAAAAATATAAAAATAGACATCACGCCAACCCGCCTCTTATTGGTTTGTGCTTGAACATTTTTAATTTCTGCCATGCGGTCTTCAAGCGATGGAACATTTTGGGCTAGGATGTTTTTTTTAGGCGGCGGCAAAAAGTTCCATTGACTTAGAATTTCTGTGGTACTTGGGGCGCTGGTCTGCACGGCGCGCACTGCAATTTCATCCACCGAACAATGCGCGGCAAGCGCCAGCGCGGATATTAATTCGGTACTGGTCTTCAGGCGGTCTTCTGGTTTTTTGCGCAATGCCCAAAGTATCATGCGTGAAAAATGGTCTGGAAGTTCCTTGTTTAGTAAAATGGGCGCAGGCGGTGTAATTTCCAGCAGCGTATTTTCGATGGTGTTTTCTGCTTTTGGCGCAGACTTGCCGTTGATCCACGCGCCCGTTGCAAGTTGATAAATAAGCACGCTTAGGGCGTAGGTATCTGCTGCCGAACTGAGCGGCGCTTCGTTGATCTGTTCGGGAGAAGCATAAAGGCGCGGATATTTTGTGTGCCCAGCCTGTGCCTTTTTTTTGAAGATGGGGTGCGCGCAGCCTATTCCGCTTAAAAATATTTCTCCCTGTTTGTTAATGTGAATCAACTCTGGCGCAAGGCGAAGGTGTAAATATTGTTGCTTGTGCAGGGCTTCAAGTGCGGCGCAAAGTGCTTTTGTGTAAACAAGAATTTCGTAGACCGTTAATGGGGCTTTTTTTAACACTTCATTTAGCGTAGGTCCGTCTATCCATTCTTCAATTAAAAATGCAAGGGTGGGCGTTTGGTACAACCCCAGGTATGGGGCAAGGTTGGGGTGAGAAATGCCGCGTAGTTTATTTGATTCGGCATCAAGGCTTTTGAGCGCCTCAGCATTTTCGTAAATTATTTTTGGCAGCAGCGTTAGCGCTAGCGGTTTATTGCTGCGGGTATCTGTTGCGCGGTAAAGTTCCCCCAGCGGTGTGAGCGCGATGAACTCTTCAACGTGATATTGATTAAGAAGCGTTTGACCATTAAGTAATGGGGGCATACATTAATTTAAATTAAATGTGTCAGAATTATTTTCATCACCAAAGTTTAATTCTTCTTTGTTGATTGGCATTACAAAGCCCAGTACAGCATTAATCCTAAAACGGCAATCAGTAATCCCGCATGTAGAAATAGATTGCTCGTTGCCAGAAAACTGCCAGCAAGAATAAACTGTATTAAAAAGTTGATTCCAATGAGCATCATGCCAACAATTGGCAGCAGTCCTTTGCGATGCGCCAGAAATTCTGAGATGCGATCTAAAAATTTCGACATTATTCTTCCTCCGACATGTCTTCTTCTTCAAAATTGTCCAACGCTTCGCGGGGTTCTATGGGCTGGGCGTGCCAGGCGGCAAACTGCGCCAAAAGTCTGCCAGGGATGCGCCCTTGCATGACCATGCCGCCGCGTTCATGTTCCACCCGTTCTACCTGCCCCAATTCGTGAAAGAGAGAAATTAGCGCGCCTTGTTTGTATGGCAGCCGCACGTGAATGGGGGTGTAGGATTCAAATAATTCATCTCGAATTAAATGCAGCAAGTCTTTAATGCCCGTACCTTCCATGGCAGAAATGGAAATGGACTTAGGAAAGTCTTTTAAAATTTCGCGCGCATTTTCGGGGTGATGTAAAAGGTCTGCTTTGTTTAGGGCGGTAATCATGGGAATGTGGCTTGCGTCAATTTCGGCAAGGGTCTCTTGCACTGCCTGAAATTGATTCAGCGCGTTGGGGTGCGAAATATCAACAATATGCAAGAGCAAGTCCGCTTCTGCAATTTCTTCCAGGGTGGCGTGAAATGCCGCAATGAGCGCGGTTGGAAGTTTTTGGATGAAGCCGACTGTGTCGGTGAATAAAGCAAGGTCGTCGCCGGGTAATTGAACACGGCGGGTGGTGGGGTCGAGCGTGGCGAATAATTGGTCGGCAACATATACTTCCGATTTGGCTATTCGGTTAAGCAGGGTGGATTTTCCGGCGTTTGTGTAGCCAACCAGCGCCACCGTGGGAATGCGGGAGCGTTTGCGCTGCGCGCGGTATCTTGTGCGGTGCGCTTCCACCTTTTCCAACTCGCGTTTAATGTGAGTGATGCGTTTGCGGATGGCGCGTTTGTCTACTTCTAATTGAGTTTCGCCTGGTCCGCGCAAGCCTACGCCGCCCGTTGAGCCTGCCCGCCCGCCGCCGCCGCCCGCCTGCCTTTCGAGGTGAGTCCATGCGCGGGTTAGGCGCGGCAGGTTGTATTCGTACTGAGCCAGTTCTACCTGCAACATGCCCTCGCTTGTGTGGGCGTGCTGGGCAAAAATATCCAGAATCAGCGCGGTGCGATCTATCAGGCGCACGGTGTTTCCGAGCGCTTTTTGTAATTCTCGTTGGTGGCGCGGAGATAGTTCATCGTCGAAGATAACCACGTCGGTTAGGGTTTCTTCGGCGAGCGCAATTAATTCTTCTACTTTGCCGGGTCCGATGTAGGTGACGGTATGCGGGCGGTCTAATTTTTGGGTGAGTTCACCCACAACGTCTACGCCTGCGGTGTCGGCAAGCAGGGCAAGTTCTGCGAGTGAATCTTCCAGCGAGAGGCGCTGTTGGCTGCCGCGAATTTCAACGCCGACAAGAAAGGCGCGTTCACGCGGCGGAGTGGTTGGTTGGGGATTCTTTTTTGTCACGGGGGTCCGTTTCTATTTTTTGTGGGGTTTCTTTAAAATGCCCAAAGAATTTTGTGATGAGCGG
The DNA here is from genome assembly GCA_020721605.1 of Anaerolinea thermophila. Classification (GTDB taxonomy): domain Bacteria; phylum Chloroflexota; class Anaerolineae; order Anaerolineales; family Villigracilaceae; genus Villigracilis. Next base: position 10,703 of record DYML01000025.1, read on the forward strand.
GTCGGTCGCTTCGGTGCGTGTAGGGAAGAGGATGTGAAATGTTGAGCCTTTTAATTTTACTTCGTCATAGCCTTCTGATTCAACCCAAATGGCGCCGCCGTGGGCTTCAATAATGCCGCGTGTAATCGGCAGCCCCAAGCCGGGTCCGCCGCCTTTAAATTTGGTCTTTCCGCTGGAGTGCAGGTTGGTTCTTCCCAGTTGCCCAAATTTTTCAAAAATAATGGCTTGATGTTCGGCTGAGATGCCAATGCCCGTATCGCTAACCGTAATTTCGATGAAGCCCGGCAAAATTCGTCCGTTGATGGTGATTGTGCCGCCATCTGGCGTGTATTTGATTGCATTCGTGGCGACGTTGTTCAGCGCTTGGTAGAGCCGCTCAGAGTCGCCGTAGATCATTAAGTCGCTTCCATCAAATTGGTGTACAACCAGGGTTTGTTTGCGGCTGGCAATCGCTTTTTTTAATTCATTGTTTAACAGGTTTAGTAAATGGCTGATCCACACTGGCTGAAAGTTTAGGGTTAGTAAATTATTGTCTATCAACGAAACATCAATCATGTCGTCAATAATCTGGCGCAGACGCAGAATGCCAGTATTTACACCTTTGAGCAGCCCGCTAATGGGCAATTCGCCCGTTTCATCTGCCATGTCCACCATCATCGTGGTGTATCCTTCAATTAGGGTTAGCGGTGTTTTTAGCTCGTGCGCGGCAACTGAAATAAAATTGGATTTGTTGTGATCCAACTCTTGAAGTTTTTCCTGCGTTTTGTGTAGTTCATTAGAAATGTGCGCTACCCGTGTTTCCATTTCGTAGCGTACCACAACCGTCAGGCTGTGGGTAAAAATTGGAATGACTGCCGCCAGTAATTCCAATGCGTCTTTTTCGTTTAAAATTTCACGCGCAATTTCAATGGTGAGGGTGGTCATGCGGTTGAGGACAAACGAGACGTAGTATTCACCTTCTTCCAGGTTGGTTTCGGTGGGCGAATGCCCCCAGTCGTAGAGGATTGGGTCAAGCCAGGCTGTGTCTCCCGTCATTACGGTTTGCTCAACCAGGTTGTAGAACCGCTCCAATTGCTCTAAAAAGCCGAGGCGCACGCCTTCGCCCCGCGCTAATTCGCGGGAGATGCGTTCCATCCATTGTGTGCGGATTTGTTGCAGGGTGTCTTGGATTGACATTATTTTTGCGCGCGCCTTGTTTGAATTTTATTTTAGCGGTTTTTTTAGGCGGTATCCCGAACCTACTTTGTTTGTTCTGTGACCCAACTTAGGAGGGTATCACCGACTGCTTGTAGAGATTCCGCCGAGACTTTATCTGGCGTGTCTTGTGTGGTGTGCCAGTAGGGGTAGTCAAAGTCAATGAGGTCTACGGCAGGAATGCCCGCTTCAAGGAACGGGGTATGATCGTCCAACATGCTGAATTTTTCTTCGTTGATAAATTGATTGCCGTAGCCTATTTTTTGGGCGGTAGACCAAATTTCGGCGCGGAGTGCAGGGTTGGAATTTTTCTCAAGGTAGATGTTTAGGTCTGCATCGCCAATCATATCTACAATGATCACTGCGCGGGGTTTTACGGGTAGTTCTTCGGCGAAGGCGCGCGAGCCTAAAATCCAGTCCCAGCCTTCTATATTGCCGTTGTCTTCGGTGTCAAAGAAGACCAGCCAGAGGGGCGGTGTGTTGTTGGGCAGGGCGCGCGCCAGTTCCAGCAGAACTGCCGTACCAGATGCCCCATCGTTGGCGCCGGGTACTGGGTCGGCTTGTTTGCCGGGGGTGGGGTCGTGGTCTGCGAACATGCGTGTATCGTAATGGGCGCCGAGGATAATTTGCGGCGCTTGGGGGCTGCGTTTGGCAATTAAGTTATAAATGGGGTGACCCATGCGTTCGGTTTGCTGCACTTCAACCACCCAGCCGGCAGATTCTAATTCTGTGCGTATCCACTCGCGGGTTTGGGCATGACCCGTTGTGCCAGGGATGCGTGGACCAAAGGCAACCTGGGTTTTTACGTCTGCGTAGGCGTGAGCGCTGTCAAAGGATAGCGCATTTGGCTTTTGGCGGGCAAAGGAAGCGGCGTACCAGCCGAGGATGCCGACCAGCAAAATTCCAATGACTATTAAGTAGATGGACGCAGTTCGTTTAGTCATGGTTTTCATCCAGATAGATTTTGAGCCTATTCGCTGCGCGCTCGGCGTACAGTTGTGCGCGCTCTCGTTTGCCGCACTTTTTTTCCAATGGTAGGGTTGGCAAAATTCCAAAGTTGGCTTTCATGGGTTGAAAGTCTTTTAGGTCGGCGTGGGTGATGTAGTGACAAAGTGAGCCAAGCATGGTCTCTATCGGAAGTGTTAGCAGGGTCTTTCCATTAAGCAGCCGCGCCGCGTTAATGCCTGCCAGCAGCCCGCTGGCGATGTTGCCCATGTAGCCCTCAACGCCCGTAATTTGACCCGCAAAGAACAGGTCGGCGCGTTGAATGTGTTGCAGGGTGGGGCGCAGAAGTTTGGGCGAAGAGATGAAAGTGTTGCGGTGCATTTGCCCAAAGCGCTCGAACTCGGCGTTCTCCAGACCGGGGATCAGGCGCAGAACGCGTTTTTGTTCGGAGAATTTGAGGTTGGTTTGAAAGCCGACCAGGTTGTACAAACTGCCTGCCAGGTTATCTTGTCGAAGTTGAACCACACCGTAGGGGCGTTTGCCGCTGCGCGGGTCACGCAGCCCCACTGGTCGCATGGGTCCAAAAGCCAGAGAGTCAATTCCGCGCCCGGCAATCACTTCTATTGGCAGGCAGCCTTCAAAAAAATGTCCCGCTTTTACCCCTTCGTGAATGGCTTCTTCAAACGAGCGCAGTTCAATGCGCTCGGCGTTTTGCAGCGCATTGACGAAGGCGTAATATTCATCTTTGGTAAAGGGACAGTTGATGTAGTCGCCTTCGTCCTGGTCTCCTTTGCCATAGCGTGAGGCGCGGAAGGCAATCTCCATGTTAATTGATTCGGCGTGGACGATGGGCGCAATGGCATCAAAGAAGAAAAGATGTTCTTCGCCGCTAAGTTGGGCAATGGATTGCGAGAGCGCGGGCGAGGTGAGTGGACCACTGGCAATGATGACTGGCGTTTGTGGAATTTCGCTTTGCTCTTCGCGGATGACTTGAATATTGGGGTGGCTTTCAATTTTTTGAGTCACCTGGTGCGCAAAGCCTTCTCTATCTACTGCCAATGCCGCGCCTGCGGGCAGAGCGTTGGCTTCGGCGCATTCAAGCAGCATGGAGTTTAATTGCCTGAGCTCATTTTTGAGAACGCCCGATGCGCGGTCTGAAAGGTTGGAGCCAAGCGAGTTGGAACAAACCAGTTCAGCCAGATCGCCGCTGAGGTGTGCGCCGGTTGGGGTTGTTGGGCGCATTTCGTACAGGCGCACTTTTATTCCGCGTTGTGCAGCCTGCCATGCGGCTTCGCTGCCTGCAAGTCCGCCGCCAATAATTGTAATTTCGTTCATTTCTCTATTTTACCATTCAGCAGGGCGCTGCTCTGTTTGCGCCCTGCACCTCTATAAAATTGATGCATGTTTTACCAAACACGCCCCTTGGAGTTTGTGGCAGCGTAGTGGAAGGGGGCGGGTATAATGTGCGGTATCTTGTGCATAAAATTCAACAAATCTTTTGTCAAAGTTGCATGTCGGTTCGCTTAAAAGTTTGGCAGTATTTGAAACGGATGCAATGGGTGTCTTTTAAAGGAGAAACCTAATGTCTGAAATTAAATATGAAATTATAAAAAATGTGGGCATGGTATCCAAGTCCGCTTCGGGTTGGGTAAAGGAAGTAAACTTGATTAGTTGGAATGATCGTGAGGCAAAGTACGACATCCGTGACTGGTCGGCAGACCATGAAAAAATGGGCAAAGGCATTACCTTATCGAAAGCCGAGTTAATGGCGCTTAAAGAACTGTTGAACACGATTGATTTGTAATTGCTTTAAGAAAATAAAAGATACGCTTCCGCAAAGCCGCTTGCCAAAAGAGTAAAGTGTGCCTGAAGCGCAGTACACCCTGCACCTTATAACCGCATAAAATAAAGGAGACGATTCATGGAACAACAAAATGAACCACAATATACTATCTTGCCCTCCAGCACCCTGGCTCTTATTAGCCTGATTGCCGGCATTTTGGGATTCACCCTGTTTCCCTTAATCGCCAGTATTGTTGCAGTTTGGACAGGCTACGAGGCGCGAAAAGAAACTCGCAGCGTGCCGCCCAGGGCTTCGGGTGACGGCATGGCAACTGCCGGAATTGTAATGGGCTGGATTCAAATTGCTCTAACCGTGATTTCCGTTTGTTTAGTGATTGTTTATTTTGTGGTCATTATTGGCTGGCTGGGCGCTTCGGGAGATTTGGGCAACATCTCTGGTTAAAATATATTTATGCAAACCGATACAGGGATCGCCGCCGCACTTAAAGACGCCGCACAACTCACCTCAGCCGTGTGGGTTGTTCTTGTAGAGCGTGTTGGCGGCGAGTGGTTGCTGCGCGCGGTTTATCATTTGAGCAAATCTGCGCAAAATGATTTAATGAGCCTTTTGGCGCGGCGCTCAGTGGATGTCTGGTTGTCTGGCGCGCTTAGCGGTGGACATTCGCGCTCCAGTATTATTCCCGAAGGAATCAGCCTGGAAGCCAGCCGCCTATTTGCCTTCCCTGTTAACGGCTTGTCTCAGGCGGTCTTAGTGGGCGCCGACCATCAATCTGCCGCCGCCCAGCGCATTTGGAAATTAACCACGTTGCTTTTGACGGGGCATTCCACTTCTCCCAACCAACCTTTTCTGCCAGACTTGCAATCGGGTCTTGCCACAGATATGCCGATTGCCATTGAAAAAATTTTAATCGCCTTTGTGCAAGGGGTTCCCTTTCAGGGCGCATGGCTGGCAATTCGGCGCGGCGAATCGCTGGATATTCAAGCCGAGTGGAACGACTTAAAAGCCAAAGGCATTTCCATGTTGATTGACGAGAACCCAATTCTGCGCCGCGTAAACCGCTCCTTGTCTGACGTGGTGATTACGCATGACCAGCCCAATTGGGATAACCTGCCCTACGGAACATTAAAACCAGGCACAAAAGTTTGGGTTTGCTTGCCTTTGGTAATTGGGCAGCGCTTGATTGGCGTTGTAACCATTTGGCGTCAAAAAGAATTTTCGCGGAACGAGCTGGGTCAATTGCGTGAGTTGGCGGCACGGGTTTCGCCTTCGGTGGAGGTGCTGGTTACTTTTTCTGAAATGGCGGCTCATTTACGCCGACTCGGTTTGCTTAACGACTTTGTGCTTACCGTTTCTTCTGCTCAAAATTTGGATCAAATTGCGCGGCGCATGTTTGGCTTGCTTTCACGCGCCTTTAATACCGAACTGATTGCGCTCTTTTTGCGCTCCAGTGACGGGCGGGTCTTGCGTGATTATCGCATATTTGAAGGTAAGTTGAATGTTGTCAGCGTTTCGCTTGCGGGTCACTCCATTCAACCTGTTCTAAAGGAAGGGCGGGTGCGCCGCATTGTGGATACGATTAAAGAGGGGGTTGTGCCTGTGCATAAAGGCGCACGCTCTTTGCTAATTGTGCCGTTGAAATATCGCGGGCAATCTACTGGCGTATTAATCATTGAAAACCTGCGCAGCGAAGCCTTTAGCCAATATGATGAACACTTGATGGTGGTCATCACCAGTCACCTGGCTGGGTTGATAGAATACACCCGCCTGCGCGAGGAAGCCGAAGGACGCGCCCGCAGTTTGGGCTTGATTCACGAGGTGGTGCAGCAGGTGATTGGGCTAAACGATAAAAAAGAAGTTGCATCCATCACCGCCGAACTGCTCGCGCAATACTTCAAATATGAACTTGCCTCTATTTTACTTTTGGACGATCAGGGTAAATTTTCCATTCAAGGCATTGGCGGCACGCAATCCGATGCGGTTAAACGCGCACTGGTTGGGCGTCAGTTTTTGGCAGCCAATGGCGTTACGGGTCACGTTTCGCAGACAGGCGAAAGCATCTTAATTAACGACACAAGGCTGGAAAAAATACATGCGCCACTTAAAGGGTGGGATGCGCGCTCTGAAATTTGCGTGGCATTAAAAGACGGCGGAACCATCCTCGGCATTATTGACGTGGAAAGCCGCGAACAAAACGCATTTACCCACAACGACCTGATCGCCACAGAATCGCTTGCCGGCATTCTCGCCTCGGTCATTACCAGCGCCAATCAATATCAAAAATTGCAGCAAACCATCCGCCAATTACGCGCAATTGAACTGGAACTTAATGAGCGCATTGCCGCCCAGCGTTCTGCCGAAAATCGGCTGATTCAAGCCGCCAAACTTGCCGCAGTCGGCGAAATGGCAGCCGGCATTGCTCACGAGTTAAACAACCCGCTAACCACCGTTACAGGTTTTTCAGAACTGGTTCTTGAAGAACTGCCGCCCAACTCTGCCTACCGCACCGAGTTGGAAATGGTCTCGCGTGAAGCCCGCCGCGCCAGCGATGTGGTTCGCCGCCTGTTGGATTTTTCTCGTCAGGGTGAATATGTGCGCACCCGCGCCGATTTGAACGGCGTTGTCACGGATGTCATTGCTCTTACTCGGCACTTAATCCAAACCAACAGCGTCACCCTCACCCTGCAACTTGACTCAACCCTGCCCTGGGTTTCGATTGACCACAACCAAATGAAACAGGTTCTGCTAAATTTAATTCACAACGCCTTGCAAGCCATGCCCAAAGGCGGCGAACTGCTGGTTAATACGCGCAGCGCCCAAAGAGATGAGCAAAATTGGGCTGTTATGGCGGTTAAAGATAGCGGCATAGGAATTCAACCCGCAGATCAAGGACGTGTCTTTGAACCATTTTTCACCACAAAAGGAGATCGCGGCGGCACAGGCTTGGGGCTTTCTGTCACCTACGGCATTGTGACCGATCACGGTGGAATCATCGAAATTTTAAGCGAACCTAACAAAGGCTCCACCTTTTCCGTCTGGCTGCCGATATAATTATGGAAACACCCTTCGTTTTTGTTGTTGATGATGAACCAGGCATTGCGCTTCTTTGCAGCCGCCTCCTCACACGCGCCGGCTACAAGGTGCAAACCGAAACCAACCCACATCAAGCCATTGACTACCTTAAAGATAATAAAATAGACCTTCTGCTGGTGGATATTCGTATGCCCGAAGTAGACGGGTTTGAAGTCATTCAACACGCGCAGCGTCTTCAACCCGATGCCGCCATGCTCATTATGACGGGGCACGGCACGGTGGAAACTGCCATTCGCGCCTTGCGCCAGGGTGTAGACGGGCTTATTCTTAAACCGTTTAGTAAAGGCAGTGAATTGATAGACGCGGTTAAACTGGCGCTTGCCGATAGCCAGCAAAAAAGAGACGCTGCCCGTACTCAGGCTTTGCGCCCGCTTTTCTCTGTGACCGAATCTTTGCTATCCGAAACCCGCCGCGAGCCGCTGCTTGAACTCATCCTCAACGCCATTTGCGCCCATTTGCATTGCGCCCACGCCGCCTGCTACCATAAAAAAAGGGATGAAAAATCTTTCACTTTGTTGGCAGCGCGCGGCGGCGAACTTTCTCCTAAATTTTTGGGCTTAATTACGCAAATTGCAGAATCTTCCGCCCCGTTGTTGATTAACGCCGTTGGACCAGGCGACTCAACCCTTCGCGCCATTCTCGCTAATCTCAAACTTGGCGCCGCGATTCTTGTACCCATTCTTCGCCCCAACATGCACATGGTTCTCTATGCCGCCAGAGATGTAGACCAGCCGCCGCTGCGCGAATCTGACCTTGAACTTTTTCAAATTCTTGCGCGTCAAGCCGCCGCCGCTCTGGAAAACTCCCGTCTTTATGCCGAACAGTTGGATTATGTGCATAAAATAGAAGAATCTCAAAAGGCGCTGCTCCAAGCCGAAAAAATGGCAGCCGCCGGGCGGCTGAGTGCATCCATTGCGCACGAAGTCAACAACCCATTGCAGGCGGTTCAAAATTGTATGCACCTTGCCGGGCGTGAAGATTTGCCAGATGAAAAACGCAAGGAATATTTTGACCTTGCCCGCACCGAACTGGAGCGGTTAATACTAACTGTCCGCCGTATGCTGGATTTTTACCGACCAGGAGTGACCTTGCTTGAAGAAGTTGATCTTGCCGAAATGCTGCAATACATTCTCAACTTAATGTCAAAACAGGTGTCAGAATCAAACGTTAAAGTCATTATTGATTTTCTTGGACCCATTCCAATTATTAAGGCGGTTGGCAGCCAAATTCAACAGGTATTTATTAACCTCATCTTAAATGCAATGGACGCCATGCCCGAAGGCGGCATATTAAATATCAAAACCCGTCCGCTGAAGAGCGGGGTTGAAATTACATTTCAAGATCAAGGCAAGGGCATCCCTGCCGAAAAACAGGCAAATATTTTTGAACCATTCTTTAGTACAAAAGATGGCGGCACGGGCTTGGGTTTGACAGTAAGCTACAATATAATCACTGCGCATGGCGGCACGTTGGAATTAATTCCCGAACGCGGACCCGGCGCCTATTTTCGTCTATTTTTACCGACAGGAGGATAACAATGAAATCGAATATTTTGGTAGTTGATGATGAACCCGTTGCGCGGCAATCCTTGACCGATATTCTTAAATTAGAGGGTCATAATGTCTCGTCTGCGCCAAATGGGCAAGCAGCGGTGGAACACGTCCGCACACACCCCATTGATTTAATGATTGTTGATTTGCGTATGCCCGGCATGGACGGGTTGGAGGTGGTACAGGTGGTTAACCAAATTTCGCCCGAAACTGAGGTGATCTTGCTGACCGCTTTTGGCTCAACTGAAACCGCCATTCAGGCTTTACGTTTACGCATCCATGACTATTTATTAAAGCCAGCCTCCCCCGTTCAGGTTTTGGCAAGCGTCAAAAAAGGGTTGGCGCGCCGCTCTGCAAGATCGCGCGTCAGCGTGGTAATGGACACAGCCGACGTAGACGAGACTGTGGAAGTTTTTTCACTCAAAGACGGCACCACGGTAGACCTTTCGCGCCGTCAAATTAAGCATAAAAGCAAGGTTGAGCATTTGACCCCAGCCGAAGGAAGGCTGCTAAAGATTTTGATTGAAAACGAAGGCAAGGTATTCTCTCATCGCGAACTGGTCTTGTTGGTGCAAGGGTATGACACCTCACAGCGTGAAGCGCCGGAGATACTGCGCCCGCTGGTGAGCCGCCTGCGGCATAAATTGGAGCAGTTCCCATCCCTTTCTGAACGAGTGGTGAGTGTGCGCGGCACGGGGTATTTGTACGAAGGAAATAAATAGGCAGAAAAAAAGACCGCCCAAAACGGCGGTCTTTTTTTCTGTGCGGATTTATTCGTAAGGACCAAAGATGTCTTTGGGCAATCCGGGGGCGCGAATCCACGATAGCCAGCCCGTTTTTTTGTTATACGGCAGCGGCGTAGAATTTTCAAACATCACCAATATCAGGCTAAAGCCAAGCCCTGCCGCCCCCATCCATTGCAGCGCAGACAGGTTTTCGTTAAGCCAAATATTGCTGAATATGATTGCAATTAAAAGTTCTGCAAGCCCCAATAGTGCAGTTTGCATTCCGCCAATTTTTTTTACGCCAAGAAAGAGCGCTATCCGTGAAAAGACTGTAACAAAGGTTAGCCCAGCCACAGGCAGCCAGGGCGGGTTATTGGCGGGCCAGGCACGGTCAAATAATAAATAAGCAGGAATGACAACCGCGCTCATTGAGATGAGCGTGTAGAGCGCCACCGTGGGCGCGGGAACTTCGTACAGCACGCGTTGATTAATGGGCAGGTGCATGGCATATAGCACAGCCGCGCCAATCATCATCAGCACGCCGGTTAAGTCCACTGAAGTTTTGGGTATGCTGGTTAGCAGTATTACGGCTATGGTGGCAAGCCCAACGCGAAAGAGGGTCAGTCGGCTTGGGGGTTGGTGGTCAAGAATTAGCCAGAGCGCAACAAAAAATGGATAAAGTGAATATAGCAATTGTCCAACGCTTGCGTCCAGCCTTTGCAGTGCAAGGTAATAGAGCAGTGAGCCAAAGCCATTGATAACGCCAGCCATTGCACATCCCACCAGCCCTACGGGGAAGATGTAAAGATACTGTGGATAGAATACTGTAATGACAAGCAGTAATATGCTTGCGGCAAAGCCTGTGCGCAGCGCCACCACAGCAAAGGGCGTAAAGCCCATTGTTATTGCCAGTTTCCCAAAGACGGGCGCCAGTCCGAGAAATACGGCTGAACTAAATGCGGCTACAATCCCGGTTGTTTGGTGTTTTTGCAAGGGGACCAACCTGTAAGGTCAATAAGATGGGTTATTTTATTAATGCTTTTACTTCTTCAAGAAATTCATCGTTAAGGAAATCGCCTTTTTGCATCAGAGATTGAATTTGACCGCTGAGCCTGCTTTTTTCATCGGTGGTTAGTTCTTTGGCAGTTGCAACAATGACGGGGATGGTGGCTGTTTCTGTTTTGGCGCGCAGCGATTCAATTACTGTAAAGCCGTCCATTTCTGGCATCATTAAATCGAGGATGACCAGGTCTGGCAGTTCGCGTTGAATGAGTTCGAGTCCTTCGCGCCCGTTGCTGGCTTCTAAAATGGTGAAGCTGCCCTGTGATTGTAAAATACGGCGAATTAGGCGGCGCGCTTCTGCTGTATCTTCCACAATGACAATCTTGGGAAAGCGTTCTGGGGCAACCTGGCTGAGGGCAGAGAGCAGCCCTTCTTGCGGAGTTTGCTGGCTGGTCATCAGTTTGACATCTCGTGACCAGTTGTCGCCGAGGATTCCTGGTTCGGCTGGCATGGTGTGCCCGGTGCAATTGACAACTACGGTATCGCTTGGTTTGATGATGCCGGCACGGATTAATTTGAAGAGTCCGGCAAAGGCTACTGCGGCGGCGGGTTCGGCAGAAATTCCTTCCATTTTTGCCAACACATGCATGGCGCGAAAGGCGTCTTCATCGCTGACGCTTTCAAATGCGCCGTTTGTGTTATTTACATATTCTCGTAATAGTTCGTAAGATCGCCCAGGCGTGCCGGTGGCAAGTGTTTCGATGCGGGTTTTGGGCGAGGTGACGGGTTCGGCTTTTTCCAAGCCTTTTTTCCAACTATCCACCATCGGGGCGCAGCCTTCTGCTTGGATGGGTGCGAATGCGGGAATTCGATTCACCAAGCCCATTTGTTTCATTTCGCGGAAGCCTTTGTACACGCCAATGGGTCCCATGCCGCCGCTGATGGATTGCACATACCAGTCTGGTGTGCGCCAGGGTACTTCTTCATCTGCTCCCTGAATGGCGGTAAGTTGTTCTGCAATTTCGTAGGCAATGGTCTTCATGGCTTCAATGGAGGTGATGGTGCGCGCGCCCAAGTCTTGGTAAAGGTGGCGTTGGTGTGCAAATTCTGAGGCAACTTGTTTGCATTGGTCGTAGGAGCCGGTGATTTTGATCACCTGACTGCCATATAGGGCGATCTCACGCATTTTCATGGCGGGCACCAGGCTGGTGACAAATGCCCATAGTTTTACGCCGGCGCGCGAGGCGTATGCCGAGTAGGAGATGGCAACATTTCCGGTGGAGGCTGCTACCATTTCTGTGATGCCGGCTTCTTTTAGCGCCGCAATCGTAACCGATGCCTGCCTGTCTTTAAACGAGGCGGTTGGACCCTGGCGTTCATCTTTAATATAAATATTGGGGCAGCCGAGCATCATGCCCAAATTTACCGCGCGAATCAGCGGTGTTCCGCCTTCGCCGAGTGATAAATTGATGTTTGGGTTTCGTACGGGCAGTAACTCACGGTAGCGCCATAGGTTAAAGGGGCGGGCTGCCAGTTTGACAAGCAGGGTTTTTCCAATGGCTTCATAGTCGTATTCTGCTTCGCGCCATTGGCTGTTGCACTTGGGGCAGGTGGTGGATGTTGGGTAATAGGGCGCATTATGTCCACAATCAATACATTTGATAATAAATGACACGGTGTTCTCAACTCCTTTTTGTTAGTTCGCTTTGCTTATTTTTTTTGAGCGCGTTCAAGTGAGCGTTGAATGGATGTGAGTAGTTCTTTTTCGTTAAACGAACCTTTCAACAGCAGTCGTTGCCCAAATTCATTTAATTGGTCTTTTTGTTCTTTTGTAAGGTCCATGCCGCTAATGACCACAACCGGGATGTCTCTTAAATCCTGGCGCGCTTGCATGTTTTCTATAATTTTGAACCCGTCCATGTCTGGCATGAAGAGGTCAAGGATGATGGCGTGCGGTGGTTTGCCGGAAGATATTAAGTCCCACCCTGCGCGTCCACCTTCTGCCTGTATGGCTTTGTACCTGCCATCGTCGGTTAGAATTTTCCCCAGCAGGCGCAAGTCGTCTGGGTCGTCGTCTATGACGAGTACGTCACGAATTGAGCCGTCTGTGTTGAGGCGGTCGAGTGCGTTCACGAGGTCGTCTTCTAAAATCGGTTTTACCAGGTAGTCGGTTGCGCCCAGGTTGAAGCCTTTTTCCAGGTCTTCAATGATGCTGCAAATAATGACCGGCGTGTTGCGTGTGTCTGGGTCTCCTTTTAAGGTGTCTAAAATATGCCATCCATCAATGCCGGGCATCATAATATCCAAAGTAACCGCAAATGGTTTTATTTGTTTTATACGTTCCACCGCTTTGGATGGGTCTGTTAAGGCAACAACCTGATACCCCTGCGGGTGCAGGTAGCGTTCGTAAAGCCCAATGACCTGAACGTCATCGTCAATAGCAAGAATTACTTTATTGCTGACGGGGTTAGGTTCAAGTTCTTTTTCTTTGCGGTAGAAGGGTAGGGTAAAGTGGAATGTGCTGCCTCTGCCAAGATCGCTGTCCACCCAAATTCGCCCGCCGTGCATGTTAATAATATGCTGGCAGATGGATAGCCCCAGCCCTGTGCCGCCTGTTTTGCGTGTAGGAGAATCGTCTACTTGTGAGAAAGCCTGAAATAGTTTTGTTTGGTCTTCTTTGGCAATACCGGGTCCTGTATCGGTTACGCTTACTCGTAATTCGTTGCGCCCTGTTAACCCAGGTTTAATGCCAACTTCTACAAGAATATCACCTTCGTCTGTGAACTTGGCTGCGTTGGATAGCAGGTTGATCATAACCTGACGGACACGAATGGCATCTGCCCGCACTGTTGGCAGGTCTGGCTGAATGATGCGCTTCATTTCAATTGGTTTGTCTTTGATTAGCCCGCTCATGGTGGAGAGGACGCTTGCGGTAACGTCTGCGATATTGACTTCGTCAAATGCCAATTCCATCTTGCCGGCTTCGATCTTGGACAGATCTAAAACATCGTTAATAAGACCCAGCAAGTGTTGCCCTGAGTTGTAGATGGCGGTCAGATCTTGTTGTTGTAATTCGGTCACGGGCCCATCAATTCCTTTGATAATGACGCGCGAGAATCCGATGATGGAGTTAAGCGGGGTGCGCAGTTCGTGGCTCATGTTGGCAAGAAACTGGCTTTTTAGGCGGTCTATCTCGCGCATTTCTATAACCGCTGCTTGAGAGAGTTCAAAGGAGCGCGCGTTATCAATGGATACTGCCACTTGGTCTGCAAGTGTTTGCAAGACGGCAATATCATCTTCGGTAAATGCGCCGGCTGTTTTTGCCTGAATATCAATTGCGCCAATCACGCGGCTTCCAACTCTAAGTGGAATGGCGGCTTCGGCGCGGGTTTCGGGCAGCAAGGGGTTGGGTTTATGCAGGGGATCGGCGCTAACGTCATTGACAATAACGGGTTGTCCTTCTAGGGTTACTTTGCCTACAATTGATTTGTCATTAACTGGAAGCGAGTGTATCCTTTCTTTCATCTCTGCGCCCGCTTCGCCGGTTGCTTCGCGCAGGGTTGAATTAAAGCCGGTCTCTTCCATAATGAAGATGCCTGCATGGTAAAAGTGAAAACGCTCGCTGATCAGGTTTACGGTTCGTGCAAAGATTAAAGTTAGGTCAAGCGTGGATGTGACCAATTTTCCAATTTCGGCAGAAACCGCCAGATATTCGTTGCGGCGCCGAATCGCCTCTTCAGATTTTTTGCGGTCGGTAATATCGCGCGCCACCCAAAATACGTTTTCTTCATCCAATTTGGTGAGGTTTGCCAAAAACCAGTACATTTCATTTTCAACCCGCAATTCATATTCCAATTGAGAGGCTTCGGCGCTTTTTAATGTTTGCTGAATGGCATTCACAAAGCGGTCGGCTGTATCTTTGTCCAGCACTTCATGCATTAGTTTGCCAACCAATTCTTCTGGCGGGCGCACCAAGCGAGATGTGCTGGTAGGCGCTATGCGTACATAACGCCCCTCTTTGCTAACAACCAGCACTACATCTTCCATGGAGGAGAAGAGCGTGCGTAAATCCGCTTCAGACCGCATTAACGCTTCTTCGGCGCGCAGGCGGCTAATGGCAGTTGAAATTGGCGACAGGCTTGTTTCCAGTAGATTAATTTGATTCGAGTTGAGTTGGACATTTTTTTCGCAGATGTCCACGCCCAATGTTGCCATGACAACTTCGTTAATGACAATTGGAAAAATTGCCGTATAAAAAATACCCAGACGGCGAAATTCCGCCTGCATATTTGGCGGGTTGTTGGGGTTGTTTGCCGCATCTTCCATAATAAAGGGTTTGCGGGTGGAGACTACGGTTTGCGTGGCTATATTTTTTTCTAAAGGAATTTTGAGCCCAATGAGGCTGGTTTGCCCTTTTATTTTTGTCGCCTCGGCAACCATGTTAAAACTTTTTTTGTCGTCTTCCAAAAATGCAATGGCGCCGCGCGCAACAGGAAAGGCATTAATAATTTCATGGATCACGGCATTGAGCGCAGTTTCCAGGTGGGTTGCGCCGGTTAATATGCTGACCACGCGGTTAATAAAGGCGAGTTCTTCGGCGCGTTCCTGCGCTTCTTGAAACAGGCGCGCATTTTCGAGGGCAAGTGATAATTGATCCGAAACTTGTTTTACGAGTAGTTCTTTATCGGGCGTCCATTGATCCTGGTTGCTTTCGTCAAATATGCGCAAGGTTGCCCAGTCTTGATAGCCGGTCTGAATATTGACGGAGTAGGTGGATGTTGTGCTTTCTTCTTCTGTCAATACTGGTTCGGCAATACTCAACGCCGATTCGGCTTCTTTTATTTGCCTGGGGGAGGAGGCAGCCTTGCGCTCTTCTTGTGTAAAAGTTTTTTGCTGCGCAGGTCTGGCATTTGAATTTTCCGC
>DYML01000026.1:0-6137 GCA_020721605.1 Anaerolinea thermophila
TAAAAAGATGAACCCATGCTTCATTCAGACATTCATCAGACGGTATAATGAAGGAAGATTTATATCTTCTCAAGATGTTAGGACGTGTTCTGGAGTGAAACTACACACTCTAAAACACCCTGCCGCCTGAGATGATACAGATAATCGCTAAAAAATAACATACCACACAAAAGGGTAAAAACATGAACAAAACCATTTACATCGGAACCGATGGCGGCGCAACCACCTCCAAAGTGGGCGGCATTTGGGAAGATGGCTCCACCATCTCTACCAAGTTATTACAAGCCGCCACCAATTCAATGCAGGGACCCCAAGCGGTAGTTCGCGGCTGGATTGAAGCCATCAACATATACCTGACCCAAAATGATTTAACCTGGGAACAAGTCGGCGGCGTAGGGCTGGCAATTCCTGGTCCCTTTCAACGCTACGGGGTATTCGACCATTCCGCCAACTTGCCCGATAGTTTTACCGGATTTGACGTGCATACCGCCTACAGTGAAGCCCTGGCAGAGCGCGCGGGACGACCCATTCTGCTGACGGTTGCCAATGACGGCAACATGGGCGGCGTGGCAGAGGCGCAACACGCGCGCGGCAACAGCAACGGAACCGTATTAATGCTGGCGCCCGGCTCTGGCTTGGGATGCGCCTACATGGATCAAAGCGGACTGGCGTTGGAAGGCGATACCCTGGCGGGCATGGAAGCCGGTCACATGCCTGCCCCCTTACACCTGCTGGGAACCAAACCCCACCCCTGCGGGTGCGGGCGCGACTGGGGCTGTGTTGAAGTCTACACCACGCTTTCGGGGCTGCCCTACCTGCTTGCCGAAAAACTGGAAAAATACCCCGACCACCCTTTGGCAACCTCACCCCTCAGCCCCAAAGAACGCGCCTTTACCCTGCGCGGGCTGGCACAGCAAGACGACCCGCTTGCCACCGAAATATTTGACTTGCAAGCCAAAGCGCTCGGTCTGCATGTTGCCTCTCTGGCAATGGCGCTAGACCCCAAATTTGTGGTCATTGGCGGCGGATTAATGGACCCAGAATCTACTACTGCCGCCTTTCGCGAACGGTATTTAAACATTGTGCGCTCCACTGCCCGCCAATACCTGTGGCCCTACCAACGAGACACCATTAATATTGTCCCTGCCGCCTTGGGCGACCTTTCACAAGCCATTGGCGCCGCGCTGGCTGCCTTGTACAAAAGCCGCATGAGCGGGATTCATTTCAGTTAAAGCCAGCAGCCAGAAAAGCCGCAAAGTGTGCAAAAATATTCTTGACGCAATCTGCCCGTAAGCATATAATCTTCAACCAGTCAGAAATAGTAGGCGCGCGAAACTGCTGATAGAGAAGGAAGTCACAGGCTGAAAACTTCCACAGCAAGAGGCTGCCGAAGTCGTCTGAGCGTTTGCCGAAGAAAACCAGTCATTCATCATGGTGAGTAGAACGGCACGGGAGCGCCCGTTACAGCATAAACTGATTTCAGTCAGTTGCCGAGTGCATCGTCCTGATGCGTAATTAAAGGATGGTGAATTGAGGTGGTACCGCGAAGCTAACGCTTCGTCCTCTTATTGGACGAGGCGTTTTTTATTTTAATGAATATCATGGCGAGAAGAGCATCTGCCGCCCAGACCATGACGCAGTTTGAAGACGCCTCAACAAACAGCGAAGAGCGCAGGTGCAACACAAGGAGACCCAATGAGCAGACAAGAACTACCCAAAGCATACGATTTTCAAGCCACAGAACAGCGCATTTATGCGCTATGGGAATCGGGTGGATATTTCAAGCCGCATAACGACCCCAACCAACCCAATTTTGACCCCAGCATCAAACCATTCGTGTTGACCATTCCGCCGCCCAACGTAACAGGCGAACTGCACATCGGTCACGCCATGTTTGTCAGCGTTGAAGACCTGATGGTGCGCTATCATCGCATGAAAGGGTATTCAACCTTGTGGGTGCCTGGCTCAGACCATGCAGGCATTGCCACGCAACTGATGGTGGAACGCGACCTGCACAAAGAAAAAATAACCCGCGAAGAATTGGGGCGCGAAAAATTTATAGCCCGCACCTGGGATTGGAAACACAAATACGGCGGCATGATCTACAACCAAATCCGCCGTCTCGGCGCATCCTGTGACTGGGAACGGGAACACTTCACCTTAGATGAAGGACTAAGCCGCGCCGTGCGCGAAGCATTTGTGCGCCTCTACGAAAAAGGATTAATCTATCGCGGACCGCGCCTCATTAACTGGTCGCCAGGGCTAAAAACCGCCGTGTCTGACCTGGAAGTGGAATACAGCGAAGAGCAAGCCACTTTGTATTATTTCAAATACATGCTTGCAGAAAATGATGGCGGCGAGGCTGAATACATCCCCGTTGCCACCATTCGCCCCGAAACCATCTTGGGAGATACCGCCGTTGCCGTACACCCCGAAGATGAGCGCTTCAAAAAATTCATCGGGCGCAAAGCCCTTGTGCCAATTCTTGGACGCGAAATTCCCATCATCGCTGATGAATACGTCAGCATGGAATTTGGCACGGGCGCGCTCAAAATCACCCCTGGGCATGACCCCAACGACTACGCCATTGCCCAACGCCACAACCTGCCCATCATCTCCATGCTGGACAAAGAAGCAAAGGTTAATGAAAACGGCGGCAAATATGAAGGGCAAGACCGCATCCTGGCGCGTAAAAATATTTGGGCAGATATGCAAGCCGCAGGTCTGGTGATTAAGACCGAGGCATACACCACCACCGTCCCCCACTCTCAACGCGGTGGAGAAATTGTTGAGCCTATGATTTCAGAACAATGGTTCGTCAAAATGGAATCGCTTGCCGAAAAAGGTCTTGCGGCAGTACACAACGGGCAAATCAAAATTGTGCCGGAACGGTTTGAAAAAGTCTACGACAACTGGCTCAACAATATCAAAGATTGGTGCATCAGCCGCCAGCTATGGTGGGGACACCGCATTCCCGTTTGGTATTGTCCCGAACACCACATGACCGTCACGCGCGAAGACCCCACGCAATGCGCCGTTTGCGGCTCAAAAGAAATTCAGCAAGATGAAGACGTGTTGGATACCTGGTTCTCTTCGGGCTTGTGGCCCTTCTCCACGCTGGGCTGGCCCCAGGAAACCCCCGACTTCAAATATTTTTATCCCACTTCCTACATGGAAACAGGCTACGATATTTTATTCTTCTGGGTCGCGCGGATGATTATGACCGGGCTGGAATTTACCGAAGCCGCACCCTTTCACACCGTTTACCTGCACGGGCTGGTGCGTGATGAATACGGGCAAAAGATGTCGAAAACCAAAAGCAACGTGCTTGACCCGCTCATTGTGATGGATCAATTCGGCACGGATGCGCTGCGCTTCACGCTGTTGGTAGGCTCAACCCCCGGAAATGATACCAACGTGGGCATTAAAAAAGTGGAATCCAACCGCAACTTTGCCAATAAAATTTGGAACGCGGGACGGTTTGTCATTAATGCAATTGAAGCCCTGCCCCCGCTGGCAGAAGGTGAGACCCAAAAGGCTGAGAACCAATACACCCTCGCCGACAGTTGGATTTGGGCAAAACTCCAAATCCTCATCCGCGATGTGGAACGACAATTCCAAAACTTCCAGTACGGGCAGGCGGGGCAACAAATTTACGAATTCCTCTGGTTGGATTTTGCCGACTGGTATGTGGAAGTTGCAAAGGGTCAAATGCAAAACGAAGCGACCCAAAGGCAAACGGTGGAAACCCTGGCGCGGGTCTTGGATATTTCACTGCGCCTGCTGCACCCCTTCACGCCCTTCATCACAGAAGAGGTCTGGGGACATCTTAAAACGGCAATTCTCCAATCGGGCATTTCCCATCTCGCACAAGACTGGACGCCCATGCTCATTAGCGCCAAATTCCCCGAACCGCGAGATGCAGAAGGCTGGGAAGAATCCAAAATTGCAGAATTCACCCTCATTCAAGAACTGGTGCGCGCCATTCGCAACCTGCGCGCCGAAAAGAACATTACGCCATCCAAAAAAATTGCAGCGCAAATGGCGGCAGGAGACAAGATGGGTTTGCTCCAAGAGCAAATTCAGACCCTTGCAGCCCTTTCCGGGCTGGACGCATCTCGCATTACCATTGAACCATCCATGCCAGATAAACCCGCCGACAGCGCCGTTTTGGTGGTTGGCTCCATAGAAGTTTATATTCCACTGAGCGGCGTGGTAGACCTTGCCGCCGATACGCCGAGGCTGGAAAAAGATTTGAAAGAAGCCCAATCACACATTGAGCGCCTCGAAAAGTTACTGGGCAGTGACTTTGCCAACAAAGCCCCCGCCGCGCTGGTTGCCAAAGAACGAGAAAAGTTGGAAGGCTATAAAGATACGGCAAAAAAAATTAGCGCACAGTTGAAGTAAACCAATTGAAGTAAATAAAAAGAGACGATCATGGCTGTGATGATCGTCTCTTTTTATTGGCAGGGTCAAATTTATATTTGCTCAAAGTGTTGAACAGGAACCACAAACAAAGTTGCGCGCTTCTTTTCGGCGGCAGGCAGAGCGCGGCGCACAACTTGTATCGCCGCATCTACCTGCGTGTCTTCCACGCCGAGCAGCATGGTAACCACTCCGCTGCGCAAAAAACCGCCAGTGGAAGCCACGCGCGTCACGCGGAAATTTTCGGCAGTAAACGCCCGCGTCAAAATATCGGCGTCGTTGTCCTGGGCAATGATGATGATCATTTTCATTTTATTTTTTCCTATGAAAAACTTCCAAAGTCATTTAATTAGATTTGTTCAAAGTGTTCCACAGGCAGGGCAAAGACCGTTGCGCCCCCCACAGTAACCGGCACAGGCGCGGGCATTGGCATTGGCGAGCCTTCCAACGGGAGAGTCATATATTCAATGCGCTGACGGCAGGAAGATTGCAACGCTTTTAACGCCTGTTCTTCTTTTTCAACAGGCAGACCAATTAATAAGGTGGCGTTGCGGCGTCCTAAAAATCCACCCGCGCTGGAAAGGTAGGTGAGAGACGCACCAACCTCTTGCAAGGCTTTGGTTGCGATTTCAAGGTCTTGGTCTTGAATGACGGCAATCAACAATAAATGGATTGAATTTTCCATCTCGAATCTCCTTTGTGAAAATGCTTTACAACGCTGTCTTGATATTATCAGAAGTCGGGGGATGATTCAACAGTGGGGCGGGAGAATCGCCCATACCAATAAGGCGGTCATTTCGATCTGATGCAAGCCGATCACGCCTATTTGATCAACCCCAACTTTTTGCCTGCTTTTTCAATTGCGTCCATCGCGTGTTCGATGTCTGACGGTTCGTGGGCGGCGGTGACGGTGGCGCGCAGGCGGGCAAGTCCTGCTTCCACAGCGGGCGAAACGACGGGCAGGACGAAGACATCCTGATGCTGCACCTCGCGGGTCATAGCGAAGGCGGTGTCGTCATCGCCGCAAATAACGGGGACGATGGCGGTCTCGGTCAGCAGGGTGTTGAATCCCATGCCCTTTAATCCGCTGATGAATTGTTTGGTATTTTCGTTGAGCCGTTCAATGCGCCAGGGTTCATCCAAAATAACTTTGAAGGCTTCGTTGGCTGCGGCGGCTTGACCAGGCGGCAGCGCGGCGGAGAAAATATAGGCGCGGCTGGCATGACGCAAATAGGAAATAATTTCCTCTTTCGCGGCAACGTATCCGCCAACCGAGGGGATGGTCTTGCTCAACGTACCCATCTTGATATCAATTTCGCCGTACAGGTTGTAATATTCTTCAATGCCTGTGCCTTTTTCGCCCAGCACGCCGAGCGAATGGGCTTCGTCAATCATCAACCAGGCGTTGTATTTTTTGCACAACTCGACCATTTTGGGCAGGTCAATGATGTCGCCGTCCATGCTGAAAACCGAATCCGCAATGACCAGTTTTGCCACATCGGCGGGCGCGTTCTTCAGCAAGCCTTCGAGGTGCGCCATGTCGTTGTGGCGGTAGCGGCGGAACTCCGCGCCAGACATGAGACAACCATCCACAATGGAAGCGTGATTGATTTTGTCGGAGAAGACGTAATCACCGCGTCCCATCAAAGTTGATACAACCGATAAGTTTGTGGCATAGCCCGATGTATAGGTGATGGCGGCTTCGCTATGCT
>DYML01000026.1:6237-25897 GCA_020721605.1 Anaerolinea thermophila
ACCGATAAGTTTGTGGCATAGCCCGATGTATAGGTGATGGCGGCTTCGCTATGCTTGAAGTTGGCAATGGTCTCTTCCAACTCGTTGTGAATGGTCAGCGTGCCAGCCAAAGTCCGCACACCGTTTGTGCCTGTGCCGAATTTATCCACTGCTTTTTTTGCGGCTTCGTTAATGCGCGGATGACCGACCAATCCCAAATAACTGTAGGAGGCATACATGCCCATCTCGCGTCCGTGAACCACAGCCTTTGCGCCGCCGCGCATTTCCTGCACAGGTTGGTTGTAAAAATAGAGATCATTTGCCTTAAGCTGAGAAACGCGGTCATTCATCGCCTTAATGCGGCGGGTGACTGCGTCATCGGTAGTGTGAAAATCCATGAATTGCCTCCGAAATTAGAATGTTGTAAGTTTAGTCTAGGGGTATGGTTCTGTCTAGTTGGTTACAGGTTACAAGTTACAAGTTACGTGGGTCAGCCTTCTGCCAGTTTTTTTAATTCCGCTTCGTCCAAAATTTTCACGCCCAGTGATTTTGCCTTCTCTGCTTTTGAGCCTGGGGCTTCGCCCAGCACAAGGTAACTGGTTTTCTTGCTGACGCTGTCTGTCACCTTGCCGCCGTTTGATTCGATAAATTCTTTCACGCCCTCGCGCGACAAAGTGGGCAGCGTGCCCGTCACCACAAAAGTTAATCCGCTCAGTGCGCCTTCTTTTTTCTTTTCATCTTTCTGCATTTCTGGATTCACCCCCGCCGCCTTCAATTTCTTCACCACGTTTTGATTCACAGGTTGAGCAAACCAATCCACAATCGATTCGGCGATGTTGGGACCCACGCCCTCAATTTGTTGAAGTTCCTCCGCGCTGGCTTTGGCTAAGGCGGATAGATTGCCGAAGTTGCGGGATAGGTCGCCCGCCATGACTTCGCCCACGCCGTGGATTCCCAGCGCCGCAAGCAATCGGTTCAGACTCTGCGCCCTTGCCTGATTCAACGACCCAAGCAGATTCTCCGCCTTTTTCTCGGCAAAACCTTCGAGCGTCAGCAATTGGTCTTTGTTCAGCGTGAACAAGTCAGCCACATCTTTGACCAGACCCGTTTCGATGAGTTGCTCCACAATTTTGATTCCCAGCCCTGTGATGTCCATTGCGCCGCGTGAGACAAAGTGTTCGATGTTCCGCACCAGTTGGGCGGGACAGGCGGCATTGACACAGTACCACGCCACCTCGCCTTCAAAGTGTTCCACAGCCTGTCCGCAGGCGGGACAAATGGTCGGCGGCTGGTAGGTTTTCTCCTGTCCAGAGCGCGCGTCCACGACGGGACCGATGACATACGGAATGACTTCGCCTGCGCGTTTAATCAGCACACGGTCGCCGACACGAATATCTTTTTCGGCGATGAAATCAAAGTTGTGCAGGGTGGCGCGTTCCACGACCACGCCGCCAATTTCAACGGGCGCGAGCATGGCAAACGGAGTCAGCACGCCTGTGCGCCCGACTGCCACGCCGATGTCAGTCAAGGTCGTGGTCACTTCGCGGGCTGGGAATTTGAAGGCGATGGCTCCGCGCGGGTCTTTGCCTGTGAATCCCAAATCCGCGGCGAGAGTCAAATCATCAATTTTTATGACCATGCCATCGGCTTCGTAGGGCAGCGTGTCGCGTCCTTCATTCCAGGTCTCGGTGTAGGCAATCGCAGAATCCAAATCATCAAAGCGCTTCGCAACATCCGTGACGGGGAATCCCAGCGCTTTCAGGTATTCCAAAATTTCCCATTGTGAGGTCGGGATTTTTCCGCCTTCGGAATAAACAATTTGATAGACGAGCAACGTCAGCGGGCGCGAGGCGGTCAATTGCGGATCAAGTTGTCTCAGCGACCCCGCCGCCGTGTTGCGCGGATTGAGGTAGGTCTTTTCGCCCGCCTCTTCGAGTTTGCGGTTGAGTTCGTCAAATTCCTTGTTAGGGATGAAGGCTTCGCCGCGCACGACCAAATAATTAGGTAAGTGGTAAGTGGTAAGTGGAGATTGGGGAGTCTGAGAATCTGAATTACCAATTACCCAATTACTATTTACTGGAATTTTTAATGGGATTGCCCGTATCGTCCGCAAGTTGGAGGTGATGTCTTCGCCAATCACTCCATCGCCGCGTGTGGCGCCTTGCACAAAAAGCCCATCGCGATAATGCAGGACGACCGATAAGCCGTCAATCTTTGGCTCGACGACAAATTTTGCCTGTTCCACACGGTCGTCTATTTTTTTAATCCGCTCAAACCAGGCGCGGGCGTCGTCACCGCCAAAAGCGTTGGCGAGGGAGAGGATTGCCCCAGGGTGGCGAATTTTCTCGAAGCGGTCAGCAGGCTTGGAACCGGCGCGCTGCGTGGGGCTGTCGGGTGTGATCCAATCGGGGTGATCGGTTTCAATTTGCTTAAGTTCGTTCAGCAGGCGATCATATTCCACATCGCTGATGATTGGATTATCCAGCACATGATAGCGATGATTATGAAAGTTGATCCGCGCCTTGAGTTCTTCGTAATGGGCTGTGAGTTTTTCTGCCATGCTTGCATTATATAATATTTGGGGTTTCTGGGCTGCTGCCGCCCAATTTACGCCGTTATTTTTACGTTACAATAAGCAGCCTGTGTCAAAAATGAAAGCGTTTTTTTCCTCCTCCCGTTTTTCTCAACTTGCTGCATTGATCCTGCTTTTGAGTCTGGGGCTTGGCGTCCGTCTCTACGACCTAACCGACCTCCCGCTAGACTTTCATCCCACGCGCCAAATGCTCTCGGCGCTCAAAGCGCGCGGCATGTATTATCAAACCCTACCCCACGCGCCCGCCGAAGAACGCAATTTTGCCATTCAGCAATGGAAAATCCGCGCGGCGATTGAACCAGAAATCATCGAACGCATCACGGCGTGGACCTACGCCTTCACGGGCGAACAAATATGGGTTGCGCGAATCTACTCCTCTTCATTTTGGGTAATTGGCGCAATCTTTTTATTTTTACTAACACGGCGGCTCACCTCTGCCGCAGGCGCACTCGCCGCCGTTGCTTTTTATCTCTTCGCGCCGTATGCAGTAACTGCCAGCCGCAGTTTTCAACCCGACCCGTTGATGGTCATGCTCATCATCATATTTTGGTGGGCAGTGTCCGAATGGTCAGAAGACCCTGCCTCGTATCGCTGGGCAATACTGGCGGGGCTGGTGGGCGGCGCTGCCATTTACGTTAAATTTGTGGCGGCTTTCTTTGTCATCGGCGGCGGGCTGGCGGCAGTCGCGCAACAAGATTATGCGCTTAAAACTTTGCGCAAGCCGCAAGTTTATCTTATGGCGCTGCTGGGAATTTTGCCGGGAGCGGCGTATGTTGTCTACGGGGTTTGGATCGCCGATTATCTGGGGCAGCAATTTGGCGGGCGTTTTATGCCTGCCCTGCTCCTCAACCCATCGTACTATCTGGGCTGGGTGGGCATGTTGAATTTGGTAATCGGCAGCGCAGCGTTGACGTTAAGTTTAGCGGGCTTGTTCTTCTTTGAAGAAAAGCCGCGCCGCTTTGCGCTTGGGCTTTGGACGGGTTATGCCTTCTTTGGCTTATACTTTAATTATCACATTGCCAGCCACGATTATTACAGCCTGCCTTTAATTCCGATTGCGGCGGTGTCTTTGGCGCCGCTGGCTGGGTATTTTTTTGCGCAACTGGCAGCGTTGACTCCCAAGCGCATCCCCCGCCTTGCCGCGAGCGGAATTTTGCTTTTGGGTCTCTTCGCCTCACTCTGGAATATTCGCGCCGAAATGAAACGTACGGACTACCGCCCCGAAGCCCAAATGTGGGCAGAAATTGGCAAAAAAATTGGAGACCGCCGCACAGCCGGACTGACGCAAGATTACGGCTCACGCCTTGCCTATTGGGGCTGGAAGAGTTTAACCTCGTGGCAGACCTACGGCGACCAGGTCTATCACACCGATTTGCGCGGCGCACAAAATAATTTTGAGCAACAGTTTAAGTCCATTGCCGCAAAAAAAGATTTATTTGTAGTGACAGACTTTGAGCAATTAAAACGCCAGCCGCTGCTGCAAGAAAAACTGGCAGAGTACCCGCTCTTTGCCGAGGGCGACGGCTATATTATTTTTGACCTGACAAGCACGGATTTCCACTAAATGCCCAAAACAACTTCAAAACCAACCTTCAACTTTTTCTCGCTTGCGCTCTGGCTGACTTCCGCTTCTTCCGCCAGTGTTTTGGCGGTCTATGCCTACCTGGGCAGTTTCTCGCGCCACCTTGCCGATGATTACTGCGTGGTGGATTTTATGCGCACAAATTTTTTCAGTGCGCTCTGGGACAATTACACCCATGTCTCTGACCGCTTTTCCAACTTTATGCTCATCACTTGGAGCGAAATGCTGGGGGCGGGCAGTGTGACTGTGCTGCCCGTTTTTATGCTGGTCTTGTGGGTCATTGGCATCGGCTGGATGTTGTACGAAGCCGTCAAGTTTAGCCGCCAAACATGGGACATATCCATCATCGGCAGCCTGACCCTGCTGCTGGTATTTTTTGCATTGCTGCAAGCGCCCAACCGCTTTCAAATTTTATACTGGCGGTCTGCGCTGGCTACCCATTTTGCCCCGTTGGTTTTTATGCCGTATTTGGCTGGCTCCATTTTACGCACCCATGCCGCCGCAGAACAAGCGCGGCTGGGCGGCTGGGTCTACGCGCTGCTCTTTTTTGCATCGTTCATGTTAAGCGGATTCTCTGAACCGACAGCCTTGGTGATGGTTTCGCTGTTGGCGCTGGCGATTCTTTGCGCCTGGCTGTGGATGAAGCGCCCAACGCGCGGCACGCTGTTGGGCTTGCTTGCCTGGTCTTTGGCAGGGGCGGCGCTGGGGTTGGCGGTCATGGCATTCTCGCCTGCCAATTCATTTCGGCTGGGTACGCCGCCGCCGACATTCCCTGTTTTAATTTCGCGCTCCTTCCGCTACGGCATTCAATTTATGCTCAATTCGTTCAACACGCTGCCGCTGCCAACCTTCTTCACCGTTTTTATGCCCTTCCTTATTTTTTACAACATGCGCGCGGCGCCGCAGCCCGCTCAAAGCGCGGCACAGCGCAAACAAAATTTCATTTTATTGGCAGCCATTCCTGTTCTTTCCTATCTGCTCATTGTTGCCAGTTTTTTGCCCAGCGTGTACGGGCAGTCCTTTCCCGTGGAGCGGGCAAGATTTGCGGGTCAGGTAAGTTTGGTGGCAGGGTTAATGATGGAAGGCGCGCTGCTGGGAAGTTTGCTGTCGCAGTGGAGAACCCGCCTCAGCCAGACCTTGCAATTTAAGTTGATTTCAACAATAGCGCTGGCTGTCGCCGCGCTTTACCCGCTGCGCGCCGCAGTGATTGCCCTGGCAGATGTCCCCGCCTACCGCGCGCGCGCCGAATCTTGGGACAAGCGCGAAGAACAAATTTATACCCTGCGTGAAGAGGGACAAAGCGACCTGATGATCTTTCAGTTAAACGGCGTGGAAGGAGTAAAAGAAATGGATGTCAATGCCAACCACTGGGTTAATCGTTGCGCGGCAAAATACTACGAAGTAGATTCGATCCGCGCCATTCCACGCAAATGATGAAAAATCAGCCCATTCTTGTCACCGGTGCGCACCGCAGCGGCACCACCTGGGTTGGCAAAATGCTGTCTGCCAACCGCCGCGCAGCCTACATCAGCGAGCCGCTTAATGTGCTGCATCGGCGCGGGGTGTATGGCGCAGAAGTTAAGCATTGGTATCAATACATTACCGCAGAAAACGAAGCCGAGTATCTGCCCGCCTTCGAGCAGATGTTAAATTTCCGCTACCATCTTTTGACGGAACTGGGCGCATTGCGCACGCAAAAAGATTTTTTACGCATGGGGCGCGACCTTTCCATTTTTGTAAACGGCAGGCTCAACCAGCAAGCCGCGCTCATCAAAGACCCTTTTGCCGTTTTTTCCACGCCCTGGTTTGCGCAAAAACTAAACTGCAAAGTGGTCATCACCGTCCGACACCCCGGCGGGTTTGCCAGCAGCCTCAAACGGCTCAACTGGCGGTTTGATTTTCGTGACCTGCTGCAACAACCGCTGTTGATGCGCGACCACCTTTCTGCCGACCGCGCAGAGATGGAAAGGATGACGGCAGATGATATTGTGGGGCAATCTGCCCTGCTTTGGCGCATCATCTACCGTGCGGTTCACGCCAGCCGCAGCCTGTTCCCCAACTTTCACATTGTGCGCCACGAAGACCTTTCGCTTGACCCGGTTGCAGGGTATAAATTGCTGTATCAATCTTTGGGCTTGACCTTCGATGAAAAAGTACAGGCGATTATTCTCAACGCCAGCAGCGCCGAAAACCCCAGCGAACTATCCAAAAAGAAAGTTCACTCGGTAAAATTGGACAGCCGCGCCAACATGGACAACTGGAAGAAACGCCTGACCGCAGATGAGATTACCCGCATTCGCCGCCTCACCGAAGATGTTGCCCCCCTTTTCTACTCCGACTTGGAGTGGTAAATCTCCAATTATTTCTGATGACTGAAACTCCTCTCGTATCCATCATCACCCCGTCCTTTAACCAGGCACGCTACCTTGAAGCCACGATCCAGTCGGTGCTTGGGCAGGAATACCCGCGCATTGAATACATAATTGTAGACGGCGGCTCAAGCGATGGCAGTCTGGAGGTGATTCAAAAATATGCAAGCAGACTCGCCTGGTGGGTCAGCGAAAAAGACAAAGGGCAAACAGATGCCATTAACAAAGGCTTCAACCGCGCCACAGGTGAAATTCTTGCCTGGCTCAACTCAGACGATACCTATCAGGCGGGGGCGGTGGCACAGGCTGTGCAATACCTCGTGGAACACCCTGAAACGGGGTTGGTCTACGCCGACTGCAATTTTATTAACGAGGAAGGGCGGGTGATTGGCAAGTTCCATGCGGCACAGACCAATTTGCGCCGCTTACGCGCGGGCTACGTTCATATTCCACAGCAGACCATGTTTTTCCGCGCCCAGTATTGGCGCGAGGTGGGTCCGCTTGACCCCACGTTTTACTTTGCAATGGACTACGACCTGTGGACGCGCCTTGCTGCACGCGCGCCGTTTAAGTATCTGGCGGGCAAAACCTGGGCAAACTTCCGCCTGCACACTTTGGGCAAAACCTTTGCCGCCGATGACCGCTGCTGGCCCGAAATGATCCGCGTTCATCGGCGAGACGGCGGCGGGTTCTTTTCGATCATTATGGCAAAATATTACCTGAGAAAAATTGTGGGTCCACTTTGGAAGTGGCGCATTCGCAAAAAGTAATTGGCAAAATACCAATCACACACTCCGTTTATTTTTATCCTATGAATTTACTCCTCTCCCCTCCCTCTCTCGAAGACCTAACCCGCCTGCTTAAAGCCTGGCGGTTTTGGCTGCTCGGCGCACTGCTCGGCGCACTGCTCGGCGCGGCGCTCTACGCGGTGATCCCGCCACCCTTTCGCGCAAAAGCCACCGTCAATGTAGATTTCAACCTGGAGCAAGCCTGGGCAAAAGAGACAGACCGCCAGCAATTTTATTATCTGGAGCGCGAATCGCGCAAATTGGAAGAAATTGCCTGGTCAGATGCGGTGATGAGCGGGCTGTCTGCCGAGTTTGGCATTTCGGTAGAGGCGTTACGCGCAGAGAAGTTACATCTTAGCCAACCTGCTGAGGCGGGCTGGCATTTTTACGCGGACGACCCCCATGCGCAAACCGCCGATTTGCTGGCATCTGCCTGGGCAACGGCGTTTACTGCCAAAGTGCAAGCCGCCGTGCAAGCAGGCAGTATTAATGAATTTGTCAAATTAGAAGCAACACAAGCCAAAAAACTACCCAAAGAACGCCGCACACCGCTCAGCGCTTATTTGCTGGCAGGCAGCAGCGGGTTTTTAACTTTGGCGGTGTTTGTTGTGCTGTTTGTTTCCCCCAAACGAAAATGAAGAACGTGCTGCGCGAAGAGATTACGGCAAACCTGCATCGCGCCCTATGGGGAGCGGCGCTGATCACATTGCCCGTCACCAGTTTTCGCTGGTTTCCACTCTTGGGAGACAGCACACTGGTTCGCCCGCTGGCGCTGTACCCGCTGGCGCTGCTGCTTCCACTGCTGCTGACTGTGCAGCGGCGTGGAAAAACAAAGTTGCCCTGGGCAGGCGCCTTTATTCCCCTGGGGGCGCTCGTGCTGTTTATGTTCGCCGCCACCAGTTTTGGAGCGGTACTTGCCCCCATCCCCCTACGTGGACAAATCTATTCGGGACGCGCCCTGCGCGCGCTGGCGACCCTTTTTATCGGCATCGCTTTTTTTATTTCTGCGGTATGGATGAACCAAGACGAAGACGACCTGCGGTTCACCCTCCGCTGGCTATTGGCAGGACTAAGCCTAACCCTGGCGTGGAGCGGCTTGCAAGCGGTGACGTTTTACACAAATTTGCTCAACAAAGAAATGGTGACGCACTGGCAACTGGCATTTTCCATGCGCGAACTGGTGCGCACCAATCGCATTTCCGGCTTGGCGTATGAACCTGCCTGGCTTGCCGGACAACTGGCAACCATCTACATCCCCTTTTTGTTTGCCGCCACGCTAGCCAACTTCCGCCTAACACGCCACAAATGGCTGGAGCCTGCGCTGCTGGCGTTATCTCTGCTGGTGGTGCTGGCAACCTACTCGCGCGGCGGGTTGATAACCACGCTGGCGGCGGCAGGCTTAACCTTTTTGTTTTTGGAACGCAGCCTTATGCGCGGTCTATGGCAATGGCTGCGGAACGGCTTTCACGGGCGACTGCGTGATATTTTGTTTCGCATGAGCATAATTGCCGCAACGCTGGCGCTCGTGGGCAGCGCATTTCTTTTTCTCGGTCAAAAAAATTTCTTCCGCCGTTTATGGCAAACAGATGCCCAAACTTTAAGCGAATACCTGGTGGATATTAACGCTGGCGCACGCGGGGCATATTCGGCGGGGGCGCTGGCGGCATTTGAAGCGCACCCATTGAGCGGCGTAGGGCTGGGCGCAAGCGGCTTTTACATCTATCAAAACCTGCCAGACTGGGCGCTCACCACCGTTCCAGAAATTGCCAAACAACTGAACCCGGAAAATCGGTTATACCCCAACCCCAAAAATCTTTACGCGCGCCTGCTGGCAGAAACAGGGTTAATAGGCTTCTTTTTATTCCTCGCATTTCAGTTCCATATTCTCGGTGATATGCTAAACTTGCTCCGCCGTGCAGAAAACTGGGCGCGCTTTGCCGCAACGGCTGGTGTGTTTGCGTGGCTGGCAATCACCTTTTATAATTTCACCCAGGATTCGCTCACAACACCCAACATCTGGCTGGTATCGGGAATATTGGTTGGGCTTGCCTCCAAATCTTTCACAACGTCAGAAGACGCTGTACTCCGAAAATAAGGAAATCAAATGATCGTTCTTTCTGTTGGTATGCCCCGCGCCGGCTCTGGCTGGCACTACAACCTCATTCACGATTTGATGGAAACAACAGGCTGCGCGGATGCGCGCGATATTCGCGAACGCTACCGTTTGCAAAAAATTCTCACCGAAGTCAATTGCAATATTGGCGTGCTTTCTGCCAGGCGGCTTGGGTTGGTGATGCTGCCGGGGCTGGTGAATCATTTTGTCATCAAAGCCCATGCAGCCCCTTCGAGCGCCTCGCGCCTGCTCTGCAACCTGGGGCTGCTGCGCATCACCTACATCTACCGCGACCCGCGCGACGCCATGCTCTCCGCCTATGATTTTGGTCAGCGCGCACTCATCAAAGGACGCCCCAATGCCTTCTCTCATCTCTCCGATTTTGAAAAGAGCATGGATTTTATGATGGAATATGTTCACATTTGGGAAAAATGGATGAAAGAAAAAAACGTGCTGATTGCGCGTTACGAAGACTTGCTGACAAACTACGATGTCGAATCAAACAAGTTAACGGCATATCTCAAATTAAACAGCGCCGCACCCCAGGTGCAGGCAGTGATCGAAAAATACCGCCCTGGCACAGTAGACGGGCAGCAGGGTCTACATTTCTTCAAAGGCAAAATTGGACGCTTCCGCGAAGCCTACACCACAGAGCAAAAAAATATCTTATTTAATAAATTAAGCCCTTATTTAAAGCGCATGGGGTACGAAGAGTAATATGTAATCTAGTTGTAAGTCTGTCGCGCACTTGCCGCTCACGTTATTCGTTATGATAGAGAAATTATGGTACAAAAATACAATACACCCTACATGGCAGACTGGTTTGCCATCTCACTCCGCTGGATCGTGCTGGTTGGCTTAATTGTTTCACTGAGTCTGGGAGACAAATTAAATTTTTCGACCTCCTGGTCTTTGTTTTTCCTCATTATTTGGAATCTGACCATGACCGCACTTGCCGGCTTAAACGTGCGTGTGACATATCACCGCCCGGTTAGCCTGCTGATAGACCTGACGCTGACAGGGATATTTTATTGGATGCAGGGCGGGCTGCACGGTCCCGCCGGATGGGCAGGGCTGCTGCCCATCTTAACTGGCTCCATTTATTTTGAATTGACGGGGGCTTTGCTCGCTTCGCTATTATTTTCTGGCTTAATGCTCTACACCGGTTTTCAAGTGGAAGGCGATCTACCGCTCGCGTTGATCATCTCCGCCACACTAATAATTCTCAGCCTGATCTTTGGCTTTCTTGGAAAACGCATGATTTTACACATGCGCAAGAACCGCGAACTATGGCAGGACACAGAAGAAAGAAAAAGCGCCATGCAAGCGGAACGAATGCGCGCCATTTATGAATTAACCACGACTCTCTCTTCCACGCTGAGTTACAAGCGCGTACTCGAATCCGCGTTAAATATGAGCGCAACCGCACTCAACCCAGACCCGGAAGAATTGCTCAACGACCCGCTAAGCGGCGCGGTGATGCTATTCAACGGTGGCAAATTACGCATTGGCTCTGCGCGGCGCTTTACCAACGCCGACATGCGTGTCACCTTTGATGCCACAGAAGGCGCACTCAAAAAATCACTCGAAGAAGGCGAACCGCTATTCTTTAAAGACGTTGGCGCAGACCCCGAACTGGGGCGCGTGGTTGGGCTAAGAAACTGCACCAGCGGATATTGCTTCCCACTGCGCAGCGGCTTTAACATGTACGGCGTTCTCTTATTTGCACACCCCGACCCAGATTACTTCAACCCTGAGCGCCGCAACCTGCTGGATATTATCGGCAGGCAGGCGGTGATCGCAATCCAAAATGCGCGGTTATACCAAGACCTGGTGGAAGAAAAAGAGCGCATGGTCGAAATTCATGAAGAAGCGCGTAAAAAACTGGCGCGTGACCTGCACGATGGTCCCACCCAATCGGTTGCCGCAATGGCAATGCGCCTCAATATTACACGGCGCATGTTGGTAAAAGACGTGAAAGGCGCCACCGAAGAAATTGTAAAACTGGAAGAACTGGCACACCGCACCACCAAGGAAATTCGGCACATGCTGTTTACCCTGCGCCCGCTCATTCTTGAATCTCAGGGGCTGGCGGCGGCGGTACAATCCATGTCGGAAAAAATGATGGAAACCTACAGCCAAAAAGTGACGCTCAATATTGAAGAACGAGTCACCACACAATTGGAAATGGGCAAACAAGGCGTCATCTTTTATATCATCGAAGAAGCCGTAAACAACGCCCGCAAACACGCATCCGCGCCAGTCATTGCTGTCGGTCTGCGGCTGGTAGAAACAGGCATTGCCATGCTCGAAATTGCAGATAACGGGTTGGGATTTGACGTAAAAGCCATGAACGAAGCCTATGACAAACGCGCAAACAGCAGCCTAGGCATGGTCAATTTACGCGAACGCTCCGAGCTGGTGAACGGTCTACTCCAAATTGATTCTGCACCCGGCAAGGGCACAAAAGTACAGGTCTATATTCCTCTCAGCGAAGATGCCGCTGACCGACTGCATCACCCGACAAACAAAAAATAAAAATGCCCACCACAACCGAACTTTATTATTTTGCCCATGAGGCAGAAGAACAAATTGATACCCGTCCGCCTGTCATCCTGTTGCATGGTGCGGGCGGAATTCATTTATCCTGGCCCCCGCAAATTCGCCGCCTGGCTGGTGAAAAAGTGTATGCGCCCAACCTGCCCGGACATGGAAAATCTGAGGGCGCGGGCAGGCAATCCATTGATGAATATGCCGATGATGTGCTTGCGTTTATGAAGGAGTTGAAAATTGACGCGGCAGTCATCGTAGGACATTCGATGGGAAGCGCAGTGGCGCTGACACTGGCGTTGAAATATCCCAAACAGGTCTTGGGGCTTGGGCTGCTTGGCTCTGGTTCAAAACTGCGCGTGTCACAAACGCTGTTGGAGACGGTGGGGAATCCGAACACGTTTGAAGCCGCTGTGGGCATGGTGAACGAGAATTGTTTCAGCGCAGATGCCCCACAAAATTTATTGGAACTTTCACGGCGAACCATGCTGGAGATTCGTCCGCCTGTTTTGTCTGGTGATTTTCTAGCCTGCAATGAGTTTGATGTAACCAGCCAGTTGGAAAATATCAACATCCCCACCCTCATCATCTGCGGCGCAGAAGATAAAATGATGCCCGTCAAGTTTTCAGAATCATTGCGCGATGCAATTGCCAATTCGCAATTGCATATTTTGGAAAACGCCGGTCACATGGTGATGCTGGAACAACCCGATGCCGTTGCAGATTTGTTGAAGAAGTTTGTGGATGGGATTCCGCTGAAAGTGAAAAAAGCAAGAAAAAAGCGCGTTACGCCTGTGATTGATCAACCCGAATAGATTTTCTTCAAAACAGGAATTGCATTCATCACCGCTTTTGCCCGATGGCTGAAGCGGTTTTTTTCGTCCATTTCCAACTCTGCCATTGTTTTGTTCAACTCAGAAAGTAAAAAGATGGGGTCGTAGCCAAAGCCGCCTGTGCCGCGTTCTTCGGGGATGATCTCGCCGTAGCAGTTGCCATCCACGACCTGAACCTCCTGTTCGGGAACGGCAATGGCGATGGTGGCATGGAAGTGCGCTGTCCACGGGCGCGGTTTGCCTGCGAGGTTTTCAAGCAGATAGGCGCGGCGGTCGGCGTCATTGGCGCCAGGTTTGGGGTGGTAGCGGGCGGAATATAACCCCGGCGCGCCATCGAGGGCATCTACCTCAAGCCCGGAGTCATCGGCTAGGGAAATCAATCCGCTGGCGTGGGCGAAGGCGCGGGCTTTTTTGGCGGCGTTTTCGGCGTAGGTCGCGCCGTCTTCTTCCACTTCGAGATCGAGGTTGATCTCTGCGGGAGTAACGAGTTCGAGACCCGTATCTTTGAGCAGGTCTTGCAATTCTTTTACTTTGCCTTTGTTGTTTGTGGCGATCAAAAGTTTTTTCATTTCACTTCTCACTTTTTACTTCTCACTTTTTCTCTTGCCCACTTCGCATGTTCGCGGACAAGGGGTTCGTCATCTTGAATGGCTTGCTCCAGAATGGGAAGGTCGGTTTTGTTTCCGCTGTTGCCGATTGCGACTGCCAGGTTGCGTAAAACTCCGCGCCGTTTGGCGCGTTTGAGGGGGCTGCGCTTGAAGCGGCGATTAAACTCAACGGATGACAGAGTCAGGTCTGGGGCGGAGATGCGAAGCGGGGTCGGCGGCTCGAAGGCAGAATCAGGCGGGGCGGAGAATCGATTCCACGGGCAGACCATCTGGCAGATGTCGCATCCGAAAATCCAATCCTGCATGGGGGGGCGCAGTTCTTCGGGGATGTCGCCTTTGTTTTCGATGGTGAGGTAGGAGATGCAGCGGCGCGCGTCGAGGGTGCGATTGGGGAGGATGGCTTGCGTGGGGCAGGCGGTGATGCAGCGCGTGCAAGTTCCGCAGTGGTCGGTGATGGGGTCGTCGGGTTCGAGTTCAATGCCAAGCAGAATTTCCGCCAGAAAAAATGTGGAGCCTGCCGTGGGGTTGATCAGCATGGAGTTTTTGCCGACCCAGCCCAGCCCGGCGCGTTGGGCGAGTTCGCGTTCAAGGATGGGTCCCGTGTCGGTGTAATATCGGTTGGGAATGGGGTATCCAATTTGCTCTTCGATGAATTCGACCATTAACTTGAGGCGCGGCGGAATGACTTCGTGATAATCTTCGCCAAGCGCGTACGCAGCGATTTGAAATTCTGCATTCTGCATTCTGCCTTCTAAATTCAAGTAGGGCAGCGCCAAAACTAAAATGGACTTACATTCGGGGAAGATTTGCCTGGGGTCGGCGCGGCGGGTACGGCTGCGTTCTTCGACGAGGTAGTTCATGGCGCCGTGAAAGCCCTTGTTCAACCATTCTTCAAAAATGGGATAATGCGCGGGCGGAGTACAAGAAGTAACGCCAGCCAGGATGAATCCCAGCTGGCGCGCTTTGTCTTTGATGTCCTGTTTGAGCGTGGCGGTCAATTTTTATTTGACGATGATTTTTACATAAATAGGTTTGCCAAATGGAACACCTTTGGCATTTGCCATTTGCCAGGTGCTGGAATATTCATTAATATCAAGGGGCGCTTTGAAATTAACCGAGACATCAACTTCCTCCCCAACTTGAACCAACGTACCAAGCGGCACAGGCTCGCCGCTCATTTCGTTTCCGAAAGAGAAGATAAGCCCGTACCCCTCACCCCAAGCACAGATGCCTGTGTTTTTGATCTTCCAGGTTTTGATAAAATCCTGCCCAGGCACCATTTGTGAGCCATCCAAAATGGTCACGTCCACTGTGGCGGGGTCAAAAGTCATGTTGTCGCATAATTCGCCGGGGGTACCGAGTGCGATCTGTGTCGGGTCGGTGGCGTAGGCGATGGTGGGGGTTTCGGTGGGAGGCTCAGGCGTGGGGACAAGTGTGGGCGTTTCGGTGGGCAGCGGAGTGGGGGTGAAGGCTGCGGCGGTGAGCGTAAATTCTGCAACGACGGTGTACGCCGCGGAGGTGCGGACAGCCATCACGTCGGGGGTTGGCACAATGGGGGTGGCGGGCGCACAGGCTGCCAAAAG
Organism: Anaerolinea thermophila; assembly: GCA_020721605.1. Taxonomy (GTDB): domain Bacteria; phylum Chloroflexota; class Anaerolineae; order Anaerolineales; family Villigracilaceae; genus Villigracilis. The sequence continues at coordinate 21,236 of DYML01000026.1, forward strand.
AAAAGCCGCCATTAACGAGAAAGTGATAAATTTAATTTTCATTGAATCTCTCCTTATTTTGTGTTGATCATATATTTGACCCACACCATGGAGCCGAAGTAATTGCCGGAATCGTCTCTTAATTTCCAAACGCCCAAATGTTCACCAGCCACAGTGCTTGCTTTTAATTTAACGATGAAACTAATACCTGCTCCCGGCGCGGTAAAGTCTTCTGCCTTTTCAAATTTAATATCGTACCCCGCAAATCCTTCAGAGGAAAAGGTGGGCAAAAAGGCAAAAGTGTAGCCTTCATCCCAGGCGCAAGTTCCCACATTGGTGAAAGACCAGGTTTTTTCAAAAGCCTCACCTGGGTTCAGGTATGCCCCATCGTATGGCGGACCTTCGCTCAACAATAGCCCATCATTACAGCCATTCTTGGTGGTAACAGTAGAAACTGCGCCCGGCAAGGTAGGCACAGACAATAGCGAAAGAGGCGTGACGCTGGGCAGGGGTGAATTGAAATCAAAAGGCGTAACGGTACTTTGCGCACCACCGCCGCCAACAACGGCAAATGTGGGCGGAACCTGCAAAGTGGGGGTTGAAGTCTGGGTGGGGGTTGAAGGCAGCGGGGTGGGGCTGCTTGCCAATGCAACTTGAGTCAGCACTTCATTAAACGCTTCAGTTTGAATAACTCCCAAATCTTGCGTAGGCGCTGGCGTAGCGCCCAAGTTACACGAACTGAGCATGATGGCTAACGCGGCATAGACTGCCAACCATTGTAATTTGCGAATTCTCATATTTAAAAAACCTCCAAAAATATAGCCAATCTCTGACTGAAAACTGATTTTATCTACTCTGCAATACGCATCAATCACACGATGGAGAATGATAAAACAGTCCACTTGATTATAACGCACCTACGGGGTAGGGGTATGCGTGAGCGTAGCGGTGGGAGTCAGAGTAGCGGTAGGTGTTTCAGTAACAGCGGCGGTAAAAGTGGGCGTGGCAGTGGCTGTGGGCGTGAGTGTAAAAGTGAGTGTGGGCGTGGCAGTGGGCGGCGGTGTCCCTTGTCGCAAAATGTGTGGATTAAGCCAAAGGGCGCGATCCCCTTTTTGAGCGCCGTTTGCACTCACCACAAGAATGAGTTTCACCGTTTCACCTGCCAGCGCGCTCAAGTCAAGATCAACGGGATAATACTTGCCCTCGTATATTTCGTGCCAGGCAGCCAAGGTCTGAATCTGCCCGTTGTTTTTATAATCCAGCCGAAAAACGACATCGCATTTTTTCGACTGGTATTGGCAATTGATGATAGTGCGAAAGCGGTCTCCCGATTGAATGGCAATGGCGGGATATTGCCCGCTAATTGTGCCGTTTTCGACATCCTGCGGAACCGTCAGCAAGCCCGACTCATCTTCTGTGAAGCCATCTTCCATGACTGGCGCATTTAATTTAAGAACAAAACCGCCTGACTGCCCCTCTGCGCCCGGACAAGCAAGCGCGCTGGCGTTGTTTTGCCAACTTGCTTCACAATAGGAATCTGCAAAAGAATAGGCGGCATATTCGGCGCCGCTCACTTTAATATCCGCCCAAAAAGCGTTATCTGCCTGTGCGCCAAAACCAAATAAAACGCCAGATGCATTTTGCAACTTCCAATACCCACGATAATTTCCTTTATGATCGGGTGCGCGCAGCGTGACCGCCAGATCAATGCTTTCGCCCGGATATACGGTTTTGGTCAGCGCAACAACAGAGGGCGCGCTCATTGCATCGCCTCCCCAAAAAACAAGCGCGTAAGACGGCGTCCACGCACAGATGCCAATATTTTTTATGCGCCAAATTTTAACAAAAGAAGCGCCGCGTGGGATAAAACTGCCATCGGGATAAGTCACATCACTCAGAAATTGAACTGCATCACAGCGCAAGGCTGGGGCGGGTGTCTGCGAAAGGGGCTGAATCGTGGCTGAGGCAGGTAGTCCGTTGGCGGTGGGCAGCGGCAAGCCGGGGGTAACGGTAAAACTTGCAGGCGGAGCGCCTACCGCCAATGTCAGCGCGGATGCCGTGTAAAGCCCATTCAAAGTTGCAAATGTATCGGGGGTCGCCGAGCTGGCGGCAAGGTTACACGATAATTGAGTCACAATTGCAAAGACTATAAACAGCAGGATGGGGGATTTTTTTGCAGCCATTTCATTCTCCTAATTTGGGCGCTCTAAAGAAGAAAGACGAATCTCGCGCTTCAATAGTTCCCTGCTGGTTCTGCCTGCCGCAAACAGGCAACACAAAACCTCTTGCATAGAGCGCGCCATCCCATACGGGAAAGTTAACTCAAACAAGAGGTCGGGTGAACAAGCGGCAAGGCGGTTATTCTCCGCAGGTTTTTACAAACTCCGCATGAGGATATTGTTTGGCAACAGGAGATATGACAACAAGCGCCATCCAACGCGTGCCGACATTGGTTGCAATATGCAACTTCCACGAATGAGAGAGAGTGGTGGTGGTGGCTTTATCAATGATGATTGTTTCGGCGCTGGAATCATTCCCATCACTTTGCGCCCAGTAATAATTAAGGGTAAGTGGTCCGTTGGTGGTGACGGTGGCGTAGACGGTGTAATTAACATTTGCCGGACAACCAGTGGCGGGATCACGCACGACGTTGTAATCAACATTGGTGACGGTATAAACGGGCGCCGCATCAGAAGAGACTTCAATTTCAGTGTAGAACGGCACGTTGTATTCTCCCACGCCAAATTCAATGCTGTCGGGGGTTTGAAGCATCCACTCGGAGCGGTAGGTTGCCACTTGAATTGGCGCTGTTAAAATCAACGAGATGGGCAAAATTTGACCAGGCGCTACAATTTGCGGCAGGTTATAGTAATAAGAGCCGCCCAGCAGGTCGCCATTCCAAAAGATGATTTTATAGGTGGTATCCCAGGTGCAAACGCTGGTGTTTTTAATCTGCCAATTTTTGGTGAACTGTGAACCCGGCTTAAAAATAGTGCCGTCTGGGAAGGTCTCACTCACCAGGCTGGCGCTGGCACAACCAGATTTTGCAGAAGCAGGCGCGGGGGTTGGGGTTTGGGAGGCAATCGGCGCAAGCGGTGTCAGGGTAGGCGAGAACACCAAAGGTCCTTGCGTCACCGCAGAAGCGGCAGGAATGGGTGTGTTTGCGTTTTGGGCGGTAATGGTTTCTGCAACAGCAGTTTGAATGTTATTTATTTCCTGCGCAGGCTCAGGGGCGCTTTCTGTGCCACAGGCTGCGAGGATCAAAGACAGCAAAACAAGGGTGGAGAAGAATTTATATTTTATTGTTTTAGGCATTTTTTTCCTTTCATCTACAAGGATAATTATACTGTTAAACAGAAACGCCCGTTTAGACGGGCGCTCTGTCTTAATAGACGCTAATCTGCCTATCGGTGGAAAATTATGGGCAGGTAAATGAGGCGCGCCCAAACTGCAAATTGCCAGGCGAATCTATATAAATATCGAACCAGTTTTTATCGTTATCGGTGGAGGTCGTACTCCACGAGATGCTGACAGATTGAGTGCCAGCCGCCGCAAATACCAGCGCGGGCGGAACCGGCACCGTTGCCCCATCCCCTCGAATCCAATGAAAGTTAACCGTTCCTGCGCCATTGGTGGTGATCTCCGCAATGGCAGTAAAAGACCCGCAGCCGCCGCTGCTGGTAAAACTAACGCTGGTAATAGCAAAGGTTGAAACTGGGGTAGCAGTGGCTGTCGGGGTGGCGGCGGTTGTCGTGGCGGTACTTGTAGCAGTAGCCCCTGTTTGCACCTTAATATCCACATAGAACGATTTGCCCTGATTGCCGTTCACAATAGGCACCAAAGCGTTTTCATTGGTATTAATGCGCCAATAACCACGATAGCCGCCAACCGCAGACGGAGCCGTCAGGCTGACTTCAAGATCAACCTCCTGCCCTGGGGCAAGGGTGCTGATTGCCTTTGATGCCACTCCGCTCATGGCGTCTCCGCTGTCAAAAACAAGGGAAAAGCCCGTCCAGGTACAGGTGCCAATATTTTTCACGCGCCATTTTTTCACGAATGCCTGGTTGGGCGTCATCACTGTGCCGTCAGGAATGGTTATGTCGGCGATGAATTGCGCCACGTTGCAATTTGCGGTGGCAGTCACAACAGGGGTAAAACTTACCGCCGCAAGGGGAATAGGTGTTAATGTAAATGGGATGGGGAGCGGCGTAAGGCTTGGCGTAGAAATGCCCGCCGACGGGGTGACGCCAAGCAGAGCCTCTACCGTTTGCGCGGCGGCTGTGCTGGCAGTGTCTTCAACATTTTTTGAGGGCAAATTGCAGGCACTTAAAAACAAGGTGAAAATAAGCATTAAACCAAATAGACGCGTTTTGTTTTTCATCATACACTCCTTCTTTAAGGGTTCGTAAAAATATAAGTTCCTTCACTTACCAATGGATGATGTCGTTGCGAGGGCGTTTTTGTTCTTTGCCCAGCACTCCCTGGCACTGCCCACCAGGGCAAGTGTGCGCAGCACGCCACATCGTCCCGATGTTTTTTCGGGAGTGCGGTGAGCAACCCACCTCTACGATGCGGAGATTGCTTCATCGGGAAAAGCGCCCTCCTCGCAACGACATGCGGGAAGATAATAATTTACGCTCCATAAAGGAATTTTACCGCAAGTTATGGGGCGGCGCTTTCCAG
>DYML01000193.1 GCA_020721605.1 Anaerolinea thermophila
CAGGGGCAGGATGTGAGCCGAATGCCCGCCTACGCCAAAGCGGAATTGGGCTTGGTGCTGGTTCCCGAAGGCAGGCAGTTGTTCACCGATATGAGCGTGTACGAAAACCTGGAGATGGGCGCAACGAACAAACGCGCGCGTCCGAAGGCGAAGCAAAATCTCGAAAAGGTCTACGCCATGTTCCCGCGTTTGAAAGAGCGCGGCGGGCAGAAGTCTGGCACACTCAGCGGCGGCGAACAGCAAATGCTGGCGGTGGCGCGTGGGCTGATGGCAGACCCAACCGTTTTGATGATTGACGAACTCTCGCTGGGGCTGGCTCCGCTGTTGGTGCTGCAACTCTTTGAGGGCTTGCGCGCCCTGCGCGATACGGGTCTGACGATTATGCTGGTGGAGCAAAATGTTCACATGGCGCTGGCAATCAGCGATTACGGCTATGTGCTGGCGGAAGGCAAGTCAGACATCGAAGGCGCGGCGCGTGATTTGATTAAGAACCAGCACGTCCGCGCGGCGTATTTGGGGCTGTAGGTATTTGGAGTCCAACGACTCCTGTCGTTGGCGGTCAAAAGTCAGGAGACTTTTGATTCCATGTTTGAAAATAATCAGGAGGCTCTCATGTTAGTTAGCGAAAAAATGTCCAAGCCTGTTATCACCATTTCAAAAGATATGCCCATTCACGACGCGCTGGCATTGTTCAAACGCGAGAAGATTCGGCGCGCGCCCGTCGTGCAATCGGGTAAATTAATTGGCATAGTTTCAGATAAAGACTTGCTCAACGCCACGCCCTCGCAGGTGACAAGTTTGAGCGTATGGGAAATGAACTACGCCCTGAGCAAGGTCACAGTTCGGGAAGTGATGACCCGCGACGTGCTGACGGTGCAGGCAGATACGCCCATCGAGCAGGCGGCGCGGCTGATGGCAGATAAAAAAATCGGCGGCGTGCCTGTGATGAAAGGCGAGAAGGTGGTGGGAATCATCACCGAGACGGATTTGTTCAAGACCTTTCTTGAGTTGATGGGCGCGCGCTCAAACGGCGTGCGCGTCACCGCAATTGCCGAAGACCACCTTGGTCAACTGGCGAAGATTACCAAAGCCATCGCCGAGGCAAATGGAAATTTCATCTCTTTTGGTCAGTTCGCCACCGCAGACGGCAAGACGGTCAATGTCACCTTCAAAGTGGCGGGCATGACAATGGAAGAAGTCAAGAAGTCGCTGTCTAAAGTGGTGATCAAGATCGTGGATTTGCGCGAGTGCAATCCCGTGTAAGCGGTGTGAATTACAAGTTGCGGTAAACAAAAAGCCCTGACAGGTTTGAGCCTGCCAGGGCTTTTTGTTGCAAAATCGGGGGCGCAAAATTCGGAATGAAAAATCAAGGGCGCAAAATCAGGAGATTTTGCACTCCGTACTAGATTCCTGCGTTGCTGAGGATGTTGGACAAGCTCGAAAGCGCAGCGGTCAGTTCGGGATGTGTGACCTCAAAATGGTCAATGGATGCTTGAAGACGCTGCATCATCGGTTGCTTCGCCTCTGCCTGCTCCAGCAGTTCACGAATATCTACCGAGAGTTCACGCAGAAGTTCCTGCCCTTTTTCGTCATTTGGCTGGATTCCTTCAATTTCGCTTTTCAGTTTTTCGAGCAATTGGTCAAGTTCCTGGTTCATGGTTCACCTCTTTTGGGGTTGGAAGGAATGGTCGTGCCTGCTTTCATTTTACAACGATTTTTATAGCCGAGGTGACTATCACCTCAAAAGTTCCCCGTCTGCCTGTTCGGCTTCCTGATAAATGCGCTTGATCTCTTCCTTAATCTCAGCGGATGCGCTGGGGGTCATGGAAATAAATTTGACGAAATCGCGCGCCTGTCGCAGCAGGTCTTTGACGTTGGCAACGTAGGAAAAGTCACTGCGTCCGCCTTCAGGTGGGACAGGCAAGTCGCGGGCTTGTTGAATCAACTTGCGGGCGCGGATGATGCGTTCTGCGGCGGGGATGAGTTTTGCCATACGTTTCCTTTTTTACCGCGAAGCGCACGAAGAACGCAAAGAAAATCTTTTATTGCGCATCTTGCGGGCTTCGCGGTGAGTCTTTTTAAGTTTTTTTGATTGCCCAGCCGAGGTAGGAGGCTTGCAGTCCGCCGCCCGTCTGGAATTGAAGTCGGCGTCCGAGTTCGGCAAAGGTCAGCAGTCCCAACTTGCGGCGGATGAGAAGCGCAGCAACTTGCAAGTCGGGCAGGGCAGAGTTCAAGCCAGTCATGTGGCGGTTGTCAAATCCGATCCTCTCGAAAAGCGCCAGAATTTCATCGGGGGTGATGAATTTATCCCAGATGTGTGTGTCCTTCGGGAAGAAACTGGTGAGGGCGAAATTTTGGGCGGCGAAGATATTTTCCTTGCGTGATTCTTCGGTGCGGTTGATGGTATCGTAGCAGAACATGCCGCCAGGTTTTATAACTCTCGCCACTTCGCGCAGGGTCTTTTCCAGGTCGTCCACATGCTCCAGCACGTCACAGCAAACAACGATGTCAAAACTGTTTGATTCAAACGGTATGGACTCACCGCTGCCCTGGCGGTAGTCAATGGTCAAGCCTTGCGCGGCGGCGTGACTGCGGGCAGTTTCCAGCGAAGGCGCGGAGGGATCAAGTCCCGTGACGCGGCAGCCGATTTTGGCAAATTCTTCGCTCAGGATTCCGCCGCCGCAGCCCACATCCAGCGTGGATAAAGCCTGGGGTTGTCGTCCCAGTTGTCGGGTGAGGGCGTCGTGGAAATATCCAAAGCGGGGCGGGTTGATTCCCGTTTTCAGCAAGTGCAGGAAGTGATTCTCATCCCACCAGCCGCCTGCCTGCTGGGAATAAATTTCGTTGTTGATGGGCATTATTCGATGACCACCCCGTCGAGGTTTTCTTCTGATTCGGGGAATTTCATTTTCAGGTCTTCGAGGGTCTCGACCAAAATGGAGGAGATGACCAGGTCACGGTACCATTTGCGGTTGGCGGGGATGATGTGCCAGGGGGCGTAGTCTGTGCTGGTTTTGCCCAGCACGTCTTCAAAGGCTTCCATGTAGCTACCCCACAGTTTACGCTCGTCCAAATCGCCGAGGCGGAACTTCCAGCGTTTGGTGGGGTCGTCGAGGCGGGCTTGCAGTCTTTCCTTTTGTTCGTCGAGATCAATGTGCAGATAAAACTTGAGGATGGTCGTGCCGCTTTCGGCAAGCGTCCGCTCGAACTCGTTGATCTGGTCGAAGCGTTTTTTCCACACTTCGGGCGGAACGTAATTATGCACGCGGACGACCAGCACATCTTCGTAGTGACTGCGATTGAAGATGACCATTTCGCCTTTGGCGGGAGTCTGCTTGTGAATGCGCCACAGGTAGTCGTGATCCAGTTCTTCGGCGGTGGGGGCTTTGAAACTTGCCACGCGCACGCCCGCAGGGTTCACGCTGTCAAACACACGGCGGATGGTGCCGTCTTTTCCGCCCGCGTCCATGGCTTGCAGGACGATCAATACCTTGTGCTTGTGTTCAGCATAAAGCAACTCCTGCAAGGCTTCGAGTTTGGCGTTGAGTTTTTGGAACTCAATCAGTGCGGCTTCCTTGCCGCCTTTGAAATCGCCCGTGTCGCTTGGGTCAATTTTCGAGAGATTTACTTTTGTATCAGGTTTGACCAGATATTTTTTCATGGGGTATCCTTTGGTTGAATGATTTTCCGACCTGATGAATTATTCGCCCGTAACGAGGCGACAGGCATTAGGCTGATTATAAAGTACAAGACAATCAACCCAGTTGGCGCCGAACTTCACCAACACATGAAACTCGCCAAATTCTTCGTCGTAACTGCCCACAAATAACCGCCGTGACGGCAACACCTGCTCGCGCACCTCCCACAATGCGCGGGCGTGCAACTGACGGGAAAGAACGGGGTCTGCGCTCTCGTTATCCTGATTGTCCACCACAAATTGAATGGTGGTATCAAGCGCAGCGATGGCTTCGCGAAAATGCACATTAATCAGGCTGTCGGTGAAGGCGCCGCTTAACCCCATTAATGTAGCAGCAAAAAAAATGGGCATCACCTTGGTGAAAGAAGATGTGGAAAACACAGCAGATTCGCTCATGGGCAATTGCGTCACACCCACAATCAACATAAAGGGAAGAATCCAAATGAGAGAAGCGCCAAGGCGAAGGATGAATGCGCCATTTTGGGCATAATTTAAGAATGCGCCCAACTGCGGGTCAAACAACGCGGCAAGAGCAGGGTTAATCTGCAAGGGCAGGGAAACCATCAGCCACGCAAACCCTGCCGAGGTGATGATCCAAAATAAAGCGCCCCACAGGCTGTTCTGAAAACGCGCTGTCAGCCAGCCGCTTAACCCGCCCAGAAGGGCGCAGATCATTGAGCCGACCAAAAACATAATCCAGGGAAAATAAGCGTGTGCCGCGCTCAACATATACCCATCCCAGCCCCAGGAGGATACAGCAAAAGCCAGCCCCGCCACCGCGCCGTACAGCAACCCAAATTTTTGTTTGAGATGCATAATTTCAACTTGCTTGCTTGCAGGATCAAAAGCGCTTAATTTCATATCAGTGAATCAACTCCACACTTAAAATATAATTTGTGTCTTCGGGCTGGTTCTGCACCAACCGCAAAAAATAGTGGTCATCGGGATTAACGCTCACGACAGAGGCATCTCCGCAGGCAGAAGAAAAATACGACACGGGGGGTTCGCCTGACCACAACTCCACGCGCAAAGTTGTACTGGAACATGCCAATTGAAGGACAATAGACCCGCCGCAGGTTGTAAATTGTATCCAATCTTCCGCATCCTCTGGCGCAGAAACCTGACCGCTGATTTGGAACGAGCGCGCGCCAAGCGGAGAAAAAGTCACCGCACTTAATGGCGAAAGCATCGAATCGCCGTCCTGCACCACAGATCGCATCGGCGTTCCTGGAGTTGGGGAAATGGCAGCCGCTTCACCAATCACTGGCACACTGTCCAAAATTCCTGTCTGTAAAAATTCTGCCGCAACCCAGCCTTTGCCGTCTGGCGCTGCCCCAAATTCCACTTGAAGCCAATCGCCGCTGACATCCCTGCCGATAATAAAAACCACATCATTGGAATTTAACACACCCAGTGTTTGATGCGCAGTACCTGGATTCTGGCGGACGTTCACTTTTTGGAGAATTACCCCGCTAAAAACCACGCCTGAGCGGGAGGTAGTCTCGACCAGCGGAATCTCGGCTGAGGCATTGTTAACCTGCACATATTCCGCTCTGAGCCAACCCTTTCCAGTATTTGCTTGCGCGTAAAATATCTGATACCAGTTCGAGCCGGCATCCCGACCAATGATTTGTACTTTTGCAAATTGAGCCATCATGCCCAATGCCGCGCCAGCGGTAGATGGATCAGCCCGCACATTTAATTGCGTGGTGGTTATTCCTTCAACGGGAGACGGGGTTGCCGCTTCAACCGCAGCGCTTGGATTAGGCACAGGCAGGGGTGAAGCCTGAATTGTTTTCAAAACAAGGGTAGACGGCAGTGTGGCGGTAACAAAATTAGGGGGCGGGGTCAAATTGGTCATTGCGCCAGCGCTGCAACCCGAACAAAGGATAACAGCCATAACGGACAAAAGAATATTTTTTATTTGCACCATGCGATTGTATCCAATCATAGTTAGCGCATTAACCCAATAATCTAATAAAAAAACCGCTGGCAGGCGGCTTTTTTGTGTGCCCCCGCGCAGGCTCGAACTGCGGTCCTCGGCTTCGGAGGCCAATACTCTATCCACTGAGCTACAGGGGCGATCAAGATAAATTTTACCACCCAATTTTTTTGTTTGGCAATTATTGTGATTGTTCCACAAATGGTAAAGGCGTGGTTAAATGGGCTGCGGGACAGTC
>DYML01000194.1:0-3978 GCA_020721605.1 Anaerolinea thermophila
ATCAAAAGGAACTTTTTGTTTTATCGAACGTCATTATTTAGCATTTGATTAGACGGAGGAAGAAATGAAATTTCTATCGAAACTTACAACAGCCTTACTTTTACTCGCATTGATGCTTTCCATCATGCCGGCGGCAACGCAATCGGCACAAGCCGCAACATGCTATTGGGCGCAATTCATTGCTGATGTAACTGTTCCTGACGGCACAAATTATGCGCCAGGAACTGCCTTCCAAAAAACATGGCGCTTAAAGAATATTGGCACATGCGCATGGACCAACACCGATGTTTCATTAATTTTTGACAGCGGCGAGCAGATGGGCGCGCCGGCTTCCTCTGCATTGCCAACCACTGTAAATCCTGGTCAAACGGTAGACATTACAGTAAATATGACCGCACCCAGCGCGGCAGGGCATTATTTTGGCTACTATAAATTCAAAAGCGCGGCAGGCGGAATCTTTGGCATTGGCTCAACTGCGAATAAATCATTTTGGGTTGAGATCAACGTGGCATCGTCTTCTGCCACAGGCTACGACTTCACCGCCAATGCCGCCGCTGCCACTTGGACGAGCGGCGCAGGGGCATTAACCTTCCCCGGCACAGACGGCAACGCCAGCGGATTTGCCTTCAAACAGGATAATCCCAAACTTGAAAACGGCATTGCTTCTGCGCAGGCAGGGCTGCTCTTTGCGCCCAACAATGTCACCAACGGCTATGTTCAGGCAACATACCCTGCATTCCGAGTACAAAGCGGCGACCGCTTTCAATCCACCATCGGCTGTGAATACGGCGCAACCAATTGTTACACCGCCTACCGATTGGATTATCAGATCGGCACGAATGCAGTAAAAACCTTCTGGACTTTTCGTGAAAAATACGAAGGTCTAAGTTACAACGCCAACCTCGACCTGAGTTCACTGGCAGGGCAGGATGTGAAGTTTATCCTTGTCACTTCTGCCTATGGCTCCCCAACGGGAGATCGCGCTTTGTGGGTCAATCCCATCATTGCGCGGGCAGGCGGCACCATTGCAACCAACACGCCTGTTCCCACAGTGACTGGCACGCCGCCTACTTCCACACCCACTGTTGCGGTAACCTCCATACCGGCTGCTTGTGACCGCGCACAATTTATCGCAGATGTCACCGTGCCAGACGGCACCACCTTCCAACCTGGCTCCACCTTCGGCAAGACCTGGCGCTTGAAGAATGTCGGCACATGCACCTGGACGAATTACAGCCTGATCTTCGACTCAGGCGAAAAGATGGCGGGACCCGATTCCGCGACCATCCCGACATCGGTTGCCCCCGGACAGACAGTAGACATCACCATCAACCTCACTGCGCCAGTCAACGCGGCTACCTATCGCGGCTACTGGAAGTTAAAGAACGCCAGCGGCGTTCCCTTTGGCATTGGCACAGCAGGCACAAAATCGTTCTGGGTCGAGATTAAAGTAGCAGGCGCTGCCGTCACCCCAGTCATCACAGTCACACCCGGCACGCCGGTAACTCCCGCCACCCCCATTGCCGGCACCGTCTATGACTTTGCCGCAAACGTCTGCGCCGCCACATGGATCAGCGGAGCAGGCACGCAGCCCTGCCCCGGCACCGATGGAAATGCAAACGGCTTTATACTCATCACCAACCCATCGAGGCTGGAAAACGGCACAGCCGACAACCGCACTGGTTTAATCACCTTCCCACAGAACATCAACAATGGCTATATTCAGGGCTTTTACCCAACCTATAAAGTGAAGAGCGGCGATAAGTTTCGCTCGATTGTCAATTGCGAAAGCGGCGCCACCACCTGCGATGTAGTGTTTGAGTTGAGTTATGTGCTTGCAGGCAGTTCCACCATTCAAAATTTTTGGTCGTTTGTTGAAAAATATGAAGGCAAATATTACGCAGCCGAGATAGACCTTTCTGCGCTGGCTGGGCAAGATGTAAAATTTGTACTCAGTGTCAGATCAATTGGCGCAGCAACAGGCGACCGTGCGCTCTGGGTTGCGCCCATCATTTACAATGCAGGCTCAAGCGTGGCATCCAGCGTTACGCCTGTGCCAAGCAACACACCCGTTGCGACCAATACCATCCCCGCAACCGCCCCGGCAACAATAACGGCAACAGTATCAGCGGTCACAGCAACGCCCACAATCGGAATCACCGCAACCCCAACAACAGGCGCAACAAGTACCGCAACGACAGCGCCATAAACTGACTTCAATAAAGCAAAAGTTCCCGTTGTCAAAAGACAGCGGGAACTTTTGCTTTATTGATTCGTTCTTTTTAAAAGGACATTTTGAATGAACCGTGTTTTATTTTTAGCCCTGCTCTTACTCAGCGCCTGCGCCGCAACCGAAGCCACGCCGACTTCTTATTTCAACGCGCCGAATATGCCCGTCAGCCTGACGGCGACTCCTGCCCTGCCCCACCTATCAGACCCCAAAAATGAAGCGGAAGAAGAGGGCGAGTTATATTTCTTTTTGCTGCCACCTCAGGCGGAAAGCGAAATTCAACTGGCAAAAGTTTCAGCCGCCTGTATTTTCGATTTCGATCACTGTTCACCGTTGCAAATTGTAAATGTGCCGTTCCCGTTTCGCTTCACCATCAATGCCCTCAGTTGGTCTCCCGATGGAAAATACGCCGCCTTTTCCTATTCCAACAACCCCAACGGCACGCCGACTCAATTGTGGCTATTTGATCCTGAAGCAAATACTTGGGCTTCGCGGGCAGAATTTGCCTACATTGACCCGCCCTTCTGGTCTGCCGATGGCGCGTGGATTGCGTTTCGTACACAAGACGGGCGGGGCGGAGAGGACGTGCGTGTGATGCGCAGCAACGGCGCGGAATTAAAAATTGTCTCGGAAAATTTACCCGCCGAAGGCAGACCGTACATAATGGATGGCTGGCTGAATGACAATATCATCATGCGTTCTGCGCTGCCGGGCGCGGACAATGCCTACACATCGTACGGGATACGGGTGACGGATGGAGCGGTACACACATTGTCTGAAACAGGGGCTGGAAAATCACAATTGATTGCCGCCCCCAATGCCAGCCGACTGGCATACGAAGAATACGACACCAACAACCAGAGTCTTATTTTACGGGCGGCTGAAATTGATGGCTCAAACGAATTGACTTTGGCGAGTTTTACGGGCGGGCGAATCTACCCTATTGTTTGGTCGCCAAACAGCCAGTGGATTGCATTCAACTATTATCACGGGTTTCAAAGCGGCACGCCGACTGCCGAAGTCTATCTTGTCAACTCAAATGGGGGTGATTTGTCTTTGATCTACAGCGGCACAACCATCGGCAGGTTGGTTTTTTCTCCCAATGGAAAATATTTACTGGTGGAAGAAACCAACTCCGCCGCGGGCGGTCACTTGTTTTGGATTAATCTGGCAACGCGAGAGACAAAAATATTGCAAGCCCCAGGTTTATCCACCGACAGCAATTGGTATGCGCCTTCCTGGAGACCCTAAACGCAAACGCTGTTAACCCTTTCTGCGCCTGCCAGCGCTTTATTTAGAGTTTGGAGTCATCACCGGGTACACCGAAAGATCAATGTCGCTGAAGATTTGAAGTTCTTCGGCGGTGATCCAGCAGGGGCTGTTGAAATAAGGGTTGCGAATCACATACCAACCAGGGACACTGCCAATACCAAGCAGATCAACCAGCTTTGAGTCGCTGACATAACTGGTAAGTGTGTAAGTGGCTCCTGGTCCGGTCCAACATGCCGCCTTGCCCTGCACTTCGGGGCGTTTGGTGGCAACATACACGGTTTCAGTAGGCGGCGGGGTTAAGGTAGGCGTAAGGCTGGGCGTAACAGGTAGAGGAGTGGGAGAATACGCCGCAGCGGTTTGAGTCATCATGGATACAACCAGCGCCATGGCTTGAGTCGCCGCCATATTGGCTGGGTCAGGCGTGGCTGCTTTTGGCGCACAGCCCAGCATTAACCCGACAGACATTGAAGCAATCA
>DYML01000194.1:4078-5859 GCA_020721605.1 Anaerolinea thermophila
GCAACCTCGGTAGCAACTTCTGTCGGCTCGTCAGTGACAGGAACTTCAGTGGGTTCAGCCGTTGCAATGCCCATCTGATTCTGGTGACGATAGACAAAACCTTGCGGGTCAGCCAAACCATCAGCAACCTGATTCAGTTGGAGGTGGAGCATGTCGCGGGTTTGGTCGAGAATCGGCTCGCAGTCGGCGCAAGTCCCATCCTGCAACTGGCTCAACAGTTGATCTTGAGTTTGCAAGCGGTCGCGGATTTGCAACAGCGTGTCGGTCACTTCGGTCTCATCCAGCGTGGATACGATTTGCAATGCCTGATCAATTCGATCCTGTGCGCGCGTGGTCAATGCGGCGGGCGGGGTGACGCCCAAAGAATTCAGCGCCGCCATTTCTTCGGTGCGGGTTTGCGCCTGTTGCATCAGCAAATCAACTTCTGTGGCGGGGTCGGTGTTGAAAAATAATTGCGCGTCTTCGCTGAGCAGTTTGATTTGATACAACGCGCCTGTGGGCAGGTCGTCTTGCGCGGCGGCAACGGTGGCGTTACCTCCAAATAACAAGCCGGCAATGACAAGGGCAGATACGATCAGGTTCATGGCTAATTTCTCCTTTAGTTGAAAGATTGTCGTCCACCCACTATGACGCCGATTTTCACTCAGAGATACTGCCTCAGCCAAAAACTTGTTTTTTCCACGCATTGCGGCGCGCGGGTCGCGGGCAGGGACGGGCTTCAATTCATTCAACAAGTCAGCCAATCGCGGGTCAAGATTATTATTTGTCATCGTCACACCTCATCCAATAGAAATTTTTGCAATTGCGCCAGCGCGCGATGTTGCAGAGATTTGACCGCGCCAACGGGTTTATTCAACGCGCGCGCGATCTCTTCGTTCTCCCAGCCTTCGAGAAATTTGAGCGACACCACCTGCTGTTGGTCTTCGGTCAATTTGAGCAATGCCGCCCGCACGCGATTCTGGCGCATATCTTCCTCTGCGACACCTTCGGTGGTTTCGGCTTGCGGCAGGTCATCGTCTAATTCTTCGGTGAGCGGCTGGCGGCGATAGTGATCCACAACCAAATTATGCGCCGTGCGAAACAAATAGGCTTGCAAATAATCACGCGGACCTTTGCCCGCCTGCAAGGCTTTCAGAAAACGGCTGAATGTTTCAGACACGCAATCTTCCGCCGCGTTTTCATCTCCAAGCAGGCGCATGGCATAGCGATACAAGCGCGGGCTGTAGAGATCGTAAATCTCAGTCAGCGCGCGCGTATCAAATTTTCCTGCCTGCGTGAGTAATTCTTGTTCTGGATTCACGTTGTCTCAATTTATATGACGTTGAAAAGGGGATTTGGATACGGGTACTTTTCGTCCTGAGCGTAGTCGAAGGACGGTTTCACTCGGCATTTTTCCCCGCCCACAGCGGATTCCCCAGCGCATCGCGGAAAGTGTAAATTTGCCCTGTACCATCCAGCGTGACGGTGATTGCGCTGTACGAATCTTGACTGCCTGGAACAAAAGCCTGCACCGTGACCCGCTCCCCCACCTGCGGCGCAAACCCGATGGAGCGGTTATAGCGCGAGTTGCCGAGTTCAATGGTTAACAATTGCCCGTCATCGGCGGTGATGGATAATTGCCGCTGGTCGTAGCCGCTGACCGTGCCGCGCAAAACCGTCACTTCTGGCGGAGATTCACTTGCGCCGTCGTGGCTGCCCGCTCCCCTTCCGCCGCTCTCGGTTTGCCACCAGCCCAAATCAGCCGTCAGCAAAATTCCGCCGAACATCACCACCAGCACGAT
>DYML01000027.1:0-5494 GCA_020721605.1 Anaerolinea thermophila
TATTAACCTTCTTGCGCTGTTGAGTTGAAAAAAAGCATATTAAAAATAGGTGACAGTCACCTTTCCCCGTTTTTTTGAGAAGATACAAAAATTGTTGAAAACCAACACGCACAGCCACTGATTTCCAGTAAAATTAAGAAAATAGGAGAGCCATGTCATTCTTTAGCCGCTTTAAACCTGCCGCAAAAATCCTTTTGCGCGGAGAACTCAAAAAGAAAACCCGCAATCCCATTCCTGCCATCACACAGGAAGAAGTTGCCGAAGCGAGAATCTTCTTCCCGCGTGATAAATTTTTCATCTTCGGTCATGCCCGTTCAGGCACAACCCTGCTCACGCGCCTAGCGCGGCTGCACCCCGAAGTGCATTGTAATTATCAGGCGCACTTCTTCACCCGCCAACCCCTGCTCAAATCACTCGTGAACACGCCCGAAGCCGAAGAATGGCTGACGCGCAAATCGAACCGCTGGAATCAAGGGCGCGATCTTTCGCCGCTGGTGCTGCGCGCCGCCGCCGACTTCATCATGGAGCGCGATGCCGTGCGCACGGGCAAAATGATAGTAGGCGATAAAAGTCCCTCGTCTACCATTCACGGTCAGGCGGTGCGCGATATGCACGCCGTTTACCCCGATGCAAAGTTGATCAACATTGTGCGCGATGGGCGCGATGTGCTGGTTTCGGAACGCTTCCGCAATTTTGTGGAGGAATCAAAATTTTTGACCGCCGAAGACCAGCGCATCATCTCCGCGCTGCAAGTAGATACTGCTCCGTTTACAGACGGCTCGCATTCAATTTTTACCGAGACCTTCATGCGCCGCGCGGCGCAAGGCTGGGTCAAAAATTTGCAAGAGACCAAAAGCGAAGCCCGCAGATTATTTGGCGAACAATATTTTGACCTGCGCTATGAAGACCTGTTGCGTGACCCCTTTAAAGAAATGAGCAGATTTTGGAAATTTTTAGGCGTCCAAACCATAGACCCTGCGCTTGCCCAAACCCTGCGCGCTGAAATGTCATCCAACCCCGATGAAGAATGGCAGTCCAAACGAAATGAAGGCATTGCTTCATTTTTACCCAAAGGACAGGCTGGCAATTGGTCGCGCCTGTTTAGCGCAAAGGATAAGGCAATTTTTAAGGAAATTGCCGGTGAAATGCTGCTGCAATGGGAATATGAAAAAAACGGCAATTGGTAAAAAACGGCTTTCTTTCTGCCCAGTCATGCCAAACTTCTGTCATACAAATCCAAACAAATATTTAACTTTTAGGTACCCAACTTCTACCCCATGTCAAAATCACCCAAATACTTAATAGCCGGGCTTGGCTCCATTGGGCGCCGCCATTTGCGGAACTTGCTGGCGCTCGGCGAGACAGAGATTGTCCTCTTTCGCACGCGCAAGGCGACCATGCCCGAAGATGAACTGGCAGAATTCCCTGTTGAAACCAATTTTCAGGAGGCGCTAAAAAAGCATCAGCCAGATGCCGTTATTGTGGCAAACCCTACCGCCCTGCATTTAGATATTGCCATTCCTGCTGCCGAAGCAGGCTGCGCCATCCTGCTGGAAAAGCCCATCTCACATTCAACCGATAGATTAAATGAACTGGAAGCCGCCGTTCAAAAAAGCGGGGCGCAAGTGCTGGTTGGCTTCCAATTCCGCTTTCACCCAGGGCTGATGCGCGCCAAGCAATTCATATCAGCGGGCGAGATCGGGCGCGTTATTTCGGCGCATGTCCATTTTGGCGAATACCTGCCTGCCTGGCACCCCTGGGAAGATTACCGCAAAGGATACGCAGCCCGCGCCGATATGGGTGGCGGCGTAGTGCTGACGCAATGTCATTCATTGGACTACCTCCCCTGGCTGGTGGGCAAAGTGGAATCTGCCTGGGCATTTGTTGCCAAATTAAGCGACCTGGAAGTGGACGTGGAGGATACCGCCAAGATTGCCCTGCGTTTTGCGGGCGGCGCGCTGGGCAGCCTGCACCTGGATTACAACCAACAACCACCCGCCCATTATTTTGAAATCATTGGCACAAAAGGCTCGTTGCAGTGGAATTTATCGGACGGGGCAACCCGAATTTACCGAGCCGAGAAAAAAGAATGGGAGGTTCACCCGTTGCCGTTAGGCTGGGAGCGGAATGTCATGTTTTTGGAGCAAATGCGGCATTTTACAGAAGTGGTGCGCGGCAATGCTGTGCCGTCTTGCACCCTGCAAGACGGCGTGCGGGTGCAAAAATTAGCGCAGGCAATTGGCGAATCTAACGCCCACGGGCAGGTCATTCAACT
Organism: Anaerolinea thermophila; assembly: GCA_020721605.1. Lineage (GTDB taxonomy): Bacteria > Chloroflexota > Anaerolineae > Anaerolineales > Villigracilaceae > Villigracilis. The sequence goes on from DYML01000027.1 coordinate 2,276, forward strand.
GACGCCGTAAACGCAAATTTGACAGATTCACGCGCCGCAATATTTTTAAGGCTTTTTACGGAATTTCCCAATCTTTTGAGCGCATGTAATCTTCAATCAAACCGTCGTAGGCTCCCAGGTTAAATTGAAGAATGGTTTGCACCCGCTGCCAGGAGAAGAGATCACCGCGCGTAACCAGCAACAGCCTGTCGTAATATTCATGCAAATGCGGCTCGCGGATATGGTTCACAAATCCATCTTCAATGGTTTCTACATAGCCAACAGGGTAGTGCCGCCTAAAATGCCCAATGCGCCACGAGCCAAAGACGGGCAGACGCGCGCGCAGCGGGTCACTCAGGCAAACTTTATCCAAAATGTAGACCTCAGGACCGGCATAATAGCCGTAAATGCCAATGGACTCGCGCAGCACAAGCGGAATATTTTGGTCGTTGGCTTGGCGGGCATCTTCAATAATTTTCAGGGTTGTGCCGTGATCCCATTGATTGAGCAGCCCGCAACAATAAAAATAAGCCACCTTCTCGTCGGCAATGCCGCGCGAATCAATAATGCCGTTATCCTCTTCCATTTGAATTAAGATAGGCGGGGTGAGGGAGGTTAGACCGGCAAACAGAATCAGCCCAATGAGGGCAAGCGAAAATAGTGGGCTGTCTTTTATTTTCCAAAAAAACGGCAGGCTAAAAGAGAGCGCAAGCGCCATAATATAAGGCGTGGAGAAAAAACGCCCGCTCATAAAATCACCGCCAATGGATAAAATATAGAAAAGATAAAGCGCAATACCCAATGCCAGACTGCGTCTTTTTCTTTCGCCAAAAAATACAGCAAGGACGAGCGCCAAGCCAATGACGGGCAAAGTTACATGATCCCAGGTCAGCGAGTTTTGAAAATAATACCCGCCCTGCTGAAAGAGGCTTGCCTGAGAAATGCCGGTGGTCAATTTGGCGTAATAAGTATTGGGGAAGGGAAAGCCATAATAAAAGATGGAAAACACTTCCCAAACCAAGATTGGGAAACCGCCCCAAAATAGCGCGCCCAAAGTCTTGCGACCCTCGCGCAAAGCGCGTGAAAGTTCCAAAAGCAGCGCAGGCAAAAAAAGCAATACCGTATCCAGGCGGTTGAGCATGGAGAGGGCAATAAGCAGGGTCAAGAAAAAAAGACGCCGATGAACGCTGGTTTCAAGAAAAAGAAAAGCCCAAACAAATACAAGCGCCAGCAAATGTGAAAGTGGATTTTCCAAGCCGGAGGTGGAATAGTCCATAAATGCTTTGGATGCCAGCAGCAGCGTGACCGCAATGGATGCCGACCAGGGCGAAGGCGAAATTTTATATAGCAGAAAAAAAACTGCCGCAGCAGAGAAGACCACGCCGGCAGCATACAAGGCGAAGAACGGGTTGCGAATTACAATATAAAATGGAATCAACGCCATCATCCAAAGTGGGTGCGTAAAAACCTGCACCCGCTCGGCGCTGTTCCAATTGGGACCGTACCCATGCAAAAGGTTGCTGACAACACGCAGCGTAATGAAGGCATCATCTGATGCCCACGCATTGCGCACGAGGAGGAAAAGATAAAGCAGAAGAAAAGCAAAAGCAGCAAGTTTGTGTTTGTTTGTCATACGCGGCAAAATATCCAAATGTGATTTTACTACCAGCCCCCCTGCATCTCTATCGGCTGGCGCGAGGGGAAGAAAAAGTGACAGTCACGGTTGAGATGACTGTCACTTGTTTCCACCTTTTAATCTTTCAATTTGCTAATATTCTAACATTCACTAAAGCCGCAGGCATAACATTTACGGCAGCCTTCTTCGTTCACCACCGCGGCTTCACCGCATTCGGGGCAAAGGTCGCCAATTTTCATCCCATGCGCGTGAGGTTCGTGACCGTTGCCGTTGAGTTTTACCTCGCTGGTCACAATGCCATTTTTTTCATTCAAGTATTGATCCAATATTTGACCAATGCCGTCGGGCAGGGAGCGCACGCGGTTTGCGCCAAAGCCAAGGGAACGCCCGCCGCCAATGCCCAGCAGTTGCACAATAATCTCGCGCATTCGGTCTACGGGGGCAACGGGAGAAGCCATGCGTAAAATGTAGGAAATCAACCGCCCAATAGCCTCAGAGACCGCTGCAATTTCTGAGCCAGCCTTGGCTGTATTTACAAATGCCTCAAAGGGCTGCGTGCCGCCGTTTTCATTGATGGTAATAAATGCCTTGCCCACCGGCGTTTCGATATTGTATGTTTTTCCACTGAGGGCTTTGGGGCGTGATTTTTTAGTGCCGTGCCACATGGTTTCTGGCGGATTGGCGCGGCGCTCCACCTGCGCTTCTGGCGCTGCTTTCTTTTCGGCGGTGGCTTTGGTTTCCAGCACCACTTTGTCACGCGAGCCTGTAACATAAACGGTGATGCCCTTGCAGCCCAGTTCCCATGCCATCATGTAAACTTGCGCCACATCGGCTTCGGTGGCGTTCTCGTGAAAGTTAACCGTCTTGGAGAGTGAGTTATCTACAAATGCCTGAAGCGCACCTTGCATCCGCACATGCTCGTCGGCGGTGATGTCGCCAGAGACAACGAATGTGTCGCGCAGTGCCTGCGGAATTTCAATAATGTTCTGGCAGGTTCCATCGTTCATCACCCGTTCTACAATTTCCTGGCGCTTCTCTTCTCCCAGCCCCAATTTTTTCATTGCCGCATCAAAACGCGGGCTGGCATAGGTGAGGGTTAAATCTTTGCCGTTATCATTTACATGACGCATGTACGCCAGGGCGAAGACGGGTTCACAGCCATAGCCTTCGCAAGCGGCAACGGTGGCGATGGTTCCTGTGGGTGCAACGGTGGTCTGGGCGGCATTGCGAATGCCATGTTTTTTGATGCCTTCGGTAATTGCATCCCACTTAACCTGGGGCATGTTCCAATTATGCTGATAGTCCATCAACGACTTGGGCGCCTTCCACTGCATGTCGTCCATGTCGTAAACTGAGCCTTGAATGGCGGGGAAGGGTCCGCGCTCTTCGGCAAGTTCTATGCTGGTCTTCATGGCGTGGTAGCGGACAAATTCCATAACTTGTGAGCCAAACTCCTGCCCTTCTGCCGAGCCATAGCGCACGCCCACATGGTACATTAAATCGGCAAGCCCCATAATGCCAAGACCAATACGGCGCGCTTTGAGGGCGGCTTCTTTTAGTTGCGGCACAGACGGCACATAGCCATTGGCTTCTACAACATCATC
>DYML01000027.1:5594-25588 GCA_020721605.1 Anaerolinea thermophila
CGAACTGTCTTGTAAGTTTGAATGGTGATTCCGGCGGCTTCGGCTTGTTCGAGTGTGCCGTCAAAATTTCGTTCTTTTACTTCAGAGAGATCAGGGAATCGCAAATTCCAGTCTTCATCGTTTTTTACGGCGGTCATAAAGGCATCGGTAATGCCCACCGAGATATTAAAGTTTGTGATGTGGTTCTCGTTGGTCTTGCACTCAATGAATTCCTCCACATCGGGGTGATCCACCCGCAGCACGCCCATATTTGCGCCACGCCGCGAGCCGCCCTGCGCCACCTCGCCAAAGGCATGGTCGTAGACGCGCAAAAATCCAACGGGACCGGTTGCGCGCCCCGCCGAGGTTTTCACCATCGAATCTTTGGGGCGCAAGCGAGAGAAGGAGAACCCGTTTCCGCCGCCGGTTTGTTGAATCAATGCGGCATCGCGCAGGGTTTGGAAGATTCCCGCGCTTTTCCGCCCCATGTCATCGGCGATGGGAAGGACAAAACAGGCTGCCAACTGCCCTAATGGGGTTCCCGCGCCAGTAAAGGTGGGAGAGTTTGGAAAAAACTTCTTGCTCGAAAGCAGGTGATAATATTCCACAGTGCGGTTTTTTACATTCATGCCCCATTCTTCTTCCACCTTGGCAACATGGTACGCCACACGCCAGAACATTTCTTCCACCGTTTCGGCGGGCTTGCCATCGTCACCACGACGCACATAACGCTTCACTAAAACCTGACGGGCGTTATCTGTTAATTGCGCCTTGGGTAGTCCCTTGGGCATGGGCAGCGTAGGCAGTAGACCATTCTTAACTTTTGGTTCAACAAATTTTACAGACACTTTATACCTCCTATAAAGTTGCAATTTCAACAAAACAGGCAAGCAGCGCAATCCGCTGGAGCGGGCGCAACCCTGCCTGATTTAATCTTCAATCAATTGATCTATTTTAGTCCGAATGGACTGCAAATCATCCAACCCTAAATAGACAATCGCATAACGGATATACGCAACTTTATCAACATCTTTCAATGTTTCCATCACAAAATCGCCCACCACGCGCGAGGAAACCTCGGCTTTGCCCAGTTTTTGTAATTGTGTTTCCACTTGCCCAATCATACGTTCAATGTCGGCGGCAGAGACGGGGCGCTTGGCGCAGGAAATACGAATACCGCGCGCCATCTTCTCACGGTCAAACTCTTCACGAGCGCCATCCTGTTTGATTAATAACGGGGTGGCTAAGATTGGGCGTTCATAACTGCTAAAGCGCTGGCGGCACTTCAAACATTCGCGGCGGCGGCGAATGCCGCCATGACTGTCGTGAGAAGTATCCAACACTTTCGAATCATGGTGTTTACAATAGGGGCAGCGCATTAAAATCTCTCCAATATAGAACAAATGTTATAGCCAAATACAGGCAAACTTACTCCTCAATCCCCCATATATAAGGCTAACGTGGGCGGCATTTTAGCATATATACAAACCATGCACAAGAGGGACTTAAGTTAGGCGCACTCTTAAAATATTGCCACATTTAATTTTTTAAGTTTCGCTGCTGTCCGCCAAAGCCCAAAGATTTTCCCTGCCGATAAGCCAACGGGTCAGAGAATGGGCAAGTTTGACGGAATATATTATTGATGATACCTTTGCTCAAAACCCGCGTGGAGATTTTTATGAAAAAGGCTAAGGCAGTTCTTCGTTCTGATGGTTTCATTTTTTCTATGTTGCTCTTAATGGTGGCGGGGCTGGTCTATCTGCCGTTTGTTTTCAAGTTTGGCTATTACTATGACGACTGGTATTTAATGTATGCAGCGGGCGCAAAAGGAGCAGCGGTCTTCCATGCCATTTTTGAAATTGACCGCCCGCTGCGCGCGCTGGTGATGATTCCTGCCTATTCTTTGTTTGGCGCCAATCCCTTGTATTACAACCTGAGCGCATTCCTGCTGCGCCTTTTGAGCGGGCTATGTTTTTTGTGGACCTTGCGCATGGTTTTGCCCAATCAACGCTGGGCGGGGCTGGCGGCGGCGCTGCTGTTTTTAACCTACCCTGGCTTTCTTTCACAACCCAACGCCATTGATTATCAATCCCATCTGGCGGGGCTGGCGCTGGGTATGCTTTCAATTGCTTTAACCATTAAATCCATTCAAGTGGAACATCGGGCGGGCAAAACTGCGCTTTTTATTTTTTCCGTTCTGCTGGGTTGGTTTTATTTGACTCAAATTGAATGGTACATCGGTCTTGAGTTCTTTCGATTTGCCGCGCTGCTTGTGCTTGCCTACCGCGAGCAGACGGCGCTCCGCACGCGCAAGTTTTTACAATGGGCGCTGACCGCCATCTGGATTCCGGGTCTATTTTTAATTTGGCGCATTTTCTTTTTCCAAAGTGAACGCGGGGCAACCGATCTTAATTTACAGTTTGGCAATGTGCGTTCTGCGCCGCTGGCTTCTCTGCAACGCTGGCTGCAAACGCTGGCAAGCGACTTGCAGGAAGTGTTATTTTCGGCATGGGTGATTCCTGTGCAACGGTTCAGCGCACAAATAAAAAACTTAGACTGGCTGCCAGGGTTGGGAATCGCCGCCCTAGTAATTGCCGTAGTTTGGGTCACTTTCAGCCGCAACCAAAAGCCAGAAGACGTTGATGCAGGTGGCAGGGCAGGCGGGCGTGGGCAGTTGATTTTGCTGGGGCTGGGATTAATCATCTTTGGGCTGCTGCCTGTCATTTTGGTTGGGCGCTCAGTGGATTTCAAAAGTTATTCAAGGTACAGCATCATCGCGGCGGCGGGTGCGGCGCTGTGCTGGGCAGGCGGGCTTGGTTACATTGCCAATGCGCGGCTGCGCACTGCGCTCTTAAGCCTGCTCCTGCTTTCTGCCACACTCACCCACTACGCCAATGGGCTGATCTTTGCCCGCAATACAGAGGCGGTGCGAAATTTTTGGTGGCAAGTCAGTTGGCGCATTCCACAAATGGGCAACGGCACAACGCTGGTGGCACATTACCCGGTGGTGGTGGAAGAAGATTATTTTATCTGGGGTCCTGCCAATTTGATCTACCACCCAACATCGGCGCACGCCGAATATGTTCAGCCCGCCATTTATGCCGCGCTGTTGAATGAAGAAACCATTGCCCGTGTGCAGGCAAAGCAGCCGCAAGATTTTTCCAATCGGCGCGGAATTCGAACTTACAAAAATTATCGCAACATTTTGGTACTTTCTCAACCCACTGCTGCGGCATGTATTCAAGTCGTAGACGGGAATCAAATTGAGTTATCTTCTGCCGAAGATGAGCGCGTAACGACGCTTGCGCCCTATTCTGAAACAGCGCAAATACTGCTCGGCGAAAATTTCCAAACGCCGCCTCTCATTCCCTTTGGCGCAGAGCCTGCGCATGACTGGTGCTATTATTATCAAAAAGCGGCGTATGCGCGGCAATTGGGAAATTGGGATGAAGCGCTGCGTTTGGATAACGAGGCGCGCGCGCTGGGCTTTACCGCCCGCGACCCCGTAGAGTGGATGCCCTTCCTGCAAGCCGCTGCGCATTTTAATCACCTGGCACGAATGAATGAATTGGCGGCTTCCATCACGGCTGTGCAACCGCTGGCGCAGCAAGCCTGCCGCACGCTAAACGCCATGAATCTTGCCCCTGACACGCTGGCACAGGCACAGCAACTTTTTTGCACAAAATAGCAGTCACTTGCAGAGCCGCCATTTCCAAAGGTAAAATAAGAACATGGATTCAGAAGACCCTATCATCTTTCGCGTGGGCATGTTTTTCTATGTCATTGGCGGCGGCGCATTCATTCTTTTTGTCACCTCCGACCTTGCCGAAAAAGCCGACTTTGACTTTCTATTTGTGGCGTTATTAATGATCGGCGTGGGGTGGATACTACGGCGCGGCAAAAAACCTCCCCCCTCGGCTGGGCGATTTTCCTGGTTAAAGAAACAACGCGAAGAAGCAAAAAAGAAAAAAGGCAGCAAATCAAAATCAAAATAGGATGCACAGAAAAACCATGTCCAAACTCATTTCACTTCAACAAGCCATTGCCGCCTATGTCCGCGATGGCGACCTAATCTACGCCGCAGGATTTACACACCTTATTCCCTTTGCCGCCGGACACGAGATCATCCGTCAGGGCAAAAAAAACCTAACGCTGGCACGCGCCACGCCAGACTTAATCTACGATCAAATGGTGGCAGCCGGCTGCGCAAAAAAGATCATCTTTTCCTACATGGGAAACCCCGGTGTCGGCTCGCTGAGAATTGTGCGCAGTGCGCTGGAAAAAGGTGAACTGGAATGGGAGGAATATTCGCACTTTGGCATGATCACCCGCTTGCAGGCAGGCGCAGCGGGCTTGCCATTTTTGCCCATGAATCAAACTGGCGCCACCAGCCTGGAACAAGCCAACCCGCGCATCAAACGCATTCCCGACCCGTACGGCGGTAAAGATGTCATTGTGGTGCCGGCGCTCAACCCCGATGTCGCCATTGTGCATGTGCAGCGCGCAGATTCCAACGGCAACGCGCATTTGTGGGGCATCATCGGCGAACAAAAAGAAGCCGCCTTTGCCGCCCAAAAAGTGATTCTGACTGCCGAAGAAATTGTAGACGAATCCGTCATCCGCTCTGACCCAAACCGCACCATGATCCCCGCCAATATTGTAGACGCGGTCTGCCATGTGCCACACGCCAGCCACCCGTCCTACTCGCAAGGCTACTACGACCGCGACAATGAGTTTTACCTGGCATGGGACAAAATTAGCGAATCGCAGGAAACTATCACAGCCTATTTGGACGAATGGGTCTACGGGGTGAAAGACCGTGAAGAATACTGGGAAAAACTTGGCGCAAAAACACACGACCGATTAAAAGTGGATGCGCTATACAGCGAAAAAATTAATTACGGAAAATATTAGTGAGCGCCCCACACTTTGATGCAGGCGGCGAAGGCGTGCCGCTGCATTTTCTGCACGCCAACGGCTACCCGCCAGAATGCTACGCGCCGTTATTTTCGCTATTAAAAACTCAATATCACCTTTTTGGCATGAAACTGCGCCCGCTATGGGAAGGCGCAAACATGGGGGAGATGAACGACTGGCACCCGCTTTCGGATGACTTGCTAAAATTTTTAACAACGAGCGGGCAGAGTCCCAGCATTGGGGTGGGTCACTCGGTTGGAGGCATTGTCACCCTGCGCGCGGCGCTGCGCGACCCCGACAAATTTCGCGCCTTAATTTTGCTCGACCCAGTGCTGTTCGTGCCATCCTTTCTGGTCATGTGGAATGTGATCCGCGCGCTGGGGCTGGGTCACAAAGCACACCCCAAAATTGCAGGCGCACTCAAACGCCGCCGCACCTTTGACAGCCTGGAACTGGTCTTTCGCGGCTATCGTGCGCGCCCTGTCTTTAAATATATGAGCGATGAAAATTTACGCGCCTACATTGCAGGCATAGCTAAACCGAAAACAGGCGGCGGTTTTGAACTGGCGCACTCCCCCGAATGGGAAGCCCACATCTACCTGACTGGCTTATGGGATTTTGACCTGTGGCAAAAACTGCCCGCCCTGCAAGTTCCCACGCTCATCATTCGCGGCGCCGAAACCGACACCTTTTTAGAAAAAGCGGCAGAACTTGTAAAAAAGAAAAACCCCAACATTCAGATTCAAACGCTGCAAAAATCCACGCACATTTTGCCGCTGGAACGCCCACAGGAAGTATTTGAAATGATGCAGGCGTTTTTGACTGCCCTTTGACAAGGCTAACGCGCAGGCAAACAGCGCTGCGGCTCTTGCTTTGTGCCTGTAAAGCCAAAGACTTCACGGCACACATTATCCACAGCGTACAAAGATTTAAGCGGATACTCCTGCTGATCGCGCACAGGCGAGCCAGCCTGCTGCGCGGTAAAACGGTCTACATAATCCATATCGGCTATGCTTTTTAAGCCCGCATCGGCAATCACACCGTACATAAATTTAATACCCGAAAAAGATTTCTTAAACGCAAATTGCACTGTGGCTTTCTCACCGGCGTTCACCCGCACCCAAGCCAGGTCGGGGTCATCCCCTGCGCCGCGCCCGCCGTCAAAGATGATTTCATCGTAGCCATCGCCAGGCAGGGGCGCCTCTGCCTTTTCGGCAGAAAGCCCGCCGGTGTCGCGGTTGGAATCTCGCACAATTTGCACCCGGTCGGTAGACCAGTCTACATCGTAAGGCGGGCGGGCAATAATAATCATATCGCCAAAGCCATCGGCATCAATATCCAACTCCACCCCATAATGAATGCCGAGGTCATTGTTGGGGTCTGTGCCGACCAACTCAATGGAGACATAAAAAAACTTTTCGTCATGCGCCAGATTAAAACTGACTATATCCAAATCGGCAACGTAGGTCATATCTTGCAGAAAGGGACGTTCAAAACGATTAATGTCATACGAATCGCCGTAGGGCGCGCGATTTTCCGCCGCCGTATCTACTGAAACCACATCCAGAATCAACTTACCCGCGCGAATATTAACGGCAGGAATAAGCGAATGGAAAACCTGCAAGGTGGGCGTAGGCAATTCGGCAGTAGGGGAAGCGGGTTGCGTGGCGGTTCCCAAATTCACTGCGGTGGCAGAAGCGGCGGGCAGAGCAGGCGTATGGGAAAAAGACGGCGCAGGCGTAGGCAAAGTGACCTGGCGGGTCATTGGCAAATTACACGCAAGCAAAACAAACAAAAGAATAAAACCAAGCATAAAATATTTTGTTTTCATCGGGTCGCTCCTCAGCGCCTATTTTATCCCTCTATTTCTCGTTCCTATCAATCCTTTTGGAATTTTGGCAACTCCCTTGCCAGACCGTTAAAAGTCAGGCACAATAGACTTCAGCACACGACCTGCAAAAGCCAAACCTGGGCGGGGTACAACAGAAACGGCAAAAGGTCTACCCTAAAAAATGTGAGGAAACATGAATTATTCTTCAGCCGAGTTAATGATTATTAATGCCGCGCGTTTGCTGCGTGATGGTGATGTTGTGTTTGTAGGCGTGGGACAACCCAACCTTGCCTGTAATTTAGCCAAACGCACGCACGCCCCCAACCTGGTGATGATCTATGAAGCCGGTGTGATCGGCGCAGAGCCGGCGCGCCTGCCGCTTTCCATTGGCGACCCAACGCTGGTGAGCGGGTCGCTTTCGGTGGTGAGCATGTACGATATTTTTGCCAACTATTTACAGCGCGGCAATGTAGACGTGGGCTTCATGGGCGGCGCGCAAATTGATAAATATGGCAATATCAACGCCACCGTCATTGGCGGGTACGATCAACCCAAAGTACGGCTGCCCGGCTCTGGCGGCTCACAAGAAATTGCCGCATGGGCAAACCGCTGCTATATTATGACTCCACATCAAAAAAGACGCTTCCCCGAAAAAGTGGAATTTACCACTTCGGCGGGCTTTATAGGCGGCAAGGGAGATCGTGAACAGGCGGGGCTGCGCGGCGGCGGTATGCTGGCGGTGGTGACCGATATTGGCATACTTGAACCCGACCCAAACAGCGAAATGATATTAACCGCGCTGCACCCTGGCAAAACAGCAGAAGATGCCAAAGCCAACACAGGCTGGGATTTGAAGGTTGCCGAACAGGTAAGAACCACAGAACTTGTAACCGAAAATGAATTAAGGATTCTGCGCGAAGAACTTGACCCAACGGGTATTTATCTCAAAAGCGCCGCATAAAAAAAGACCTCCGAGTTTTTTCAAAAACTTGGAGGTCTTTTTGATCGGGCAAATCACCCTACGGGGAAACCACGCACCGAAACCCAACATACGCGCCGTAATACCCAGGGTCTAAACGAAGGCGGGTATCGGCGCGGACATTGCCGCTGTTGCCGCCAAAAATGTGCCAGGAGCCGCCGCGCGCAATGCGCTCGCCTTGCGCGGCGGGGTCTTCTCGTCCATCGGCGGCATCATAGGGGTACGCGCGAAACAGGCTGCTGGTCCATTCCCACACATTGCCCGACATGCCATACACGCCATACGCGCTTTGTCCAATCTCGTGTTGATCTACCGGCGTGGTGTCGGCAACGCAGCCAGCGTGGTTGGCAAAACTGCAATCAGGCTCTTCGTTTCCCCAGGGGTACAAGCGGGCATCGGTTCCACGCGCGGCTTTTTCCCATTCGGCTTCGGTTGGCAGGCGTGCGCCGCGCCATGCGCAATAGGCATTTGCCATCTTCCAGTCTACATACAGCACGGGGAAATTTGCAAAGACAGGGTTGGCAAAGTAAGTTGTGCGTGTGACCGAACCCGCCTGCTGTGGTTTACGACATTCCACGGCGTAAACGCAGGCATCGTACATTTCATTGGTAACTTCAAATTTATCAATGTAGAAGGCATCCACATAAACCTGGTGCGCGGGGCGGGAACCCACATCGCCGGTGTCGTCACTGCCCATCGTAAATTCTCCAGCAGAAATCAGGCGCATGGGAATATTCTTCGTGTCTTGTATTTCCACGGGTACGGGCGTTGCGGTGGGCGGGGCGGGTGTTGCGGTGGCAGAAAGAGTGGGCGGCAGGGTGGGCGTGGGCGCGGATTCTGTTGCGGATGGAAGCGCCAAAGCGAGGGTGGCTGTGGGCAGCGCAGAGAAAACGCCAGGGGTGGTCAAAAGCCAATATCCGCCGCCCAAAGCAGCCAAAAGCACAAAAATGCCCAGCCCAGCCAAAAGCAGGGCAGGGAACGCGCTTTTTTTCCCCGCAACAGGTTGAGACTTGTGAGTTTGAGCGCGGCTGGCGCTGCCCGTCATTTGGTCGCGCAGACGCGAGGTTTTAAAGGTTGTGGCAATCACATCCCTGCCTGCCAGTAAATTTTCCAATTCCGCCACAAAGATGCGCATGTCGGCGTAGCGGTCTTTGGGTTCTTTGGCAAGCGCACGCAGTAAAACCGATTCAACATCACGCGGCAAGTCTGGCACATATTGTTTGGGCAACGGCAGAGCTTCTGTTGCCTGCTTTACAAGAACGCCCGCCGGCGTATCGGCGGTGTAGGGTCGGTGCGCGGTGATCATTTCATAAAGCACCACGCCCAGCGAATATAAATCGGATTGCGCTGTCGGTGCGCCCGTCCATTGTTCGGGCGCCATATAATCTGGCGTGCCAAGCCCCGTGCCAGAACTGGTTAAACTGGTTGTGTCTTGATCTTGTTCGCCAAATAATTTCACCAGTCCAAAATCAGTCAGCATGGGCTGACCTTTATCTGTCATTAAAATATTGGAGGGTTTTACATCGCGATTAATAATTTGATGTTCGTGAACGTACTCCAATGCCTGCGCAATCGGCAGAAGCAATTGCACAGATTCGCGCCAGGGCATTGGCTTGCCCAGCCGATCTTTGAGTGAGCCGCCCGATAAATACACCATGACCAAATAGGGCAAGCCTTCATAATCACCGTAATCTATTACACTGACAATGTTTGGGTGTGAAAGCCGCGCGAGTGATTTTGATTCGCGCTCAAAACGCTTAAGCAGCATTTCCATTTCGTTGGGCGGAAAGGCTTCGCGCCGAATGACTTTGATGGCAACCTCGCGTTCAAGGCGCGTATCATACGCTTTGTAAACCGATGCCATGCCGCCCTCGCCCAACTGCGCCAGAATTTGATAACGACCAAAATTTTTACCAATCAGCCCAGACATGCGTTTTTCCTCTTTTATGGGTTGCCAACTTTGTTTACAAATTTATTCCGCACCCATTATAAGCGACATTAAGAACCTGCCAAAACACAGCGGCGTGACGGCGCTTTCAGGCTGCCCAATCTGGCTTGAATTTGCAAATCCATCGTTTACAAAATTACAAAAAATCATAAAGACCCATGTTTTTTTTTATAAACCTGCATCGGGTAAAATAGCCAAACAAACGCAGGAGGCGTATCCCATGTCTATCCATCACCCCAAACCCGCACGCGGTGTGATTTCAAATATTTTTTTCTCATCCGCCGAGCCGCGCCTGCGCGCAGGCTGGCGCTTACTGCTGCAAACCCTGTTGATGATTTTGCTGGCGCTTATTTTGCAGTTGGCTTTAGCCGTATTTTTTATTGATGGCGCAAATGCTGATCTTTTTATGGGTCAAATTTTAGAATTGCTGATCTTTACAATTTCCATTTATCTTGCGCGTGTTTTTTTAGACAAGCGTTCTTTTGTCAGTTTGGGCTTACAGATCAACAAGCAGGCGGCAACCGATCTGTTCGCAGGCGTTTTAATTGCCGGGGTTATCATGGGGTTGATCTACCTTGCCGAACTTGCCGCAGGCTGGCTGACTTTTGAAAAATTTGCCTGGCAGGAGGAATCCGCTGCCACAGTGATGATGGGCGTCTTAAAATTTTTGACGGTCTTTGTCTTTGTCGGCTGGAATGAGGAACTGCTCTCGCGCGGCTATCACCTGCAAACCCTCGCCAGTGGAACAAATTTATTCTGGGGCGTGGTCATCTCTTCCGGCGTGTTTGGGCTGGCGCACCTCGGCAACCCAAATGCCACCTGGGTCAGCGCGGCGGGAATTTTCTTTGCGGGGCTTTTTCTGGCGTATGGCTACCTGCGCACCGGGCTGCTTTGGCTTTCCATTGGGCTGCACATCGGCTGGAATTTTTTTGAAGGCGTAGTCTTCGGCTTCCCCGTCTCTGGGCTGGATATTTACCGTTTAATCCGCCATCAGATTCAAGGACCCGAAATTTGGACAGGCGGCGCATTTGGACCAGAGGCTGGGTTAATTGTGCTGCCGGCGCTGGCAATTGGCTTTGGGCTGATTTATCTCTACACCCAAAGCAGAAGTGGCGCAGCGTGAAAATTTTGCAGGTTCTCTTCCGCGCGGCATATAGCGTTGGCATTGCGCTGGTCTTCAGTTTTTTTCTGGCGGTGCGCTTCTTCAACTACGCGGGCTACACAACCACAGACCGCGCTTTTCTTGTCTTGGTTCCCACCTTTTCAATTGCCTATTTAATATTTCAAATTTTCCCAGGGCTATGGGAGTTTGTGAAAGAAAGAAGCCGCGCAGTCCGTGAAAATCTTTCTGTTGGAATATACACCCTCGGCTTTTTGTTAAATGTTCCGCTTGCCTTTGCTGCGGTGGTTTTTTTTCGCCCGTTGATTAAAACCTCATTTAGCCTGATCTTGTTTACGGTAATTGGGCTGGGGAGCGGCAGCCTGGCGGGGTACTACCTCGTGCGCCGCGCGGGGCAATCACTGCGAGACGGTTTTTTGAGCAAGCCGCTGAATCGGCTGCTGAGTCTGATTCCGCCCGCGCTGCTGTTGGCGCTTATTTTTGCGGCGCTGCAATTCCCTGCCCTGTTTTTTGGGGATGTTGCCATGCCAGCCAATTGGCTTGGGTGGTTTATCGGCAGCGCCCTGTTTGCCGCTGTGCTGGGGCTGGGAATGTTGCTTCAATTTGAATCACGCGGGTACGCCCAAAAAGCGCGGCAGACTGCGCTTTTTAAGTTTGTCAAAGACAATTTACCCGGCTTGTACGCGGGCAGCATGTTCTCGCTCATCAGCCTAATTCTGGCGCGCGCGCTCAATCAGCCCGCGTTAAATATCAACACCGTTCTGTTTGAATCGGATGCCGGACCCTGGATGTCCATTTTGGGCAGTCCCACCGAAGATGTGATCAACCGCTCGGTACACCCGCTGGTCTTAATCACCATCCGCCCGCTGGTGCGCTTTGCGGCTCTGTTTATGGCAGAACAATGGCAAATTGCGCCCATACTGGCAGTTGCCGCCCTAAGCGGGCTGTGCGTGCTAATGGCGTGGCTCTTTGTACACCGCGCCACACAACAGCCAACGTATGCCTTTCTATTTGCGCTGCTGCTGGGGGGAAGCGCCGCCCACCTGATTTTTGGCGCGCTCACCGACACCTACATCTTTGGCGCAACAGCCCTTATTTTTTTCTTTCTGCTCATTCAAGCAAAGGAAACCCGCTTTTCGGTTCTGATCCCTGCCGGATTGCTGGTCTTTGGCATCACCATCACCAACATTGCGCAAAGTGTCATTGGATTATTTTTCAATAAATTTGGCTTCTGGCGGCTGGTGCAATATTGCATCACCCTCTTCACGGCGGCAGTTGCCTTAACCGTTTTCACCAGCGCACTGTACCCCAACCGACAAACCTTTTTCTTTGTCCCCGGCGATATTGGCTTTGAAACAAATTTTGTGAAACCAGTCTACGAGTCAGATGCCGAGCGCCTGAGCGAGAGGGTTGAAATGGTCAGCCGCACCCTGCTGTTATACAGTGTGAGCGCCCCGCGCCCCATCGAAATAACCGCAAACAAACCGCCGCGCCCCACCCTTGACCTCAAAACTTTTGATGCCCGCTCGCACACCTTTGCTTCCTACAAGGGGCTTGCCAATGTTCCGCTGGCGCTCTGGCTAATTTTACTGGCAGGCTCTTTTATATTCTTTGCCAAAGGCTTGCGCCGCTCGCCGCACACGCCGCTCATGCTGAGCTTGCTTGGCAGCCTCGCCTTCAACTTTATGCTGCACATGAACTACGGCAGTGAACTTTTTCTCTACGCCGCTTTTTGGACCTACGCCCTGATCTTTTTTATTGCGCTTGCTTTTGCAGAACTGGCAGGGAAAAGGTGGTTCGAGACGCTGCTTACCGTTTTACTCGCCGCGCTGATAATTAACAACTTCTGGTTCATCTTTACCATCTTACGCGCAGTCGCCCCCTTCTACGCATCCACCTAAAATCCCCTTTACGCAAAATGATTGTGGGGGTATACCAAACACAATGAGTACACCCATTCAACACATCCTCTTTGATCTTGGCGGCACGCTCATGCGCGCGCGCAATGATTGGCAGCCCGTCTTCCAACAGGCAGATCAGGCGCTCAGTAATACGCTGCGCGAATATCACATAGAACTGGATTCAAAAATCTTCCGCACGCGGCTGCGGGAATATTACCAACAACGCGACAAAGATTTTCAAGAAACCACCTACCACTTTGTATTACACGAACTTCTTAAAGATTTGGGGTACACCGAAGTAGCCGAGTTTATAATCCGCCGCGCGCTGGATGCCATGTTCACTGTGACGCAGGGGAATTGGGCTTTGGAAGACGACACACACAACACCCTGCAACAATTAAAATCTCAAAATTATAAACTTGGCATCTTCTCCAATGCCGGCGACGACAAAGACGTGCAAACTCTGATGCGCAACTTTAACATCCGCCCCTATTTTGACTTTGTACTCACTTCCGCCGCCTGTTTCTACCGTAAACCACACCCACGCGCTTTTGAAATTGCGCTTGCGCGCTGGAGCATTCCCCCCGAAGAAGCCGCAATGGTTGGAGACAGCCTGCAAGCAGATATTTTGGGCGCAAAAAATTTGGGGATGCAAACCATTTGGGTAACGCGCCGCGCACAGTTCACTGCGGATGAAGCCCAGCGCATCCAAGCCAACTTTAGCCTAATCAGCCTCGATCGGCTTTTGCCCACCCTGGAACAAATCAACCGCGCGCGCCTCTAAAATTGCAACTTGCAATGAGACGCTCACAACCCTATACTTAATCTACTTTTACCAAGGAGAACCTCATGCAATTAGATGCCATTCTCGAAGTAAGCATTGGGCTGGTCGTCACCTGGCTGATCATCAGCATAACTGCCAGCCAAATTCAAGAAACCCTCATCGAAGCGCTTGGCTGGCGCTCAAAATTTCTCGAAGACCGCCTGTTGGAAATGTTCCAAGACCCAGCGCTGGTTGAGAAGTTCTACCAACACCCGCTAATCAAAACCCTGTCAGTCAAAACCTTTTGGGGCAAAACCCGCAAACCTGTTGATATTCCCAACCCCCTTTTTGCCAAAGCAACGGTGGATATTTTTCTGAACGCGGGCAAAACGGCAAACGAAGTCCCTGCCGCATCCATGAGCCTGGAAACCCTAAAGCAAAGCGCCGCCGAAAGCATGGAACACTTAAAGCAGGAAAATACCTACCTGGCGCACACTATTAAATATCTCATCCCCAACCTGAGCGAAAAAACAGCGGAACTGGATAAAAAGATTGTCGAGTATCGTGAAAACGTGGAATCCTGGTTCGACACCACCATGATTCAAGCAACCAAGTTATATCGAAAATACACCACACTCATTGGATTAATTTTGGGCATTTTGCTGGCATTGGGCTTCAACGTAGACACGGTGGAAATTGTCAACCAACTCTGGCGTGACCCAACCTTGCGTCAAACCATCGTTGCCCAAGCAGAAAATATAAAACCAGAAGACAGCGCCAGTATTACCGAAACAAAAGCAAGGCTGGATGCCTTATCTCTGCCCGTGGGCTGGAATCAGGAAAAAATTCCAACCGATAAGCGCGAGTGGGCAATTAAAGGCTTGGGAATTTTTCTAACAGGGCTGGCGGCTTCACTCGGTTCGCCGTTTTGGTTTGACATCCTAAACAAACTGCTGGGCTTGAAAAAGCCAAATACGGCAGAAGACGCAAAAGGATAAAAAAACGGGTCGCCTCGGCGACCCGTTTTTTACGCCATCGGCAAATATATCGAAAACAAACTTCCCTTCCCCAAGCCTTCACTCGACACCTGAACCCGCCCGCCATGCGACTCGACAATCGCCTTGACGATTGCCAAGCCCAAGCCTGTTCCGCCTGTTTCGCGGCTGCGGGATTTGTCAGCGCGATAAAAGCGATCAAAGACCGCCGCGAGTTGATCGGGCAACAAGCCCTCGCCTGAATCTTTGACCGACAAAACCACTTCGCCCTTGACCTGATTGCCCGCCACCAAAATTTTCCCAGCCGACGGCGTGTGCCGCAAAGCGTTCGACAGCAAGTTGAATATTGCCTGACGGATGCGCGTGGGGTCAACCGATAATTCTGGCAGTTGCGCGGATTCATAAATCAGCCGAACCCCTTTTTCCGCCGCAAGCGGATCAAGCGCCTGAACCACCTCCGCAAGCAAGGAACTTACATCAGTCGGATATTTTTCCAGATGCAGTTGTTTTGATTCAGCCAAAGCCAGTTCGCGCAGATCATTGACCAGCCGTGTCAGGTGGCGGGTCTGCCCGTACAGGTTGGCGATCTCCGCCTCATCCAGCGAATAGACTTTATCCAACGCGGCACGTAGATTGCCCTCCAAAACTGTCAGCGGGGTACGAAGCTCGTGCGCCACATCAGCCATCAGATTATTTTTGAGCGTTTCGGCGTGCTGCAATTCCTCCGCCATTTTATTGAACCTGTCCGCCAGGTCAATCATCTCCTGACTGCCATGTGGACGGACGCGCGTGTTCAAATCACCTTTGCCGATTTTGTCGGCGGCTTTCACCAACTCAATGATCGGCGCGCTGACCACCCGCCCGATGACAACTCCGCCGCCCACGCCAACCACAATCGAAAACAGCATGAAATCAATCAGCCGTTGTTGAATTTCAGCGGGCGGCGCGTCGGGCGGACCATCCAAATCTTCTTTCATGCCTGTGCGTTCCAGCGTGATGGAAAGGAATTGCATGAAGAACATGAAAAACAGCACGCCGCTGATCATCAAACTCAGGCGAAGCCACAAGCGTTTCATCGGTCATCTCCTGCCAGGCGATAGCCCACGCCGTACACGGTTTGAATATATTTTGGGTTGTCGGGGTCGGGTTCGATCTTGCGCCGCAGGTTGCGGATGTGCGTGTCGAGCGCGCGTCCCAATCCCTCGTAGGCGTAGCCCATTGATTTTTCAAGCAGGTCATCGCGGGTGAGCGTGAAGCCAGGGTTGGATAAAAACGCTTCGAGCAGATTGAATTCGGTACGGGTCAGTTCAACGGGTTGGGAATCCACCGTCAGCGCGCGCTGGTCTAAATCCAATTTCAATCCGCCGTTGAGCAGCACATGCGGCGCGGCATTGGGAGATTGATCCAGCCGCACGCGGCGCAGCAACGCCTTGACCCGCGCCACCACTTCACGCGGGTTGAACGGCTTGGGGATGTAATCATCCGCGCCAAGTTCCAAGCCGACGATTTTGTCGGTGTCTTCAATGCGGGCGGTGAGCATGATGATGGGCGTGGTCGCCAGCGCCTTATCGGCGCGGACAATTTGCGTCACCTCCCAGCCGTCGCGGTTGGGCATCATCAAGTCGAGCAGAATCAGGTCGGGGCGTTCGCGACGCAGCGCATGAAGCGCGGAATCTCCGTCATACGCCGCGAGGGTTTGATAGCCCGACTGTTCCAAATATCCAACCAAAACTTTGACGATGGATTTGTCGTCGTCTACGACGAGAATTCTTTGTGCCATTTGACCTCATATATTGTAGGTCACGTTTGTAACGTGACGAACTTCACCATACGGTAACGTCATGCTGCAAGCATGACCTACGCAACTTCCAGCTTGAAATCATAGCATACCATTCTGAAGAAAATCTCAAGAAATCTCAAGATGTCGTTGCGAGACGGCGCTCTCCCGTCGCCACTTGCGCTGCACGCCAGTGCAGTGAGCAACCTCATCCTTTCGCAAGAAGATTGCTTCGGGCGAAAACCAAGAGCGCCCTCGCAATGACATGCAAAAAACCTGCGGAAAATGCACAGGTCATCTTCAGAATGTCTTGACATTTCTCCTTGATAATTCAATTATTCAAAGTTACATCAAGGAGAAAAATCATGTTCAAAATTAAATCGTTTATTTTTATCGCGCTGGCTTTGCTGGTCATCGTCAGCGCCACTGGCTGCGGAATGAGCGCTCCCGCTGCTTTCTCGGTTGAACCCAATTACAAAGATTTGGCTTACGCTTCCGCTTCCGCCACCCAGAAACTGAATTTATACATCCCC
Source organism: Anaerolinea thermophila (assembly GCA_020721605.1). GTDB lineage: Bacteria > Chloroflexota > Anaerolineae > Anaerolineales > Villigracilaceae > Villigracilis. Next base: position 22,338 of record DYML01000027.1, read on the forward strand.
TCCAGCGGTACGGGTCCTTTCCCTCTGGTGATTAACATTCACGGAGGCGGATTCAAATTTGGCGATAAAGGTATGTTGAGCGAAGCAACCGGGACAGCCCTGCTTGATGCTGGTTATGCTGTGGCTTCGATAGATTATCGTCTTTCCGGGGAGGCTATCTTTCCCGCCGCAGTTCAGGATGCCAAAGCCGCCGTTCGTTTCCTGCGCGCCAATGCAGCCGAATACAATCTCAACCCGGATAAGATTGCCGTCTTCGGTCAATCTGCGGGCGGCAATATCGCCTCAATGGTGGGTGTCACTGGCAATATCAGCGATTATGATGACGTCAGTTTGGGGAATGAAGGGGTTTCTTCAGCGGTTCAGGCTGTCATCAATCATTATGGTCCCACCGACTTTTTGCAGATGGATGACCAAGCCAAGGCTCAAAATTGCTCCGCTTCTGATCAGAAACATAATGACAGCGGTTCCTTCGAATCAGCGTATATCGGGGCGGAGATTCAAACCGTGCCTGATCAGGTCGGAAAATCCAATCCGATTACCTATATCAGCGCAGATACTCCGCCGTTCTTGATCCAAAAAGGCGACCAGGATTGCACTGTCGCGGTTGAAAGCACCAAGATGCTGGCTGACGCGCTCAGCGCCGCAAACCTGGATGTCACCTACACCTCGCTCGCAGGAGCCGGTCATGGCGGCGACCAGTTTGAAACCGAAGAAAACGTAGCCTTGATGATCAGTTTCCTCGATCAGTATTTGAAATAAGGTATTTGAAAAAAAAGGCTGCCCGAAAAATCGGACAGCCTTTTTTATTTTCTCTCCCGCAAATTATCGAGCATGTAAAACCTCAAAAAATATACACATCCGCTTCAGATTTACTTCAGAATCGTTTGTGATAATGCGGGCAACACAAAAACAAAGGAGATTGTATGAAATCGAACATTTCTGTAATTCTTTCAATGCTGCTTGCGCTGTCCATGCTGGCAGGCTGCGCCCCCGCCGCGCCACAAGCCGCAAGCGCGGAACCGCAAGCCCCAGCACCCGCCACAGAGGAGAGCGCACCTTTGGACACATCGCTGGACGATGCCTACGCCGAAGCGCTCACCTTCAATAATTCCGCATGGAATTACGATGCCGCGAACAATGTCTACTGGCAGATTGGCGTGCAGTACGCCGCCACCCCTGAAACCACCGAGTACGAAACTTTGGGGATTTATGTCCCCGGCGACTATCTGACCGCCACAGCCAACAGCGATGGCACATTTACCGCCGCGCTCAATGAGCAGGGCGCAATCAATGGCTTTACTGCCAAAACCGCCCCGATGGTGTTGCCCGTGAATACCCCCGGCTATTCCGCGCAGCAGGCTCCAACCGCCTACGGCTACGATGAAATTTCCAGTTTTCTGAAGGCAGGCTTTATTTATGTCCACGCCGGTATGCGCGGAAAGGATAACGGCTACGACGCCAGCGGCAACCTGACCTACAGCGGCGGCGCTCCCTGGGGCGTAACGGATTTCAAGGCGGCGGTCAAATTTATCCGCTACAACAAAGAGGTTCTGCCCGGCAATACAGACAGTCTCTTCGCCTTCGGTATGAGCGGCGGCGGAGCGCAAAGTTCGATAATTGGCGCCAGCGGAGACAGCAATCTTTATTTCCCGTATCTTGAATCCATCGGCGCGGCGATGTACGACGCCAGCGGACAATACATCAGCGACTCTGTCACCGGTGTAATGGCTTGGTGCCCCATCACCAGCCTGGATTATGCCAATGGAGCCTATGAGTGGAACATGGGGCAGTACGCATCCACAGAAACTCGCGCCGAAGGCACATGGACTTCCGCCCTGTCGAAAGACCTGGCTAAATCCTACGCGGAATACATCAACACGCTCGGTATCAAAGACGAAAACGGCAATGTACTTGTCCTGCAAGAATCCGAGAGCGGCATTTATGCGGCGGGAAGTTATTACGACTACCTGATGAAAACCATTGAAACATCGCTGAATAATTTTCTGGCAGATACCACCTTCCCCTACACCGAAAGCGCGGGCGGATTCCCCGGCGGCGGAATGCCGGGTGGCACACCTCCCACTGGTGTGCGACCGCAAGGAACTCCCCCTGCTGGAATGAAGCCCGGCGCCGCTGGCGCGCCAGAAGCCACCTCTACAACCTACCAAACTGTACAGGAATACATGGATGCGCTGAACAAGGAAGGACAATGGATCGCCTACGATGCCGCAACCCATACCGCCAAAATCACCAGCCTGGCGGGTTTTATCAACAGCCAGAAGAATCCGTCCAAGAGCGTGGGCGCGTTCGATGCGCTGGATCGCAATGCGGCGGAGAACAACGCCTTTGGCAACGACGAGAGCGATTCCCTGCACTTCGACTCCGTAATGGCAAACCTCTTGTCTGCCAATCAAACAGAATACGCGCAATATGCAAATTGGGATGCATCCTATGTGAGTGCGTATGCCGCCGACTTGCAGGCTCTCGACAAATTTCGAAGCGGCATTTCGTACCGCATGAATTTATACAACCCCATGTACTACCTGCTGCCGTACTACGAAGGGTATCAGACCGCCACCGTTGCGCAGCACTGGAGAATCCGCACTGGCATCACACAAGGCGACACAGCAAACACAGTCGAAATGAACCTGGCGCTGGCGCTGAAAAACTATGAACGTGTGGAAAATGTGGATTTTGAAACCGTCTGGGGTCAGGGGCATATCAAGGCAGAACGCAGCGGAGACTCAACCGAAAACTTCATTGCCTGGGTTGTTGAAATTACGCAAAAATAACCAAAGATTCCAATCTGAGCGGGCGGCAGCAATTTCAAATATGGCTTTGCAAGACACTGCGCCGCGCACAATGCCATGCAGCCAAATTCCACAAGAATAGCCAACCGTCACTCCCATTCAATAGGTGGCAGTCACCTGTTATCAAAAAGATATACGCCCAAAATGTACGGTGACTGCCACCCCTCCCATTGTTTTTAATGATTGCGGTATTGGAAAACACACAGCAATTCCAAATCTGAACCCAATCATCGCAAAACTGGACGATTTGAGCCGCCAACCATCCACGAATAGGTCACGAATGCTCGAATTTGTGATCGGACATTCGTTTATTCGTGAAAAATTCGTGGACGGTTTGAAAAAACAACAAAATCATGCTCCTTAGCGGTGTCGGAAATTTTAGATTTGGAATTGCTGTGTTTTCCAGCAATTCCTTGACAAAACAAAATAACCTGTCATAAT